>NZ_JBAKHR010000030.1:0-83862 GCF_036902955.1 Micromonospora sp. CPCC 205558
GCTGCGGCGAATCGAACTTGCCCTCGGTGACGCCGGGCAGTGAGCCGCTGGGCAGCACCTGGCAACGCCGGGCAGCGCGTGGGGCGGCGTGGTGGGGCCGGGGGTGACTATGTCGCGACTCGCCGGGTTGGGGTGAGTGGGGCGGCGGCGGGGCGGGCACGACATGATTGGTGGCGCGGGGAACGGCCGTAGCCCGCATCATGGAGGTCGGCCGACGAACGACAGGAGTGAGGTAGCCGGTGGACCCGCTCGATCGCATCGACGAACTGATCGCCATCCTGGAGCAGGCCCGCTCCGTGCCAATGTCGCGCAACAACTGCATGGTCGACCGGGGTGAGATGATCGCTGCCCTCGATGAGATGCGCGCCGATCTCCCCGCCGACCTGCGTCGCGCCGCCGCGCTCCTGGATGAGCGCGACAAGATCATGGAAGCCGGCAAGCGGGAGGCGGACCGGATCATCAGCGAGGGTGAGGCAGAACACGCCCGCCTGGTCTCGGTGAACGAGATCACCGTGTCGGCCGAGCACGAGGGTGCCCGGATCATCGGTGAGGCCCGCGCCGAGGCGCAGCGCCTGCGTGAGGAGGTCGACGACTATGTCGACACCGCGCTGGCCAACTTCGAGCAGTTCCTCACCCGGGCGCTGGCCTCGATAGAGCGCGGACGGGACAAGATGCACGCGCTGCGCGAGATCGGCACCTTCGCTGGGGATGAGGCGGAACGCCCGCTACCCTTCTGAGCGGCACCTCACCAGCCGACTTCTCAGGCGGGCGTCGCCCCCGGTTCGACGGTCCGGCGGTCGTCCAGGTAACCTTTTTTGTCGGCCTCTCACCGGCCGGAGTCTAACTATGCCCAAGCACTCGCCATCGACACTCAACCCCAGGTCGCCGTTGGTCCTCGACACGAGGGACCTGCCGCGTCGCCCTGGCGCGTTGCGTGAGGTCCAGCGGGTCGTGCCGGCACCGGCGGACCTCGGTGTGGAGTTGATCGGCGTGCCGGAGGGCGCGGACCTTGACCTCGATCTGAGGTTGCAGTCGGTGTCCGAGGGCGTGCTCGTCTCCGGGACCATCACCGGTCCCGTCCGGGGCGAGTGCGGCCGTTGCCTGCGCGAGATCAACGACTCGATGGCCGTGACGATCCAGGAGCTGTACGCGTACGAGGACAGCACCACGGACGCCACGACCGACGAGGACGAGGTGGGCCGGATGCAGGGCGATCTGATCGACCTGGAGCCGGCGCTGCGGGACGCGTTGGTGCTCACGCTGCCGACCAACCCGCTCTGCCGGGAGGACTGCCCAGGACTGTGCCCCGAATGCGGGGCGCACTGGGACGATCTGCCGGCCGACCACAGTCACCAGCAGATCGACCCGCGTTGGGCGGGCCTGTCGCAACTGACCGTTACAGAGGAGTAAGAACCGTGGCCGTCCCGAAGCGCAAGATGTCGCGCAGCAACACCCGGTCCCGCCGGGCGAACTGGAAGGCGACCGTGGTCGCGACCGTTGCGTGCCCGCAGTGCAAGTCCCCGAAGCTGCCGCACGCCGCCTGCTCCGTCTGCGGCACCTACAACGGCCGCCAGGTTCTCGAGGTCTGACCTGGACGCCGAGTGACGCCCCCGACCCCAGGTCGGGCGGCGCGCGCATCCTGGCATTCGCCCGGTGCCCCGGCTCCCTCCGACGCCGGCCGGCCTACTCCGGCCGGCGTTCCGGTGGAGCCGGGCGCCGCGCGGATCGCCGTTGACCTCCTCGGCGGGGACGACGCTCCCGCCGTCGTGGTTGACGGCGCTCTGCGGGCCATGCGCGCCGACCCTGACCTGCATCTGCTTCTCGTCGGTCCGACCGAGGTCGCCGATGAGCTGATTGCTGCCCTCGATCCGGCGCAACGCGCCCGGATCACGGTGCGGCCCGTCCGCGATGTCGTCGGCATGGCCGACCACCCCAGCGCCGCACGCGCCGAGAGCACCGTTCGGGCCGCGGTCATCGCCGTTCGTGACGGGACCGCCGACGCGCTGGTCTCCGCCGGCGCTACCGGTGCCACAGTCACCGCCGCCGTGCTCGGCCTCGGCCGCTCGCCGGAGATCCGCCAACCTGCGTTGGCCGCCACCCTGCCCGCCGTGGCGGGGCCGGTCGTGTTGCTCGATGTCGGCGGCTCCCTGGAACCCCGCCCGGCCACCCTCGCCCGCCACGCCGTGCTCGGCGCCGCCTACGCGGCGGTGGCCCACTCGATCGCCGCGCCGCGGGTCGGGCTGCTCTCGGTCGGCACCGAGGCCGGCAAGGGCGACCGGGTCCGCCGCGCCACCGACCCTCTGCTCGCCGTCGAACCGCTGCCCGGTGGGGCGCGCTACGTCGGTCTGGTCGAGGGGTACGACGTGGCCCTCGGCGCGCGCGCCGATGTGGTCGTCACCGACGGCTTCACCGGTAACGTGCTGCTCAAGGCCATTGAGGGCGCGTACGCGATGGCCGGCGGCCCATCTGCCGAGGGCGGCTCGCCCCGCGCGGCGGCCCTGCTGGGCGTCGCGGGGACGGTGGTCGTCTGCCACGGGGCCGCCCGCGCCGGCGACGTCGCCTCCGGCATAGCTCTCGCCGCCCACCTGTGGCGGCGGCGCGCCACCGATCTGGTCTCCGCGTTGCTCGCCGGCGACGCCGCGACGGATCGCACCGATCGCTCCACCGACACCGAGGTACGCACATGAGCAACGACAAGCGGCGGCGGACGTCCGTCGGTCACCTGGAAGCCGCCTTCGGGGTGAGCCTGGAACCCGAGCTGCTCCAGCGCGCGTTGACCCACCGGTCGTACGCGTACGAGAACGGCGGGCTGCCGACCAACGAGCGGCTGGAGTTCCTCGGCGACTCGGTGCTCGGCGTGGTGATCACCACGGCGCTCTTCCACAACCACCCGGATCTGCCCGAGGGGCAGTTGGCCAAGCTGCGTGCCAGCGTGGTCAACATGCGGGCGCTCGCCGACGTGGCCCGCGGTCTGGGCCCGGACGGGCTCGGCGCGTACCTGCTGCTCGGCAAGGGTGAGGAGACGACCGGTGGCCGGGACAAGGCGAGCATCCTCGCCGACACGTTGGAGGCGCTGCTCGGCGCGATCTACCTCCAGTACGGCCTGGACACCACGGGGATCGTCATCCACCGGCTCTTCGATCCGCTGATGGCCGAGTCGGCCGGTCGCGGCGCCGCGCTGGACTGGAAGACCAGCCTCCAGGAGCTGACGGCGGCGCTCGGGCTCGGCGTTCCGGAGTACCGGATCGAGGGCACCGGCCCGGATCACCTCAAGACGTTCACCGCCTGGGTGGTGGTGGCCGGCAACCGGTACGGCGGCGCCGAAGGGCGCAGCAAGAAGGAGGCGGAGCAGCGGGCCGCCGAGGTCGCCTGGCGGACGCTCGCCGAGCAGAACGGCCAGAACGGCGACGACGGCCAGGATGGCCGGGTCGGCGACGACGGTCAGGACCAGCCGACCGACCGGGACGACTCAGCCGACTCCGACGAGCCGTTCGGGCCGCTGGAGCGCGCCGAGCGGGCGGCCCAGGCCGAGCAGGCCGACCATCTGGCGCAGGCGCTGCCGGCCGGGGGCGCCGACGGCCACGAGACGGGCCCGGGGCGTGCCTGAGCTGCCCGAGGTGGAGACCGTCCGGCAGGGGGTGGCCCAGTGGGTCGTCGGCCGCCGGATCGCCTCGGTCGAGGTTCGTCATCCGCGTGCGGTCCGCCGGCATGCTCCAGGCGACGTGCACTTCGCCGACGTTCTCGCCGGCCGGACGGTGCTGGACGCCCGCCGTCGCGGCAAGTACCTGTGGCTGCCACTGGACAGCGGTGACGCGATCGTCGGGCACCTCGGTATGTCGGGTCAGTTGCTGCTCCAGCCACCCGGCACGGCGGACGAGACCCACCTGCGGGTCCGGTTCCGGTTCAGCGACGACGGCCCGGAGTTGCGCTTCGTCGACCAGCGCACGTTCGGTGGGCTCTCGGTGAGCGAGGGCGGTGCCGAGTTGCCCGACGAGATCGCGCACATCGCCCGCGACCCGATGGACCCGGAGTTCTCCGACTCGGCGTTCGTCGCGGCGCTGCGCCGCCGGCACACCGAGGTGAAGCGGGCCCTGCTGGACCAGACCCTGATCTCCGGGGTGGGCAACATCTACGCCGACGAGGCGCTCTGGCGTGCCAAGCTGCACGGCACCCGACCCACCGACGCGTTGACCGGCCCGGCCGTGCAACGCCTGCTCGGCCACGTCCGCGACGTGCTGGCCGAGGCGATCAGCGAGGGTGGCACCAGCTTCGACGCCCTCTACGTGAACGTCAACGGCGAGAGCGGCTACTTCGACCGGGCGCTCAACGCCTACGGCCGCGAGGGCGAGCCGTGCCGCCGGTGCGGCGCACCGATCCGGCGCGAGGCGTTCATGAACCGTTCCTCGTACAGTTGCCCGCACTGTCAGCCACGGCCCCGGGGTTCCCTTCGGGGATGACCCGGAGCCGGCTCGGGGCGATGCCGGCGGGTCGCGGCGGGCCGCTCCGGGCTGGACCCCGGTGTACGTCCCGATCGCGGGCTTACGCCCGACGAACGCCGCCCCGCTCCCGGTCTGGTGGTTTCAGGGCGGGCCGGGGTCGATCCCCGATGTGATCGCCTCGTCACGCACCTAGCGTCAGCACCGTTGACAGGGGGCTGACGTGACAGGGGGACCCGAGATGGGGAGAAGACCGGTAACGGTGCGGTTGGCGCGGTGGAGCGCCGAGCACCCGTGGCGGGCGATCGCACTGTGGGCCGTGTTCGTGGCGGTGTGCTTCGTGGGCGGCAACGCCGCCGGACTCAACGAGGCCACGAGCGGCGACCAGGCGATCGGCGAGGCGGGACGGGCCAGCCTGATCGTGGACGCCGGCGACTTCGATGACCCGGCCGTGGACAACGTCCTCATCACCTCCCAGTCCGGTGCGTTGGACCAGGCGGCGGCGAAGGCGGCGGCCGCCGACGCGGCGGCCCGGCTGCGTACGGTCGCCGGGGTGGCCGGGGTTGGTCAGCCGGTCACCGCGCGGGACGGCTCGGCGCTGCTGCTACCGATCACCATGTCGGGCGATCCGGAGACCGCGTCGGAGCGGGTGCAGCCGTTGCGGGACGCCACCGCCGCCGTGCAGGCGGCACACCCCGAGCTGCGCGTCGAGCAGGTCGGCGGGCCGTCGATCGGTCAGGCCCTCGACGACACCCTGGGCAAGGATTTCCAGCGCGCCGAGCTGCTCAGTCTGCCGGTCACCCTGGCGATCCTGATCATCGCGTTCGGCGCGCTGATCGCGGCGAGCGTGCCGGTGCTGCTGGCCCTCTCCTCGGTCGCCGCCGCGATGGGTCTGTCCACCCTCGCCTCGCACCTGGTGCCGGCCACCGACACCACGGCACCGGTGATCCTGCTGATCGGCATGGCGGTCGGGGTCGACTACTCGCTGTTCTACATCCGTCGGGAGCGGGAGGAACGCGCCAAGGGTCGGTCCGGTCTGGACGCGGTGGAGATCGCCGCGGAGACCTCCGGGCACGCCGTGGTGGTCTCCGGCTTCGCGGTGATCATCTCGATGGCCGGGCTGCTGCTCGCCGGTGACGTGGTCTTCTCGTCCCTCGCCATCGGCTCGATCCTCGTGGTGGCTGTCGCGGTGACCGGCTCGCTGACCGTCCTGCCCGCGCTGCTGGCCCGGCTCGGCCGCTGGGTGGACCGGCCCCGGGTGCCGTTGCTCTGGCGACTGACCGCGCCGCGCACCGGCCGGCACGGTGAGCCCCGCGCGCCCCGACTGTGGCCCGCGGTGCTCCGGCCCGCGCTGCGCGCGCCGGTGGCGACGCTTGTCATCTCGGTCGGGCTGCTGCTCGCGCTGGCCGCGCCGGCGCTCGGCATGAAACTGAAGTTCCCCGGCATGGAGGATCTGCCCCGCACGACTCCGGCCATGCAGGCGTACGACCGGCTCACCGCCGCCTTCCCGAGCGCCGGAACCAATCACGTGGTGGCCGTTCGGGCGCCCGCCGACCAGGCCGACCAGGTACGTGCCGCCCTCACCGACCTGTCCACCCGGGCGGCCGGCGATCCGCTGTTCGCCCCGGCCGAGGCGGACGGCCCGAAGATCGAGGTGTCGGCCGACCGGCGGGTCTCGGTGCTGGACGTCCCGACCCCGTACGCCAGCCGGGACGACCGGTCGGTGCAGTCGTTGGAGAAGCTGCGCGGCGACCTGGTCCCGGCCGAGCTGCGGGGCATCCCGGGCATCGAGTACGCGGTGGGCGGGGGCGTGGCCGACAGCGAGGACTACGCACAGCACGTCCGGGACAAGTTGCCGCTGGTCATGGGCTTCGTGCTGGTGCTGACCTTCCTGGTCATGGCGTTCACCTTCCGGTCGGTGGTGATCGCGGCCAGCTCGATCGCGCTGAACCTGCTCTCCGCCGGTGCCGCGTACGGGCTGCTGGTGTTGATCTTCCAGGGCGAGTGGGCGCAGGGACTGCTCGGCTTCACGTCGATGGGCGCGATCGTGTCCTGGCTGCCGCTGTTCCTCTTCGTGGTGCTGTTCGGCCTCTCGATGGACTACCACGTCTTCGTGGTCAGTCGGATCCGTGAGGGCGTCCGGTCCGGTCTGGCCAACCGCGACGCCGTGTCGTACGGGATCACCTCGTCGGCAGGCGTGGTGACCAGCGCGGCGATCGTGATGGTCGGAGTCTTCTCGATCTTCGCCACGTTGAGCACGATCGACATGAAGCAGCTCGGCATCGGCCTGGCGGCGGCGATCCTGCTTGATGCCACGATCATCCGGGGCGTGGTGCTGCCGGCGTTGATGACCATGCTCGGCGACGCCAACTGGTGGGCCCCACGCTTCCTGCGCCCTCGCCCGGCACCCGCCCCCACCGACCCACCAGCCCCAACCCCGGAGCTGCTCCCCGTCCCCTGATCCGCCCCGCCCCGCCCCCTCAATCCCGCCGATCTTGCACTTTCGGTCGCGACAAAGCCGGATGAACCTGGCAAGCCGACGACCAAAAGTGCAAGATCGCGGGAGCGGGCGCGGGCGCGGGCGCGGGCGCGGGAGCGGGAGCGGGAGCGGGCGCGGGAGCGGGCGCGGGCGCGGGCTAGGGGAGGGGGCAGGCTTCCCGGGAGGCATCCAGCGTGCGGTCCTTGCGGATCGACGCGAAGCCATAGCCGACGGTGGTGACACAGAAGTCGTCGGTCGAGCCGGTGTACTCGACGTGGAAGACCGGCTTGCCGGCGTCGCTGAACGGCAGCAGTTTGGCGCACTGGGCCAGCCGGACGCACTCCTCGTTGACCGCGAAGTCGAAATCCGGGGCCAGGGCGGCGAGCTGCGGCACGTCGTTGGCCAGCCCGGGGGAGAGGCTCAGCGAGCGGGCCAGCTCGGCCAGCCGGCGGTTGAACAGCAGTTGGTCGTCGAAGTCGAGCGGAAAGCCGGTGCGCGCTGCGTACCCGTCGGCGTCGAAGAGCGCCACCGCGCCGAAGCCCTTGCCGCGGCAGAGCCGGAACCGGTCGGCCAGCACCGGCCGGAGCGCGTCCCAACTCCGGACGTCCAGCCACCGGCTGTCGGGTCGACGCCCGGCCGCGCCCCGGACGATCTCCGGAAACCGGCTGGCGTCCGGATCGTCGGAGCGGGCCGACCCCACGTTCACCTGGCAGATCAACCGGCGGTCCCGCGAGCGCAGCTCGGCGGTCTGCGCGGCGGTGGTGGTCACCGGGTCGAGCAGGAAGACCTCGGCGTCCACCGCCGGATCGAGTTGGCCGCTGAGCTGCCACTGCCATTGCCAGTGCCGGGCCTGGGTCGCCGGCCACGCGGTGGGCGCACCGGGCGGGGTCAGCGCGGGTCGGCACCCGTACGCAGGCACCACCAGCACCAGAGCGACGCTGGCCGACAGGGCGCGGCGCAGTGGGCGTACGGCGACGCGTCGCCGCGGCCGGATCCGCATCGGCAGCTCCCGGGTCCCGGACGGCCCGTCGCCGCCCGCACCGGTACGCGGCCCCCACGCTCCGGCCCGACGTACCTCACCGGGTCAAACGAGCGCGGGGGCGGGAACGACGCGCGGTCAGCGCGGCGCCGCGAAGACCTGCGTCCAGTACGGTCCGTTGCTGCTGGCGATGCCGACGCCGATCTCGGTGAACGCGCAGTTCAGGATGTTGGCCCGGTGGCCGGAGCTGTTCATCCAGGCGTCCATCACCGCGGCCGGGGTCTTCTGGTTCCAGGCCACGTTCTCGCCGTACGTGCGCCAGGCGTAGCCGACCCGGTCCAGCCGGGTGCCGGAGTTGCTGCCGTCGCTGCCGGTGTGCGACATGTTCTGGTGGTCGGCCTGGTCCTGGCTGTGCCGTTGGGCGGCCGTCATCAGCTTGTCGTTGATGCTCAGCGCCTTGCAGCCGGCCTTGGCCCGCTCTGCGTTGACCAGGTCCACCACCTCGCGGGCCTGGGCGCTGACCGAGCCGCTGGAGCCGTTGGAACCGCCGGGGGTGCTCGGCGCGCTGCTGCGGTTGACGCTGCGACGCGATGCCGCGGTGCTCCGCGACGACGCCGGCGTGGGCTTGACGACCCTGCTCGGCGACGGGCTCGGAGACGTCGCGCTGGGTGTGGCGGACGGGGAGGGTGCGACGAGGGTGTCCAGCACCGGCTCCTCGGTCGGTACGGCCGACGCGGCGAAGGAGTCGTCGACGGCCGTCGGCTGAGCGGCCCCGTCGTCGCCGCCGGGAAGCGCGAGCGCGCCGACGCCGAAGCTCACCACGAGGGTGGCGGCCGCGGCGGCGCCCCCGATCATCAGTGGCCGGCGCCAACGGCGTGGGGAGCGGTGCCGCCCCTCGCCGGGTCGCCCGGTCTCGGCGGCGCCGCGCCAACTGCTGGTGGTGTCCGGGTCGGTGTCGGTGTGCCAGCCGCCGGGCGTCTCGGTGCGCCGACCGCCGGTGGTGTCCTGCGCCGGGCGGCTGTCGCCCCAGCCGCCGGTCTCGCCTTCCGGCTGGTAGGCCGGCCAGGCGGCGGTGTGGGCGTCGGCAGCCTCCACGGGGGCTGCCCGGTCCGGCTGGCGGCCGCTGGTGGGCTGCTCCTGGTGCCACTCGTCGCCCGGCTGACCGGGCTCGTCGCCGAACAGGTAGGCCGAGCGGGGCTCCGGGCGGTCGTGCAGCCAGGCCGGCTCGTCGGTCGGACCTCCGGCGCGCCGGGGGGCGCCGTTCGGGTCCATCGGATCGGTCCAGCCGTACACGCCTATGCCTCCAGGGGTCGGTTGCGGGCCGGGGTGACGCTACGGCGTGCCTGCGACCTGCGGCAACGTGGCTAAGAAAGAGTTAAGGCGAAGTCGGACGCCGGGGTGCGGACTTCCGCGGATCCGGGCGTACAGTAAAGGCGTCCGGACAGAGAGTGTCCGTGCCTTGCGGCAGCCCCCCCGACAAGTGGACAGGTCGACGTAGAGATGATCTACGGCCTGCGAGAACTTGACGAAGGAGGGGTTTGCGGCTCAATATATAGGTGTCGCCAGTCGCGCCCGGTCATGCCCAGATACAGCCTGGAATGACAGCCGCGTACAAATGGGCGCGCGTTGGCCGGCCTTTCCGGCAGCGCATATCAAGGAGTCAGCATGGCGAAGGCCCTCTACGGCCACGTAGGTGCAGCGCCCGACCGGCGTCTGCTCGACGAGGTCACCCGACTGCGTGCCAGGGTCCAGGCACTGGAGTTCGAGATCACGCGTCTGCGTGCCGACAACGATCGGCTCGCGGCGGCTGCGGCAGAGGCGGACGATCTGCTCCGTCTGGCCGAGCCGGCGCTGACCTGATCTTCAGGACCCAAAAAACTGAATCGCACCATCGCAAAAATGCGCGCCGACACCTCTGTGCCGGCGCGCAACACTGTCCGGCACCTTTTCGACACCGACCATTCATGATCTTGTGGTGGATCGTGCGGTAAGCGCACCTCGCAGTTACCGAAACGCGTCGACGGATAAGCCGATCATGAAAGGCGCTTGCCTTTCTTCGCGGCCGAGAGAACGACAGCGCGCCCACGGCCGACGCGACGCGGGGCGGGTCGCGTGTCAACCCGCTCCCATCGGCGGGTTAGTCTGCGAGTTCACCCAGGTCCCCACAGCCGGCGACGGTACGGCGGCCACCGGACGAGGACGAGTAGGTGTATCTCAAGAGCCTGACGGTGAAGGGGTTCAAATCCTTCGCCTCCGCCACGACGTTGAAGCTGGAACCCGGGATCACCTGTGTGGTGGGCCCGAACGGCTCGGGCAAGTCCAACGTCGTCGACGCCATCGCCTGGGTCCTCGGCGAGCAGGGCGCCAAGGCGCTGCGTGGCGGCAAGATGGAGGACGTCATCTTCGCCGGCACCGCCGGCCGGGCACCGCTGGGCCGCGCCGAGGTCACCCTCACCATCGACAACACCGACGGCGCGCTCCCGATCGAGTACACCGAGGTCTCCATCACCCGCCGGATGTTCCGCTCCGGCGAGAGCGAGTACGAGATCAACGGCAACTCCTGCCGGTTGCTCGACATCCAGGAGCTGCTGTCCGACTCCGGCATCGGCCGGGAGATGCACATCATCGTCGGGCAGGGCCGCCTCGACGGCATGCTGCACGCCAAGCCGGAGGACCGCCGCGCGTTCATCGAGGAGGCGGCCGGCGTCCTCAAGCACCGCAAGCGCAAGGAAAAGGCGCTGCGCAAGCTCGACGCGATGCAGGTGAATCTCAACCGCTTGGCCGACCTGACTACTGAGCTGCGCCGTCAGCTCAAGCCGCTGGGCCGGCAGGCCGAGGTGGCCCGGCGTGCCGCCGCCATCCAGGCCAACCTGCGCGACGCCCGGTTGCGCCTGCTCGCCGACGACCTGGCCACCCTGCGGACCACCCTCGACCGGGAGATCGCCGACGAGACCGCGCTGCGCGAGCGGCGCGAGCAGATCGAGGGTGAGCACGCCGAGGTGCAGGGCCGGCTCGGCGAGTTGGAGGCAGCCCTCGCCGAGGACGCGCCACTGCTCGCCGCCGCTCAGGACACCTGGTACAAGCTCTCCGCCCTGCAGGAACGCTTCCGTTCGATCGAGCAGTTGGCCCGGGAGCGGCTGCGGCACCTCAGCGCCACCGGCGACGACGAGCGACCCGGCCGCGACCCGGACCAGCTGGAGGCCGAGGCGGAACGGGTCCGCGAGCAGGAAGAGGAGCTGCGCGCCGCGCTCACCGACGACCAGATCCGACTGGCCGAGGCGGTCGAGCATCGCCAGGAGCTGGAACGGCAGCTCGCCACCGCCGAGCGGGAACTGGTCGCCGCGGCCAAGGCCATCGCCGACCGGCGCGAGGGCATGGCCCGGCTCACCGGCCAGGTCAACTCGGCCCGCGCTCGGACCACCAGCGCCGGGGAGGAGATCGAACGGCTCGCCGTCGCGCACGCCGACGCGCTGGCCCGCGCCGAGCAGGCGCAGGCCGACCTGGACGCGGTCGCCGCCCAGTCCACCGAGGCGGACCGGGACAACGCCGACCTGGACGCCCGGCACGCCGAGGCCGTCGCCGAGCAGGAACGCGCGCAGGCAACCGTCCGCTCGCTGGCCGACGCGGAGCGGGCTGCCGAGAAGGACGCCGCCACCTGGAAAGCCCGGGAGGAGGCGCTCGCTCTGGGGCTGCGGCGCAAGGACGGCGCCGGTGCGCTACTCGCCCGCGCCGGGGACGTGCCCGGCCTGCTCGGCAGCCTCGCGGGGCTGCTCACCGTCGCGCCGGGCCACGAGGCCGCGCTGGCCGCCGCGCTCGGCGGCCTCGCCGACGCGGTCGCCGTCACCGGCGTGGACGAGGCCGTCGAGGCGATGCGGCTGCTGAAGATCTCCGACGCCGGCCGGGCGGGCCTGCTGGTCGGCAGCCCGGCCGGGCCTGGCATGACCGGCTCCGCGGACGCGCTGCGCCCGAAGCTGCCGGACGGCGCCCGGTGGGCGCCGGACCTGGTGGAGTGTGGCCCCGAGCTACGCCCGGCGGTGCACCGGGCGCTGCGGGACGTGGCCCTCGTCGATGACCTCGCCGCCGCGGCCGAGCTGGTCGCCACCAACCCCGAGCTGCGGGCGGTCACCCCGGACGGTGACGTGGTCGGGGCGTACGCGGCGGCGGGCGGGTCGGCCAAGGCCCCCAGCTACATCGAGGTGCAGGCCGCCGTCGAGGAGGCCCGCACCAACCGGCTCACCGCCGAACGCGCCGGCTTGGAGCTGCGTGACCAGTTGGTCGAGGCGCGCGCCGAGGTGGCCGCCGCCAAGGAGGCCGTGCAGCACGCCGCCGCCGAGAAGCGCGAGGCGGAGAGCCACCGCAACGCCGCCGCTCGCCGACTGGCCGAGTTGGGCGCGGCAGCCCGGTCCGCGAAGGCCGAGACCGACCGGCTGGGCGACTCCCGATCCCGCGCCGAGGCCGCCCGGCAACGGGATCTCACCGCCCTCGCCGAGCTGGAGGAGCGGCTACGGCTGGCCGAGGAGACCCCGGTCGACGCCGAGCCCTCCACCGAGGAACGCGATCAACTGGCGGCCATGGTGCCGCAGGCCCGGCAGAACGAGATGGAGGTGCGGCTCGCCGTCCGTACCGCCGAGGAGCGGGTCTCCTCGATCGCCGGCCGGGCCGACTCCCTCGCCCGGCAGGCCACCGCGGAGCGGGCCGCCCGGGAGCGCGCGGCGGCCCGGCGGGCTGCCCGCGCCCGGGGCGCGGGCATCGCCCGGTCCGTCGCCGGTGGCGCCCGGGAGGCGCTGACCCGGCTGACCACCTCGATCGCGACGGCCGAGGAGCACCGCGACGCGGTCGCCCTGGAGCGCGCCGCGCGGGAGGCAGATCTCCAGGAGGTACGCGGGGCGGCCAAGCGGCTCGGCGCGGAACTGGAGCGGCTGACCAGCCAGGTGCACCGCGACGAGGTGGCTCGCGCCGAGCAGCGGCTGCGCATCGAGCAGTTGGAGGCGAAGGCCGCCGAGGACTTCGGGCTGGACGTGGAGACGCTGGTCGCCGAGTACGGCCCCACTCAGCCCGTTCCGCCGACCCAGGTCGACGTCGCGGCGGCCGAACGGGACGGTCTGCCGGTGCCCGAGCCGGTGCGGTACGAGCGGCCGGTGCAGGAGAAGCGGGCCGCGAAGGCGGAACGCGAACTCGCCCTGCTGGGCAAGGTCAACCCGCTCGCGCTGGAGGAGTTCGCCGCGCTGGAGGAGCGGTTCAAGTTCCTCTCCGAGCAGTTGGAGGATCTCAAGGCCACACGCCGGGACCTGCTCACCGTGGTCAAGGACGTGGATGAGCGGATCCTGGAGGTCTTCGCCAGCGCCTTCGAGGACACCGCCCGGGAGTTCGAGCAGGTGTTCACGGTGCTCTTCCCCGGCGGCGATGGGCGGCTGATCCTCACCGAACCGGAGGACCTGCTCACCACCGGCGTCGAGGTGGAGGCCCGCCCACCGGGCAAGAAGATCAAGCGGCTGTCGCTGCTCTCCGGTGGCGAGCGGTCGCTGACCGCGGTGGCCATGCTGGTGGCGATCTTCCGCGCCCGGCCCAGCCCGTTCTACATCATGGACGAGGTGGAGGCGGCCCTGGACGACGTCAACCTGGGCCGGTTGATCACATTGCTGGCACAGTTGCGCGAGAAGAGTCAGCTGATCGTCATCACGCACCAGAAGCGGACGATGGAGATCGCCGACGCGCTCTACGGCGTGACCATGCGCAGCGGGGTCACCCAGGTGATCAGCCAACGGCTCAACCGGGCCGACGAGGACGACCAGCGGCACGGCCGCGGCGAGGAGAACGGGTAGTGGCTCGGGAACGCGCGACGGCGCTCCTGCTGGACTTCGACGGCGTACTGCGCCGGTGGGACCCGGCGGTGGCCGCCGTTGTCGAGCGGGAGTACGGCCTCTCCGAGGGGGTGCTCGGCGAGATCGCCATGCAGTGGGGGCGGCTCCAGCCGGTGCTCACCGGCCAGGTCAACCACGCCGAGTGGATGAGCAGCGTGGCGGACGCCCTGACCGAATCGGTGGGCAGCCCGGAACGGGCCCGCGCCGCGGTGGAGCAGTGGCAGAGCTACCGGGGAGAGGTCGACCAGGAGGTGTTGGCGTTCGTCCGGGAGGTCCGCGCGGCGGGCGTCCGGGTCGGATTGGGCACCAATGCCACCGACCTGCTCGACGCCGACCTGACCGCGCTCGGTCTGGTCGGCGAGTTGGACGTGGTGGTCAACTCCTCGGTGATCGGGGTGCACAAGCCGGCCCCGGAATACTTCCAGGCCGCCTGCGTGGCCCTGGCCACCCCGCCGGCCCGGGTCCTCTTCGTCGACGACGAGGACTGGGCCGTGCGGGGTGCCCGCGCCGCCGGGCTGTCGGCGCACCGCTGGGGTGGCCACGCCGATCTGCGTTACCTGCGGGCTGCCTTGGACTACCAGCGATAGTCAGTCGCCGGTGACGCCGTCGATGCGTTCCCGGATCAGGTCGGCGTGGCCGTTGTGCCGGGCGTACTCCTCGATCATGTGCACGTACACCCAGCGCAGGCTGAAGGTGCGGGTCCCGTCGCTGCGGGTCAGTGTGAACGTGTCGTCCAGCGAGCGCCCCTCGGCCGCTGCCCGGGCTGCGTCGACCTCGGCCCGGAAGACGGCGAAGGCGGCTTCGGCATCGGCGTCGGCCGCAGCGTGGAAGTCGGCGTCGTTGTCGGTGTCGTAGTCGTAGAGGTCGGGCAGGTCCTGGCCGGCGGAGCGCTGGCGGAACCAGGACCGCTCGACGTCGCTCATGTGCAGGACCAACCCGAGAAGGCTCAGGCCGGACGGCTCGACGCTCGGCGTGCGTAACTGCTCGGCGGTGAGGCCGGCGCACTTGTGCAGCAGGGTGTCGCGGTGGTAGTCGAGCCAGCCCTCCAGCATGGTGCGCTCATCAGCGACCAGGGGCTCGTGGCGGCGGTCGATTTCCGGTGCTCTCCATGTCGTCATCGGGCCATCCTGCGGCTCGGGTGCGACAGTCGCGACCGAGTTTCAGGGCACCACGACGACGGGCCAACGGCCGGCGCGGACCAGCCGGGTGGCGACCGAGCCGACCAGCCGGTGCCCGGCCTGCTCGGAGGCCCCGACCACCAGCATGTCGGCCTGGAACTCGTCGGCTGCCGCGCACAGCTCGCCGTACGCGTCGCCGCGCCGCACCAGCAGGGTCAGTGGAATGCCCCACTGCTCGGCCCCGCGCCGGCACTCCCGGCGCAGCTCGTCGGCCAACTCGTCGTGGGTGCGCTGGACCGCGCCGGCGTCCATGCCGGGCACCAGGGCGGCCAGTCCGCTCGGCGAGCTGACGAAGACCACCACCAGGGCGGCGCCCTGCCGACGGGCCAGGCCAGCGGCGTAGGAGCCGGCCCGCTCGGAGGTGCGGGTGCCGTCGATGCCCACCATGATCACCCGAGGCCCGTCCGTGCCGCGCTCGAAGGGCAGCGGTCGGGTCCGGGGACCGTACTCCTCGCGGTCCGGTGCTCCCACGCCCATGGTTCTACCTCACCTCTGCTCGCCGGTACGGATCACAGGTGCCCCAGCGCCGGCAGCGACTGTCGATTCCCGCTCGACCTCGGCGGAAACCGGGTTGCCGTTGTGCTGGCGCAGCGGCACCTCCTTGATGAAGACCACCGCGATCAGCGCGATCAGCGCGAACGGGGCGGCGGCCAGGAAGATGTCACCGGCGCCGTGGCCGTACGCGGCCTCCACCACCGCCCGCAGCGGGCCGGGCAGGGTGTGCACGTCGGGCAGGGCGCCGCCGCTGCCCGAGCTGGAGGCCGGGATGCCGAGCTGGGCCAGCCCGTCGGCGGTGTAGTCCTTGACCTTGTGGGCGAGCACCGCGCCGAGAGCGGAGACACCGATCGCGCCGCCGAGGCTGCGGAAGAACGCCACCACCGAGCTGGCCGCGCCGAGTTCGTGCGGGCCGACGGTGTTCTGCACGGCGAGGACCAGGTTCTGCATGGTCATGCCCAGGCCGACGCCGATCACCAGCATGTAGACGCTGAGCAGGGCGAAGTTGGTGTCGGCGCGCAGCGTGCCCATCAGCGCGAAGCCGATGGTGAGCAGCGACGACCCGATCACGAGGTATCGCTTCCAGCGGCCGGTCTTGGTGATGATCCGCCCGATGACCGTGGAGGCGACCAGCAGGCCGAGGATCATCGGCAGGGTCATCAGACCGGACATGGTCGGGCTCTGGCCGCGGCTGATCTGGAAGTACTGGCTCAGGAAGATCGACGCGCCGAACATGCCGACACCGACCGCGATGCTGGCGACGACGGCGAGGGTGATGGTGCGGTTGCGGAACAGGCGTGGCGGGATCATCGGCTCGGCGGCCCGGGTCTCGACCCGGATCGCCAGCGCACCGAGGACCAGCGCGCCGATGACCATGGCGGCGGACTGCCCGGAGGCCCAGGCGAACTGGTCGCCGGCCAGCGAGACCCAGATCAGCAGCAGCGACACGGCGGCGGTGATCAGGGTGGCGCCCCACCAGTCGATCTCGGCCTTCCGCTTGACGACCGGCAGGTGCAGGGTCTTCTGGAGCACGATCAGCGCGACGATGGCGAACGGCACACCGACGTAGAAGCACCAGCGCCAGCCGAGCCACGAGGTGTCCACGATCACGCCGCCGATCAGCGGGCCGCCGATGGTGCCGACGGCCATCACCGCGCCGAGGTAGCCGCTGTAGCGGCCCCGCTCGCGGGGCGCGATCATGGTGGCCATGATCACCTGGGCCAGCGCGGTGAGGCCGCCGGCGCCGACGCCCTGGAGCACCCGGCACGCGATCAGCTCTCCGGTGCCCTGGGCGAGACCGGCCAGCACCGAGCCCAGCACGTAGATCCCGAGGGCGAGCTGGACCAGGGTCTTCTTGTTGGTCAGGTCGGCCAGCTTGCCCCAGATGGGGGTCGTCGCGGTGGTCGCGAGCAGCGCCGACGTGACCACCCAGGTGTAGGCGGACTGGCCGCCGTGCAGTTCGGTGATGATTCTCGGTAGCGCGTTCGAGATGACCGTGGAGGAGAGGATCGCGACGAACAGGCCCAGCAGTAGGCCGGAAAGTGCTTCCAGGATCTGCCGGTGGGTCATGGTCACGGCGGTCGCCTGGGGAGGCACTGTCGCCTGGCTCATCGTTTGTTGCCTCCGAGTGGAGTCGAGGTGCAACCGCGGCGGGCTGGGACGCACGGCCGCCTGGGAGTTGCCTGGAGCAACCGTATGCCTTGGTTGCCTGAAGCAACAACTTGCCGAACCGGCACCCTATTCCCCGTCGCGAGGCGCTACTGCCAGGAGTCGTTGAACCGGCCGAGTAGCCGGGCGAAGTCCTCGACGTCCCGCTCCGGCCAGCCGTCCAGGGCGCGCAGGAACTCGCCCAGCCGGGCCGCGCGGGCGATGTCGAACCGGCGCTGACCCTCCTCGGTGAGGCTGATCTGCGCGGCCCGCCGGTCACTCGGATCGGGGTCGCGGTGGACCAGGCCGAGCACCTCCAGCGCGTTGATCTGCCGGCTCAGCGTCCCCTTGCCCACGCCCAGCCGTGCCGCCAACTCGGTCAACCGGATCGACCCGCTACGCCGCAACCAGAGCAGCAGCCCGTAGGTGTTCGGCTCAAGATTCGGGTGCACCTCCCGGGCGATCTCCCAGGAGACCGCGCGGCCACGGCGCAGCAGAGCGGTCAACTCGTGCTCAACCGCTCGGATCGGCTCCGGCAGGTGCTCATCCACGGCGTAGAGACTACGGCGCGGCCGGCCCGCCGCCGCCGGAGAGTCGACGCCGCATCACCGGGCGTAGGTGCCCGTCATTCGTGGTGCCCTCGATGACGACGTCGGCCTCGCGCCCCCGATGCGTCAGCGTGGCGACCGCGTTACCGAAGTACGGGCCGGCCAGCTTGCGCCAGCGCACCCCCGGTCGGCGTACGCCCGCCGAACGGGCCAGCGCCCGGGTGGCCCCGGCCGGACCGGGCGACCAGCCCAGCCGCATCAACGGACGGATGCCGGCCGGCACCTGGTTGTGGATCGGCGAACAGGTGAGCTGGTGCACCGGAGTGACCACCGCCGGGTCGGCGAACCGGGCCCGAGCCACGTACGAGTGGTGCACGTCACCGGAGAGCACGCTGATCGACGCCGGTGGGGCGTACGCCGGACCGGCCCCGATCCGGGCGCCGGACTGCCGCGGCGTGCCGGTGCCGATGCGGGCGAACGTCTCCGCGAGCGCCTCGAAGGAACGCCGGAACGCCGCCCAGTGCTCCAGGTCCAGAGCACGGCGCAGCTTCTCCGCCCCGCGCGCCACCCACGGTCGGCGTGAGTCCGCCAGTTTCTCGTTCCACGCCTCGATGTGGTGGATGCCCTGCGGCAGCAGCCAGGGCAGTGAGGCACCCACCACCAGGTGGTCGTAGACCCCGTGCGCCTGGTCGAGGAACCAGGCCCACTCGCCGGGTGGCAGCATCGCCCGGCTGTTGGACTCGAGCACCCGGCTGCACCGGTTGTCCAGCATCACCAGCCGGGTCCGGCCCAGATCCAGCGCGTAGCTCCACTGATATTGCACCGCGCGCCAACGCTCAGTGTCGTGCGCCAGGTCGGATTCCTGGTCGACCCGATGGCCGAACTCGCGCAGCACGCTGGTGGCGTCCTCGGCGGCGGTGACCTTCGCGAAGACCGGATCGGCGACGATCTCGTCGGGGGAGAGGTTGCCCAGGTGCTGGTAGACCCAGTACGAGGCGAGCCCGCTGCCGATCCGCTCCGGCCACCACGGCTGCTCGCGCATCTCCGCACGCCACGCCGCCGAGGTGTTCCAGTCGTCGATGATCTCGTGATCGTCGAAGATCATCACGCTCGGCACGGTGGAGAGCAGCCAGCGGATCTCCGGATCACGCCAGGACTCCAGGTAGAGCTTGGTGTACTCGTCGAAGCTCACCACCTGGTCGGCCGGAGCGCCCTTCGGCCGCCGCCGCCGTCGACGCAGCAGCCGGCGCACGGTCGGCGAGGTGACGTCGGCGTAGACCTGGTCGCCGAGCAACACCAGCAGGTCGGGCAGCGGGTTCGACTCCGGGTCGGCCATCAACCGCCGGGCGTACGCGTCCAGCGCGTCCGGTGGCAGCTTGCGGGTGGTGGCGTGCTGGGTGGTCTCCCGGCACGAGCCGAAGATCAGATTGACCGGCTGGTCCCGATCGTCGTCGGCCCGGGTGCGGATCACGCTCGGCGGGAACCCGCTGCTCGGCACCGGCCAGACCATCTCGTCGTCGACCAGGACCTCGTAGGTGGTCTCGCTGTCCGGAGTGAGCCCCTCGACCACCACGAGCGCGTAGTGGTGGTCGTACGCCGAGAAGGTGGGCGCGGTGCCGGTGGCGCCGCCGGCGGTGCGGACGGTGACCACGGCGGGCGCCGCCGTCTCGACCCAGATCGTCGCCCGGGTGTCCACCACTCGCCGCAGCAGTGGGCCGATGAGGAGGTGTGCGGCCGGCATGCGGCCGAGCCTACCGCCGGTCCCGGGCCCCGGCCGGGCGCGGTGGTGGAGACTCCGGGCACCGCTCGGGGTGCGGTGGCTGGGACGCGGCCGCCGGCATCTGACAGGATTCCGGCATGGCCGAATATCTCGTCCTCGCTCTGGTCCTGCTCGGCGTGCTGATCGCCGGCACAGTCGGGCTGGTCGTGCCGCGATTGCGGCGGCGGCCCGAGCCCCCGCTGCCGCGCACCGAGGTCGACACCAGGGCTGAGGAGGATCTCGCCGGCCCGCCGGTCGAGGCACCGGAGTCCGATCTGTCCACCGGTGTCCTGGTCGAACCGCCGCCGGTGCTCGAACCGCAGGTGGAGGTCCCCGAGCCGACCGCCGGGCGGCTGGTCCGCCTGCGCTCGCGGCTGTCCCGCTCACAGAGCGTGTTCGGCAAGGGCCTGCTCGGCCTGCTCGCCCGTGACCACCTCGACGAGGACGTCTGGGAGGAGATCGAGGACAGCCTGATCACCGCCGACGTCGGCGTCGACGCCACCCGTGACATCGTCGACCGGCTCCGGGAGCGCACCCGGGTGCTCGGCACCCGCTCGGCCTCCGAGCTGCGGGCACTGCTCGCCGCCGAGCTGGTCAACGCGCTCGACCCGAGCCTGGACCGCTCGTTGCGGACCGCCCCGAAGGACGGCGTGCCGGCGGTGGTCCTGGTCGTCGGCGTCAACGGTGCCGGCAAGACCACCACCTGCGGCAAGATCGCGCGGGTGCTGGTGGCCGACGGTCGCAGCGTGCTGCTCGGCGCGGCCGACACCTTCCGGGCCGCCGCGGCCGACCAACTGGAGACCTGGGGCTCGCGCGTCGGCGCGGAGACCGTCCGGGGGCCCGAGGCCGCCGACCCGGCCAGCGTCGCCTTCGACGCCGTCAAGCGCGGCATCGACACCGGCGTGGACACCGTGCTCATCGACACCGCCGGCCGCCTGCAGAACAAGGTCGGCCTGATGGACGAGCTGGGCAAGGTCAAGCGCGTGGTGGAGAAGCAGGGCCCGATCGACGAGACACTGCTCATCCTGGACGCCACCACCGGGCAGAACGGCCTGGAGCAGGCCCGGGTCTTCACCGAGGTGGTCAACGTGACCGGGGTGGTGCTGACCAAGCTCGACGGCACCGCCAAGGGCGGAATCGTGATCGCCGTGCAGCGCAAGCTCGGCATCCCCGTGAAGCTGGTCGGCCTCGGCGAAGGCAAGGACGACCTGGCCCCGTTCGACCCCGCGCAGTTCGTCGACGCGCTGTTGGGGACCGAGGCCACCGGCCGGGACGCGTAGTCTCGAGTGACCAGTGACGATCGCGCGTACGCGGGCTGGCGCGACCCCGGCCACCCCTCGCAGCGCCTCGGGAGACCGTACGTGACTTCGCAGGAGATCCCGCTGCACGGCGGCAACGTGAGCACCGTTGTCCGCGTGGGCGACACGGTCCGGCGCAACGCCGGGCCGTGGACCCCGTCCGTGCACGCGCTGCTGCGCCACCTGGAGTACGTGGGGTTCACCGGCGCCCCCCGGGCGCTCGGGATGGACGAGCGCAACCGTGAGGTGCTGTCGTACCTGGAGGGGGAGTGCGGCGAATATCCGCTCGCCCCGCACTGGGTGACCGACGAGGCCCTGGTCACCGTCGCCACCATGCTGCGGATGTTCCACGACGCGCAGTACGGCTTCACCCCTCCGCAGGCGGCGGTCTGGCGCTCGTTCGGGCCCCCACCACCGGACACCGAGGTGATCTGCCACCACGACGCCGCGCCGCACAACGTGATCTGGCGTCCGGACGGCACCCTCGGGCTGATCGACTTCGACCTCGCCTCGCCCGGAGCGCGGATCTACGACGTGGCGTACGCGGCCTGGACCTGGGTGCCGATCTTCGCGGACCGCGACTCGATCACGCTCGGCTGGAAGCACCCGGACCGGCCGCGCCGACTGCGGCTCTTCGCCGACGCGTACGGGCTGATCCCCCGGGACCGGCACCGGCTGATCCGGACCATCCGTAAACGGATCGTGGACCACGTCGAGGGGATCCGCCGGATGGCTGCCGCCGGTGAGCCGGCGTTCGTCCGGATCGTGCACAAGGGCCACCTGCGCCGACCGATGCGCGATCTGCGGCTGCTCGACTACGAGCGGCACACTCTGGAGAACGCTCTCCGCTGAGCGCCGGTCGGTCGATGCTCGGTCGGGCCCGTCAAGCGGATCGGTCGATGCATCCGACCGGTCGGCCATCGACGATCGCCGTCCGGTTGATCCACAGTCGTCCATGCTGCTGACTGTGCGGACTTCGTGACACGTCCGAAACAACCCGTCACGAAACGGAAACCCGCACGAGACCCTTGGTGAAACAGCCGGCCGCGAAGCTTCCGCGCAACCGGCCTACGGGCGACGCTGCCCCGGAAAGCCGCGAAGGAGGACTTCACCCTTTAGGAGGCCAGCGTGCCTGAAGCACCGACGATCGACGGCGCCAATACCACGTGGCTGCTGGTTTCGACCGCGCTCGTGCTGCTCATGACCCCCGGACTGGCGCTGTTCTACGGCGGCCTCAACCGGGCCAAGGGCGTACTCAACATGATGATGATGAGCTTCTCCGCTATCGGGCTCATCTCTATTCTGTGGTGGTTCTACGGTTTCAGCGTCGCCTTCGGGACCGACGTGAACGGCTTCTGGGGCGACCCGGGCGCGTACCTCGGCACCAAGACCTTCCTCGCCGAGACCGACCTGTGGGGTGCCACGGCGGAGAACCCCAGCGGCATCGGGGTCCCGCTCTACGTGTTCATGGCCTTCCAGATGGTCTTCGCGGTGATCACCGTGGCGCTGATCAGTGGTGCCATCGCCGACCGGGCCAAGTTCGCCGGCTGGCTGCTGTTCGCCTTCGGCTGGGCCACCCTGGTCTACTTCCCGGTCGCCCACTGGGTGTGGGGCGGCGGCATCATCGGCGGCGACATCCACGCACTGGACTTCGCCGGTGGCACCGCGGTGCACATCAACGCCGGCGCGGCGGCGCTGGCCGTGGCCCTGGTCCTCGGTAAGCGGCTCGGTTGGCCGCGTGAGGGCATGAAGCCGCACAACATCCCGTTGGTCGCGCTCGGTGCGGGTCTGCTGTGGTTCGGCTGGTTCGGGTTCAACGCCGGCTCGGAGCTGACCGTCGACTCGGTCGCCGGCCTCGCCTTCATCAACACCCAGCTCGCCACGGCGGCGGCGGTGCTCGGCTGGATCGCTGTCGAGTGGGTCAAGACCCGTAAGCCGACGATGGTCGGTGCCTCGTCCGGCGCCGTCGCCGGTCTGGTCGCCATCACCCCGGCCTGTGGCTTCATCGCACCGTGGGCGGCCGTCCTGCTCGGCATCGTCGCCGGAGCGGTGTGCGCGCTCGCCGTCAGCCTCAAGTACAAGCTCGGCTACGACGACTCGCTCGACGTGGTCGGCGTGCACTTCGTCGGTGGTTGGATCGGCTCGCTCTGGCTCGGCCTGTTCGCCACCAACTCGGTCAACTCCGCGATCACCGACGCGGTGGGCGCCTCCGACGGCCTCTTCTACGGCGGCGGCGTGACCCAGCTCGGGCGGCAGGCCCTCGCCGGCCTGATCGTCACCGTCTGGTCGTTCGGCATCGCCTGGGTGCTCGCCTTCGTCATCGAGAAGACGATCGGCTTCCGCGTCAAGGGCGAGGATGAGGTCGAGGGCATCGACATCGCCGAGCACGCCGAGAGCAGCTACGACCTGTCCCCGGCCGGCGGCGGCACGGGCAGCGCGTTCGCGATGGCCGGCATCGGCACTCCCGGTGGCGGCACGACGAGCGGTGCCAAGCCGGAGGCGGAGCCCGCCGAGCCGGTCAGCGAAAAGGTCGCCGGTTAACGTTCCTGGGATGGAGGGGTTGGACATGAAGCTGGTGACCGCAGTCATCAAGCCGTACCAACTGGACGCGGTGAAGGAGGCCCTGCACGCCCTCGGGGTGGCTGGGCTGACCGTCAGCGAGGTTCAGGGGTACGGGCGGCAGAAGGGGCACACCGAGGTCTACCGGGGTGCCGAGTACACGGTCGAGTTCCTGCCCAAGATCCGGGTCGAGGTGCTCACCGACGAGATCGACGTGGAGAAGGTCGTGGACGCCATTGTCGGGGCGGCCCGCACGGGCAAGATCGGTGACGGCAAGGTCTGGGTCACCGGTGTCGAAGAGGTCGTCCGGGTACGTACCGGCGAACGCGGCCTCGACGCGCTCTGATCTCGGCCACGACTGAGATGACCTCGTTGATCAGGAAGAACGCGTCGGGGCACGCCGCCGATGGCGACGCGAAACTCTTGATCAACGAGGTCATCGGCGTTCCCGGGGGGATCGGGGAGTCGGCTCGGCAGCGGCGGGCTGCCGCGTACGACAGCTTTCTGCGTGGGCTGCTTCCGGCGCGCGAGGGGGTGGCGCTGCTGGCCGTCGGGGGGTTGGGCCGGCGGCAGTGCGCCCCGTACAGCGACCTCGACCTGGTCCTGCTGCACGCCGGGGTGCCCGGCACCGACGAGTTGGCCGCCTCGGTCTGGTACCCGATCTGGGACGCGGGTCTCCGGCTCGACCATTCCGTACGCACCGTCTCCGAGGCCCTCTCGGTGGCCCAGGACGACGTCAAGGTCGCGCTCGGGCTCCTCGACGCCCGGCTGGTCGTGGGGGACCAGGCGCTGGCCGACGCGCTGATCAGCACCGCCGCCGATCACTGGCGGCGCACCGCCGTCCGGCACCTGCCCGGTCTGCGGGAGGTCACCACCAGCCGCTGGCAGGCCCACGGTGAGCTGGCGTTCCTGCTGGAGGGCGACCTCAAGGAGGCCGCCGGTGGTCTGCGCGACGTGGGGCTGCTGCGGGCGATCTCCGCCGCCGGTATCACCGATGCGCTGCGCCCCGCCGTGCGCGCCGCCCACCTGCGCCTGTTGGACACCCGCGACGCCCTGCACCAGCAGGTCGGCCGACGGGTCGACCGGTTGGTCGCCCAGGAGGGCGACGGCGTGGCCACCCTGCTCGGGTTGGAAGACCGCGACGCGCTGCTGCGTCGGGTCGCCGGTGACGCCCGCACGGTCAGCCACGCCCTGGACGACGCCTTCCGGGCCGCCGACCGGCTGCGCTCCGGCCGCTCCCGGGGCGGGAACGGCCGCCCGGCTCGCCGCCCGGTCGCCCGTGACGTGGTCGAACACGACGGCGAGTTGGTGCTCGCCCGCACGGCGATCGGGGCACGCCCGGACCCGAGCCTCTCGCTGCGGGTGGCCGCCGCGTCGGCCACGACCCGAATCCCCATCGCGCGGGCCACCTGCGAGTGGCTGGCGGCGTACTGCCCGCCACTGCCCGCCCCCTGGCCCGCCGAGGCCCGGGCCGCGCTGATCACCCTGCTCGGCGCCGGTCCCGGCCTGGTGCCGGCCTGGGAGACCTGCGACCGGTACGGGCTGGTCGACGGCTGGCTGCCCGAGTGGACCCGGCTGCGTAGCCTGCCCCAGCACAACCCGGTGCACCGCTTCACCCTCGACCGGCACCTCGTGCAGACCGCGCACGAGGCCAGCCGGCACGCCCGCGAGGTGGAACGCCCCGACCTGCTGCTCCTCGGCGCTCTGCTGCACGACATCGGCAAGGGCCTCCCCGGTGATCACAGCACCGTCGGTGTGCCGGTTGCCCAGGCGGTGGCAACCCGGGTCGGCCTGCCTGCCCCGGAGGTCGAGCTGATCGGCACGCTCGTCCGGCTGCACCTGCTGCTGCCCGACGTGGCGACCCGCCGCGACCTGGCCGACCCGGTCACCATCGCCTCGGTGGCCGAGGCGGTCGGTGACACCGGCACCCTCGACCTGCTGCACGCGTTGGTCCGCGCCGACGCGGCGGCGACCGGGCCGGCGGCCTGGTCCGACTGGAAGGGCCGACTCGTCGCCGAGCTGGTCGCCAGGGTTCGCACCGCGCTGGACACCGGCGTGCTCCCCGAGCCGCCCGCCCCGGACCCGGAGCTGCTGGCCGGGCCACTGCCGGTCGTTCACCTGACCGGCGACCGGGTGTCGGTCGCGGCGGCCGACCGGCGTGGTCTGCTCGCCACGGTGGCCGGCTGCCTGGCGCTGCACCGGCTGGAGGTGATCTCCGCGGACGCCTCCGCCGTCGACGGTCGGGCCCTGGTCGAGTGCCGGGTGCAGCCCCGCTACGGCCTCCCGCCCGACCCGGTCCCCCTCCGCGCCGACCTGCGCCGGGCGGTCGCTGGCGACGTGTCGGTCACCCAGCGGCTGCGCGGCCGTGCGCTCGCCAGCCGTGGCGGCGGCGCGGCTCCACGAGTGGTCTGGCACCGCGAGGCGGCCACCGACGCCGTACTCCTGGAGCTGCGCGCCGCCGACGCCGCGGGCCTGCTCTACCGGGTCGCCTGTGCGCTCGACGAGGCCGGCGCCCTGGTACGCGCGGCCCGCATCTCCACCCTCGGCGCCGACGTGGTCGACGCGTTCTATCTCGTCGGTGGTTGGCCGGACGACGCCACCCGGGCCCGCCTGGAGGCCGCGGTCCTCGCCGCCGTCTAACCCCTCCCACGCGTCTCCACCCCATAACCGCGTCGATCTTGCACTTTGCGTCCCCGCATAGCGCGCAAAAGCCGCATCTCGACAACACAAAGTGCAAGATCGGCGAGGCTCGGGGCGGCGCGGGGCGGCGCGCGGGGGGGGTACGTCCGGGGGCGTAGCGGCGGTGCCGCTCGCGGACGCACGTCGAGCGGCGTCGGCGCGGGCAGAATGACGGCCATGCGACGGAACGGGCAGGGGCGGTGGTCGGAGCTGACGGCAGATGCCGTGCTCGCCCTGGTGCTGCTCGGCTTCGGGCTGCTCGCCACCGGCCTGGCCGGGGAGAACCAGCCGGGGTCGAGGCCGCTGGACGCTGTCGGTCGGGTGCTGATCGCCGTCGCCGCGCTCGCCCTGCCGGTCCGGCGGCGCACCCCGGTCGCGACCCTCGTCGTGGTCACCGTGGCCACGTCGACGTACCTGCTGATCGGCTACCCCTACGGGCCGATCCTGCTGACGTTCCTGATCGCGGTGTACACCGTGGCGGTGCGACTGCCGGTGCGTCCGGCGGCGCTCGCCACCGGTGCCGCCTTCGTCCTGTTGTTGGCGCACGTCTTCTCCGGCCGGGGGCCGGCGCCCGGTTGGACGGGAGTGCTGCCCGCGTCGGCCTGGGTGGTCGTACCGTTCGCGGTGGGGGTGGTGGTGCGGGTGAGTCGTGAGACGGCCGCGCGTACCCGTGCCGAAGCGGCCCGCAGCCGAGTTGAACAGGCGCGACGGCAGGCCGACGAGGAGCGGCTGCGCATCGCGCAGGAGGTGCACGACGTGGTGGGGCATGGGCTCGCCGCGATCAGCATGCAGGCCGAGATCGCCCTGCACCTGCTGCCGAAGCGGCCGGAGCAGGCGGAGGTGGCCCTGACCGCGATCAGCCGGACCAGCCGCGAGGCACTGGACGAGCTGCGGGTCACCCTGGGCGCGGTGCGGCGGGGTGCCGAGCGCGAGCCCGTACCCGGCCTGGCCCGGCTTCCCGCGTTGCGCGACCGGCTGGCCGGGGCAGGGCTCGCGGTCGAGGTGCGCGTGGTCGGTGACCCCCGGGAGCTGCCGGCCGCGGTGGACCTGGCCGCGTACCGGGTGGTGCAGGAGGCGTTGACCAACGTGCTGCGACACGCGGGGGTGGCGAGCGCGGAGGTGACAGTGGGCTACCGCGCCGACGAGGTGACCGTCGAGGTCACCGACCGAGGGATGGGGCCGGGCCGCGCCGGGACAGCTCCGGCCGACGACGAGGGCGGTCACGGTCTGGCCGGGATGCGGGAGCGGGTCGTGGCGTTGGGCGGGCGGTTGAGCACCGGGCCGCGCGCCGGGGGCGGGTTCCGGGTGTACGCCGGGCTGCCCGTGGAGCCGGCGACGTGATCCGGGTGCTGATCGCCGACGACCAGGACCTGGTTCGGCTCGGACTGCGCGCGCTGGTGGAGAGCGAGGACGATCTGGCGTTGGCCGGCGAGGCGTCCGACGGGCTGCGGGCCGTCGAGTTGGCCCGCCGGGAACGGCCGGACGTGGTGCTGATGGACATCCGGATGCCCGGTATCGACGGTATCGAGGCGACCCGCCGTATCGTCGCCGACCCCGACCTGACCGGTACCCGGGTGGTGGTGCTCACCACCTTCGAGCTGGACGAGTACGTCTTCGACGCGCTGCGGCACGGTGCGAGCGGGTTCCTCACCAAGGACACCAGGCCGGCTGAGCTGCTGCGCGCGATCCGGTTGGTCGCCGAGGGGGAGGCGCTGCTGTCGCCGTCGGTGACCCGTCGGGTGGTGCGGGAGTTCGCGACCCGGCCGTCCCGGGTGCTGCGTCCGCACCCCCGACTGGACGCGCTGACCGATCGGGAGCGCCAGGTCGTCGGCCTGGTCGGTGAGGGCCTGAACAACGAGGAGATCGCCGCGCGGTTGGTGGTCAGCCCGGCGACGGCGCGGACCCACGTCAGCCGGGCGATGGGCAAGCTGGGAGCCCGGGATCGGGCCCAGCTCGTCGTGTTCGCGTACCAGTCGGGTTTGGTGTCGGGGTGAGGCCCGGGCCGGCCGACAGCGGCCCTTCGGCCGGGCGGTTACCCTAGCGGTGGCCGGACTCCGCAGTGCCGGCCGCGTTGTGCCCGCCGGAACACTGACAAACGGGATGTTCGCGTGTTTGACACCTTGAGTGACCGCCTGTCCGGGATCTTCACCAAGCTCCGCGGCAAGGGGCGGCTCACCGACGCCGACATCGACGCCACCGCGCGCGAGATCCGCCTCGCGCTGCTGGAGGCGGACGTCGCGCTGCCGGTGGTCAAGGGCTTCATCGCGGCCGTCAAGGAGCGCGCCCGCAGCGCCGAGGTCTCGCAGGCGCTGAATCCGGCCCAGCAGATCATCAAGATCGTCAACGAAGAGCTGATCAAGGTGCTCGGCGGCGAGGGGCGACGGCTCCAGTTCGCCAAGCAGCCGCCCACGGTGATCATGCTGGCCGGCCTCCAGGGTTCCGGTAAGACCACCCTCGCCGGTAAGCTGGCCCGCTGGCTCAAGGGCCAGGGGCACCAGCCGCTGCTGGTCGCCGCCGACCTGCAGCGCCCCAACGCCGTCGGGCAGCTCCAGGTGCTCGGTGGCCGGGCCGGCGTCGAGGTGTACGCCCCGGAGCCCGGCAACGGCACCGGTGACCCGGTGCAGGTGGCCCGCGCGTCGATCGAGCACGCCAAGCGCGCCGCTCGCGACATCGTCATCGTCGACACCGCCGGCCGGCTCGGCATCGACGCCGAGATGATGCAGCAGGCCGCCGACATCCGCGACGCCGTCTCGCCGGACGAGGTCATCTTCGTCATCGACGCGATGGTCGGTCAGGACGCCGTCCGCACCGCCGAGGCGTTCCGAGACGGCGTCGGCATCACCGGCGTGGTGCTCTCCAAGCTCGACGGCGACGCCCGTGGTGGTGCCGCGTTGTCGGTCCGTGAGGTCACCGGGCAGCCGATCCTCTTCGCCTCCACCGGTGAGAAGCTGGAGGACTTCGACGTCTTCCACCCCGACCGGATGGCCAGCCGGATCCTCGGCATGGGCGACGTCCTCACTCTGATCGAGCAGGCCGAGCAGGCCTTCGACTCCGATCAGAAGGAGAAGATGACCGCCAAGCTGATGGGCGGTGAGCAGTTCACCCTGGACGACTTCCTCGACCAGCTCATCGCGGTGCGGCGGATGGGCCCGATCGCCAACGTGCTGGCGATGATGCCCGGCATGGGGCAGATGAAGGACCAGCTCGCCGAGCTGGACGACAGCCACTTCGACCGGGTCACCGCGATCATCCGGTCGATGACCCCGGGCGAGCGCACCAATCCGAAGATCATCAACGGCTCCCGTCGGGCGCGCATCGCCAACGGCTCCGGGGTCACCGTGATGGACGTCAACCAACTGCTCAACCGCTTCGCCGACGCGCAGAAGATGATGAAGCAGATGGGCGGCATGATGGGCCTGCCCGGTGGTGGTCGCCGCAAGGCGACCAAGAGCCCGAAGAACAAGCGAAAAAACACGAAGGGCTCGCAGCGTTCGCGGGGTGCGGGGCAGAGTGGTGCCGGTCCGCGCATCGGTGCGGGTGGCTTCCCGGGCGGCATGCCGCAGCTCCCGCCGGGGATGGACCCGAACGATCTCGCTGCCGGCCAGGGCCTGCCGCCCGGCTTCAAGCTCCCGAAGATCGACTTCAACAAGCTCGGCAAGGGCGGCGACAAGGGCCCGCGCTGACGCGTGTCGGTGACGGTGGGCGACTGATCTGGCGCTTAGGGTGATGTCGCCCCTCTGAAAAGAGATGTCATGACCGCAGCCCCGATCCTGCCCGAGCGGCAGCATCGACCTCTCGATGCGGGTCGACCGGCGTAACGAACCGCGCCCCGACGTGGTGGTCGTTCGCCGCACGCATGCCAACCGGTCACCCGTTCCGGTCGAGGACGCCCTGCTCGCCGTGGAGGTCGTCCCGCCGCCATTCGTCTTCCGCGACATGTACGACAAGGCGAAGGTCTACGCGCACGCCGGAATCCGGTCCTACTGGGTGGTGGACCCGTTGCAGGAGCGCGTCACGCTCACCGAGTACGCCCTCGGCGCCAACCGGGAGTACGAGCAGGTCGCCCACACCGAGGATCTGTTCGTCACCGAGCGGCCGTGGAAGGTCTCCGTGGACCTGCCCGCCCTGACCGCTCGGAAGAACGACCTGCTCGCCCCCGACGAGGAGTGATCGGGTAGGACTGTGCGCATGGCCCTTCATGTGCGCGGCGTGCTGCTCCCCGACGACGAGGTCCGCGATCTCTGGCTGGTCGGTGACCGGGTGACCTTCACCCCGGTGCCCGGTGCCCAGACCGTGGTCGACGGCGGCTTCGTGCTGCCGGGGCTGGTCGACGCGCACTGCCACATCGGCATCGCCCGAGGTGGCGCCCCGATCACGTCGCTCGACCAGGCCCGCGAGCTGGCCCGCACCGACCGGGACGCCGGGGTGCTGGCGATCCGCGACGCCGGCTCGCCGTACCCGTACCCCGAACTGGACGACGAGCCGGGCCTGCCGCGACTGGCCCGCGCGGGCCAGCACGTCGCCCCGCCGAAGCGCTACCTGCGCGACATCGGCGTGGAGGTCGACGCGACCGAGGTGGCCGTGACGGTGGCCGCGCAGGCACGGGCCGGCAACGGCTGGGTCAAGCTGGTCGGCGACTGGATCGACCGTGGCGTGGGTGACCTGGCGCCGGCCTGGGACGCGGACACCCTCACCGCCGCCGTGCGGGCCGCACACGACGCCGGAGTGCGCGCCGCGGTGCACACCTTCTCCGAATCAGCCGTCGAGATCATGGTGCGGGCCGGCGTCGACTCGGTGGAGCACGGCACCGGGCTCAGCCTCGACCTGATCGACGAGATGGCCCGCCAGGGCACCGCGCTGATCCCCACAATGATCAACATCGCCACCTTCGGAGGCATCGCCGAGCAGGCGCGGGGCAAGTTCCCCGGGTACGCCGAGCACATGCTCGCGCTGCGCGACGGCTTCCCCGACGTGGTGCGTGCCGCGCACGAGGCGGGGGTGCCAATCTACGTGGGCACCGACGCCGGTGGCGGCATCGACCACGGGCTGGCCGCCGAGGAAATGCTGCTGCTGCACGAACGGGCCGGCATGTCACCTACCGACGTGCTCGCCGCCGCCTCCTGGGGCGCCCGCGAGTGGCTCGGCTTCGCCGGCCTGGTCGAGGGCGGCCTCGCCGACCTGACCGTCTACCCCGAAGACCCCCGTGGCGACCTGCGCGTCGTGCGCGCCCCGTCCCGCACGATCCTCCGCGGCCACGTCATCCGCTGACCTCCCCCGAGCGCCCCGCCGGTCGTGCCGTGCCGCGCTGGGCCAGCCCTGCGGGACCGCGCCGTGCCCGTGCCCGTGCCGCACCGTGCCGCGCCCGTGCCGCACCGTGCCTCCGACAGCGCAAGATCGCGCTCGAACCAGGATGCAGTGGCCTCCGCGCTCTTGGATGCCACTACATCCACGATCGAGCGCGATCTTGGCGTGTTTGGCGAGATCAACGAGGACGAACCGCGCAACATCAGGGAAGTTGCTCGGATCTTGGTGCGGGGTGCGGGGTGCGGGGTGCGGGGTGCGGGGTGCGGGGTGCGGGGTGCGGGGTGCGGGGTCAGGGGGTTGCGCGGGCGGCGGCGCTGAAGAGGCGTACGGCGAGGTCGGCGAGGGCCGTCGCGGTCTGCTCGATCGGTTCGCGGGGGAGCACGATGTGGCTGACCACCAAGCGGACGATGGTGTCGGCGGCGAAGGCCAGCGCGGCCTGGTCCGCCCCGGGCAGGTGGTCGCCAGCCCAGTCGATCAGCGCGCCGGACGCCTCGGTGAGCACCACCTCGGCACGGGTGGTGAGGTACGGCAGCAGCTCGTCCGACCCGCCCCGGGCGCTGGTCAGGATCGCCTTGACCAGCGGATTGTCCGCCGCTGTGGCGAGGGTGCGCGCGATGGCGGCGTACGCGCCGGCCCGGACGTCTGAGCCGTGTGCGAGCAGCGCGTCGCGAACATCGCCGACGAACCGGTCCACCTCGGCGCGGGCGAGCGCCTCGGCGAGGCCCGCCTTGCTGCCGAACTCGTTGTAGACGGTCTGCCGGCTCACCCCGGCCGTGGTGGCCACCCCGCCCATCCGGACCGCGTCCCAGCCTGCGGCGATGGTCCGGGCGCGGGCGGCGTCCACGATCGTGTCGCGCAGCCGCTGGCGCGGGGAGTCCGTCGATGTAGTCATGGTGGTCGAATTCTACGGGCGCACCCGCGACCCGCACAGCGTCGTCACGGCCCGTGCGCAGAGCGGGACGGCGTGGCGTGGCGACTCCCGGACGCGGTGTCCGCCCGCGTGGCGCATAGGATGTGCGGTCATGGCACGCGTGCTCACTCCCCGTGCGGAGGATTTCCCCCGCTGGTACCAGGACCTGATCGCCAAGGCGAAGCTGGCCGACAACGGCCCGGTTCGCGGCACCATGGTCATCCGACCGGCCGGCTACGCCATCTGGGAGCGTATGCAGGCTGAGATGGATGCTCGGATCAAGGCGGCGGGTGCGGAGAACGCGTACTTCCCGTTGTTCATCCCCGAGAGCTACCTCAAGCGCGAGGCGGAGCACGTCGAGGGCTTCTCGCCGGAGCTGGCGGTCGTCACGCACGGTGGCGGCAAGCCCCTGGCCGAGCCGGTGGTGGTGCGGCCGACCAGCGAGACGGTCATCGGCGAGTTCATGGCCAAGTGGATCGACTCGTACCGGGACCTGCCGCTGCTGCTCAACCAGTGGGCGAACGTGGTCCGGTGGGAGCTCCGTCCGCGGATCTTCCTGCGTACCAGCGAGTTCCTCTGGCAGGAGGGGCACACCGCGCACGCCACCCGGGAGGACGCCCGCGCGTACGCGCGGCGGATCCTGCACGAGGCGTACGAGGACCTGATGGTCAACGTGATCGGCATCCCGGTGGTGGTCGGCCTGAAGACGGCGCGCGAGCGTTTCGCCGGGGCGACGGCCACGTACACCTGCGAAGGCATGATGGGCGACGGCAAGGCGTTGCAGCTGGGCACCAGCCACGAGCTGGGCCAGAACTTCGCCAAGGCGTTCGACATCAGCTACTCCGCCAAGGAGGGGGGCCGGGAGCACGCCTGGACTACCTCCTGGGGCACGTCCACCCGGATGTTGGGTGGCCTGATCATGGCGCACGGCGACGACAACGGCCTGCGCGTGCCGCCGAAGCTGGCGCCGATCCAGGCGTACGTCATGATCGTCAAGGACGGTGACGGCGTCGGCGAGGCGGCGGCCAAGCTGCGCGACGGCCTGCGTGACGCCGGTGTCCGGGTCGCGCTCGACGACCGGACCGACACCGCCTTCGGCCGCCGGGCTGTCGACGCCGAGCTGCGTGGCTATCCGGTACGCGTCGAGGTCGGCCCGCGTGACCTGGCCGCCGGCAACGCGGTGGTGGTGCGCCGGACCGACGGCTCGAAGACCCCGACGCCGGTGGCGGACGTGGTCGCCGCGGTGCTGGCTGCCCTGGAGACCGATCAGCAGGTGCTGCACGATCAGGCGCTGGCCAACCGTGAAGCGCGCACTGTGGAGGTGGCCACTCTGGCCGAGGCGATCGAGGCTGCCGCGAACGGTTGGGCGCGGGTGCCGTGGTCGGCGGTCGGCGTGGCCGGCGAGGCGGAGGCGAACGGTCAGGGCGTCACGGTGCGCTGCCTGCTGCGCGCCGACGGCTCGGTACCCGACTCGGAGGACGAGCCCGATCTGATCGCCATCCTCGCCCGCGCCTACTGAGGTGCTCGTCGACCGGTTCGAGCCGGGCCGGCTGATCATGCACCGGAACGTGCGGCACGGCCGGATCGGGTGGGTCCGGCCGGCCCGCGTGGTCAGCGATGACGATCGAGGGTTGCTGGTCTGGATCGCCCGTGACTCGCCGGTGGCCCACGAGGTGACCGAGGCCGGGCTGAACATGCGGGCGATGCCGTTCGCCGAGTGGATCGCGTCGAGCTACCGGTTGGCGCAGGGGCGTTGGAACGGTCCGCCGCTGCTGAAGTTCCTGCCCACGGGGGCGGCGCACTCCGTCTGGTGGTTCTCTGACGCCCAGGGCCGGTTCGCCAGCTGGTACGTCAACCTGGAGGAGCCCGGTGTCCGCTGGGACGACGGCCCGGTGGCCGGCGTCGACGTGGTGGACCAGGACCTGGACGTGGTGGTCTGGCCGGACCGCAGCTGGGAGTGGAAGGACGAGGGCGAGTTCGTCGAGCGGCTCGCCTTCGGCGCCGACTACTGGGTGACCGACGAGAAGGCGGTCCGTGCCGAGGGTGAGCGGGTGATCGCGCTCGCCGAGGCCGGTGAGTTCCCGTTCGATGGCACCTGGTGTGACTTCATGGCTCCGCCAGAATGGGGCGTACCGGACAAACTTCCGCCCGGGTGGGATCGTCCACCGGTGCGCTGAACGGTGTTCCAGGTCACCGGCGACGCGGTGTCCGGGTCCGATGCGGGAGATCGGCAGCGGATCTGGCAGAATGGGTCGCTGGTATCCGGCGCGCGTCCGGCGCCCTCTAACCCGGGCGCGTCGCCAGTCCACCGAGTAGTCTCCGGCCCAACCCCACGGGTCCGGTCGGCGCTCACCCATGCACACCGCCCGCCTGGGCCGGTGAGATCGCAACAGGAGCGAAACAACTGTGGCCGTAAAGATCCGGCTCCTGCGGATGGGCAAGATCCGCAACCCGCAGTACCGCATCGTCGTCGCCGACTCGCGCACCAAGCGTGACGGTCGGGCGATCGAGTTCGTCGGGGTTTACCAGCCCAAGGAAGACCCCTCGATCATCGAGGTCAAGTCGGAGCGGGTCCAGTACTGGCTGTCCGTCGGCGCTCAGCCGAGCGAGGCGGTGCAGCGGCTGCTGGAGCTGACCGGTGACTGGCAGAAGTACAAGGGCCTGCCGGCCCCGCCGCCGCTCCTGGTCGCCCCCGAGCGGGCCGACCGCAAGGCGGCGTACGAGGCTGAGGCGAAGGCCGCCGCCGGGCTCGCCCCGGAGACCCCGGCCAAGCCGGCCAAGAAGGCCGCCAAGGCTGCCGAGGCTCCGAAGGCTGAGGCTCCGGCCGAGGCGCCGAAGACCGAGGCTCCGGCCGCTGCCGACGCCGGTGAGCAGGCCTGACATGCCACTGCGTCCGGCGTTGGAGCACCTGGTCAAGGGCATCGTCGACCACCCGGATGACGTCCGGGTGCGGATGGTCGATTCCCGTCGGGGCAAGCGGCTCGAAGTCCGCGTGCACCCCGAGGACCTCGGCACTGTGATCGGGCGGTCCGGCCGGACCGCCAAGGCGCTGCGCCAGGTGATCGGCTCCATCGGCGGGCGCGGAGTTCGCGTCGACATCGTCGACTCGTACTGATGCAGCTCGTCGTCGGCAGGATCGGCAAGCCGCACGGTGTCCGCGGTGAGGTCACCGTGGAAGTGCGGACCGACGAGCCCGAGGCACGGTTCGCGCCCGGCACAGTGCTGCGCACTGCGCCGGGCGCGACGCCCCCGCCAACCGCCGACGAACCCGGGGTGCCGTTCCGGATTCCGGCGGAGCTGACCATCGAGGAAGCCCGCTTCCACCAGGGCCGGGTGCTGATCGCGTTCGACGGCATCCTGGACCGCAACACCGCCGAGGCGCTGCGCGGGACGCTGCTCGTGGTGGACAGCGCCGACGTGGCCCCACCGGACGACCCGGAGGAGTTCCACGACCACCAGCTGGTCGGGTTGGCCGTGGTGACCCCGGCCGGCGAACGCCTCGGTGAGGTCGCCCGCATCGACCACGCACCCTCGTCCGACCTGCTGGTGCTGCGGCGCCCCGAGGGGCGTACCGCGTTGATCCCGTTCGTCCGGGCGATCGTCCCGGAGGTCGACCTGGCCGGCGGACGTGTGATCGTCGACCCGCCAGCCGGACTGCTCGACCTTTAGGACCAGCCCGCATGCGCGTCGACGTCGTGTCGATCTTTCCGGAGTACTTCGCCCCGCTGGACCTGTCGCTGATCGGACGGGCCCGGGCCAACGGCGTACTCCAGCTCGCCGTGCACGATCTGCGGGCCTGGACCCACGACGTGCACCGCACTGTCGACGACACCCCCTACGGCGGCGGGCCGGGGATGGTGATGCGCCCAGAGCCGTGGGGTGAGGCGATGGACGCCCTCGCGCCGGTCGACGCCCCGCCGCCCCGGCTGCTGGTGCCGTCTCCGGCCGGTGCCCCGTTCACCCAGGCGATGGCGTACGAGTTGGCCGCCGAGCCGCACCTGCTCTTCGCCTGCGGCCGTTACGAGGGGATCGACCAGCGGGTCCTCGCGCACGCCGCCACCCGGATGCCGGTCACCGAGGTGTCGCTCGGCGACTACGTGCTCTTCGGTGGCGAGGTCGCGGTCCTGGTGATGCTGGAGGCGGTCACTCGGCTGCTGCCGGGGGTGCTGGGCAACGCGGGCTCGCTGGACGAGGAGTCGCACGCGCACGGGCTGCTGGAGGCACCGATCTACACCAAGCCGCCGAGTTGGCGTGGGCACGACGTGCCGGAGGTGCTCCGCTCCGGCGACCACGGCAAGATCGCCCGCTGGCGGCGCGAGGAAGGTCTGCTGCGCACCGCTGCCCGCCGTCCGGACCTGCTGGCCGCGCTGCCCCCCGATCGGCTCGACAAACGGGACATCGCGGCCCTGGACCAGGCCGGATTTCAACCTCCACCGGGAGATGTGGCAAAGTAGGGGGGTTGCCGCATCCGTCCGCGCCCGCGGTCGGCTGCGAGGATCCCCGACCGGGGTCGGTCCGCCGATCACCACCCGGGAATCAGAATCACCCACCCGCGCACCGAGTGACGGTGCGCCGTGAGCCTCACGAGGACACAGCGATGAACATCCTGGACGCCCTTGACGCCCAGTCGAAGCGGACCGACCTTCCCGACTTCCGGGCCGGTGACACCGTCAAGGTGCACGCCCGCGTCGTCGAGGGCAACCGGTCCCGTGTCCAGATCTTCCAGGGCGTCGTGATCCGCCGCCAGGGTGACGGTCTGCGCGAGACCTTCTCGGTCCGCAAGGTCAGCTTCGGCGTCGGCGTCGAGCGGACCTACCCGCTCAACGGCCCGGGCATCGACCGGATCGAGGTCGTGACCCGCGGTGACGTGCGTCGCGCCAAGCTCTACTACCTGCGCGAGCTGCGCGGCAAGAAGGCCAAGATCAAGGAGAAGCGGGAGCGTCAGCCCAGCTGACCTTTCGCTCGCCACGCCGCCCGAGCTGCGCGTATGCCGTACCGACCAGAGCGCACTACCCTGGTCGGTACGGGCGCAGTGAGGCGGCGGTCCCGCCCACGCGGCGGGCAGCTGTCCACTACCGCCCGTGGAGCCTCGACGAGGCTCCCGGGCGGTGGTGTTTCTGCGGACCGGGGAGTGGCGTGGTGCAGACGCTTGACGATGACGGCACCGTCGACCCGTGGCGTCGACGGGCTCGCCGCACCCGCCGACAGATGCCTCTCTGGCAGGAGTTGCCGCTGCTGCTGGTGGTGGCGTTCTGCCTCGCGGTGCTGATCCGCACCTTCCTGCTCCAGGCGTTCTTCATTCCGTCCGGCTCGATGGAGGACACCCTCCTGGTCGGTGACCGGGTGCTGGTCAACAAGGTCGTCTACGACATCCGTGACCCGCTGCGCGGCGAGGTGGTGGTCTTCCGGGGCACCGACCGCTGGGCGCCGCAGGTCGACGACCAGCCGAAGCCGGGTGTCGTCGGGCGGCTCACCCGCACCGTCGGCGACCTGGTCGGGGTGAGCCGCCCCGGTGAGAAGGACTTCATCAAGCGGGTGATCGGTCTGCCCGGTGACCGGGTCCAGTGCTGCGACAGCCAGGGTCGGGTGACAGTCAACGGCACCCCGCTCAACGAGTCGTACGTCCTGCGGGACTCACCATTGGATCTGCCGCCCAATCCGGCTGAGTGTCGTTCCCGGCGCTTCGACGAGGTCGTCGTGCCGCCCGGTCAGATCTTCGTGATGGGCGATCACCGCGAGGTCTCCCAGGACGCGCGTTGCCAGGGGCCGGTGCCGATCGACAACGTGGTCGGCCGGGCCTTCATGGTGGTCTGGCCCTCGTCGCGGTGGAGTGCGCTGTCGGTGCCGTCGACGTTCGAGGACGTGTCCGGGCCGGTCACGGCGTCTCCCGGTGCGCCTCCGGTGCGACCGACTCCACAGGGCGGTGTGCTGCTGATACTTCCGCTGGCGGCCGCGCTACGTGGTTCCCGCGCGTTCCGGGCGGTGCCGTCCAGCCGGGCAACGTAGGCTCCTTGGCGTGATTGACGAGCAGACCGACAAGCCGCGCAGCTCCTTCTGGAAGGAGCTGCCGATCCTGCTGGGTGTGGCGATCCTGGTTGCGGTGCTGGTCCGCGCCTTCGTGCTGCAGACCTTCTTCATCCCCTCCCCGTCCATGGAAAACACCCTCAAGATCGATGACCGGGTGCTGGTCAACAAGCTGGTCTATGACTTCCGATCACCGCACCGCGGCGAGGTGATCGTGTTCAAGGCTCCGACCGCGTGGAGCGGCAACCCCGACGGTGAGGACTTCATCAAGCGGGTGATCGGCATTCCCGGCGACCACGTGGTCTGCTGTGACCCGCAGGAACGGTTGATGATCAACGGCAAGTCGCTGGACGAGCCGTACATCTTCTCCATGGACGGGATTCGCGACAAGCCCGCCGACCAGGAGTTCGACATCACCGTGCCGGAGGGCCGGCTGTGGGTGATGGGCGACCACCGCTCGGCCTCCGGCGACTCGCTGGAGCACTGGCAGCAGTCCCAGCAGGACATCATGGAGGCCACCATCCCCGAGGACGACGTGGTCGGGCGGGCGTTCACCGTCTTCTGGCCGGTCAACCGGGCCACCTTGCTGAGCGTGCCCGACGGGTTCGACGGCATTCCCAAGCCGTAGGCCGACGGGGCGTGGGCGATCCGTCGTCGGTCTGGCAGGCTGGTGCGGTGACCGTGAGCGCGAGGAGTGAGCTTGCGAGCCCCGCAGGCACGAACAGTGGCGACCGCGCCTACACCCCTCGACGTGCGGCCCGCGTGCTGCTCGTCGACGCGGCTGGCCGGGTCCTGCTGTTCGAGGGCTTCGACCCGGCCCGACCCGGGCACCGATACTGGTTCACTCCGGGCGGCGGCCTCGATCCGCTGGAGTCCCCGGCGGTGGGCGCGGCCCGGGAGTTGGCCGAGGAGACCGGCCTGCAGCTCGACCCGGCCGAGTTGGGCGAGTCGGTCTGGTCCGACGCGACCGAGTTCTCCTTCGACGGCGTCTGGTACCGCCAGGAGCAGGACTTCTTCCTCTTCCGGGTGGAGTCCTGGCAGGTGGACACCACGGGTTTCAACGACATTGAGCGGCGCAGCATCGCCGACCACCGCTGGTGGCTGCCGGACGAGTTGGCGGCCAGCGGCGACCGGTTCTACCCGCCGGAGCTACCCGCTCTGCTGACCCGGCTGGGGCAGTCCGCCACCGCCGACGAGGGCGAGGCGTCGTGCTGACCCCGCCGCGCACCGTGGTGCGCCGCGAGGCAGGCCTGTACGCCCTGGAGCGGGCGTTGCAGCGGCGGGGCTTCCGGCACGTCGCCGGTGCCGACGAGGCGGGCCGGGGCGCGTGCGCCGGTCCGCTGGTCGCCGCCGCGGCGGTGCTGCCCGAGGGGCGGCGCGGCGAGATCGAAGGGCTGGCCGACTCGAAGCTGCTCACTCCGGCCAGCCGGGAGCGGGTGTACGCGGAGGTCGTGGACCGCGCCCTGGCGTACGCCGTGGTGGTCATCCCGGCCGAGGAGGTCGACGCCCGGGGCCTGCACGTGTGCAACCTGGCCGCGATGCGCCGGGCGCTCGCCTCGCTCACCACCCGCCCGGAGTACGTGCTGACCGACGGCTTCGGCGTGGACGGCCTGGGCGTGCCCGGGCTCGCGGTGTGGAAGGGCGACCGGGTGGCCGCGTGCGTGGCGGCGGCCAGTGTGCTCGCCAAGGTCACCCGGGACCGGCTCATGGTGGAACTGGACGGGGTGTTCCCGGCGTACGGCTTCGCCGAGCACAAGGGCTACATCACACCGGAGCACAGCGCGGCGCTGCGGGAGCACGGACCGTGCCGTGAGCACCGGTTCTCGTACGTCAATGTCGCCGCTGTCTCCGGCCGCGACGGCCGGCCGCCGCGCGCCCGTCGGCCCAGCGGCCACGGCCCGGATGAGCCGATGGAGCGTTTGCGGGCGTCAGGGGGTACCGTCGGCGTGGCGTTGGGCGAGCCGCCTCGGCCTCCGACGCCGGTGGGGGAAGATGTGGCCATGGAAGGCGGAGTGCGATGAGCGCGGAAGATCTCGAGAAGTACGAGACCGAGATGGAGCTGCAGCTCTACCGGGAGTACCGCGACATTGTCCGCCAATTCTCCTATGTGGTGGAGACGGAACGCCGGTTCTACCTGGCCAACCAGGTCGACCTGCACGTGCGCAACTCCGAAGGTGAGGTCTACTTCGAGGTGGAGATGCACGACGCCTGGGTGTGGGACATGTACCGTCCTGCCCGCTTCGTAAAGAACGTCCGGGTGATGACCTTCAAGGACGTCAACGTCGAGGAGCTGGAGAAGCCCGACATCTCCCTGCCCGCCGACTCCGGCTTCGGCGGCTGAACGCACCCAGCCGCCCGGCCGTGCCACGGGCCCCCACCCGTGGCGTGCCACCCGCCGCCGGTCACTCCGCCGGCACCACGACCTCGACCCGCTGCGCCATGTTGTTGGCGAAGCCGCCACGGTTCCACTGTTGCTCGACCGGCTGGGTCCGCCCGGACGCGTCGGTCGCCCGCGCGGCGAGCACATACCGGCCGGGGGTGGCGACCCACTCGTACCGCCAGCGCCGCCAGGCGAAATCCCCCGCGTCCGTCGGGTCCAGCTCAGCAGGCGCCCAGCTCTGCCCGCCATCGGTGGTCACCTCCACGGCGACCACCGGCGCGTGCCCCGACCAGGCCCGCCCATCCAGGGTGCACGAGCCAGGCCGCAGCACCCGACGGCGGGACATGAAATCAGGGAACCCGGGCGGACGGACCAGTGCACGCGGCTCGATCCGGGTGACCGGCACGCCCGGGTCGTCGGCGTCGCGGCGCACCCGGTAGGCCACCGCGTTCTGGTACCCCTCGAACGGCTCGGTCCGCAGCTCGATGGAGTGCACCCACTTCACGTGCGCCATGCCGTACCAGCCCGGCACGATCAGCCGCAGCGGCGCACCGTGCTGCGGCAGCAGGGGAGCGCCGTTCATCTCGTACGCCAGCAGCACCTCCTCGCGCAGCGCGTCGGCGACCGGAAGCGCCCGCTGGTAGTCCTGCTCGACCCCGCGCTCCACGCCGTGATCGGCGCCGGTGAAGACCACGTCCACCGCGCCCGGGTCGATGCCCGCCTCCCGCAGCAGCGGGGCCAGGGGGGTGCCGGTCCACTCGGCGTTGCCGACCGCCTCGACCAGCCACGGCTGGCTGACCGGCCGGGGGTGCAGCAGGGCCCGCCCGTTGCCGGCGCACTCCAACGTCACCTGCTGGGTGACCCGGGGCCGTTCGTGCAGGTCGGCGAGGGTCACCGTCAGCGGCCGGTCCACCGCCCCGCCGATGGTCAGCGTGTGCGTCGCCGGGTCGAGCGCCGGAATGTCGTAGTGGATCAGCAGGTAGTGCAGCCCGGCCGGGGTCACGTCGTAGCGCAGCGCCTCCAGCGGGATGCCGTGGTTGCGGGCCGCGAGCTGCAACTCCTCGGCGCTGATCGCCTCGTCCGGCTCCGCGAGCCGGGACGGGCCGCTGACGTCGGCCACCGTCGGTCCATTGGAGGACAGCGTGTGGTCATCGAGAGTGGTCATGCGGGCCTCCCCGGTACAGACGGCGGCACCCGCCGCACGCGGCCCAGCCTAGGCCCTGGGTGGCGGCCCGAAAACGTCCACCGCAGGTACGGCGGCGTGCGGTCAGTGGGCTGGTACCGGCTGATCCGAGCGATCATTGAGGGTTGTGATGATTGCGGATGAGGAATTCTGGCGGCTCGTCGCGGTGCTGGGCGGCCGGCCCGAGATTCAGGACGACGGGCCGTACGAGCGGTTGACCGCGATGCTGGCCGAAGAGCCGGTGGAGCGGATCATCGGCTTCGCCGAGACGCTCGCGTACACGCTCTACCAACTGGACCGTCGGGTGCTCGCTCAGGCGGTCTTTCCCGGTGCCGACCGACTGTCCGATGACGGTTTTTTGTACGCCCGTTGCGCGGTGGTGGTGGCCGGACCGGCGGCGTTCGCCGCCGTGCTGGCCGATCCGGCGGCGTTCGCGCGGTTCACCACCGTGGAGGCCGCCCACGCCGACTCGATCCTCGACGTCCCCTCTAACGCCTACCAGAAGGCGACCGGGCGGGAGTGGGAGCACGTCGAGGAGTACGACTACGAGACCGGGTCCAACGACCAGTGGTGGTGACCTGGCCGTCAGGCGGCGGGCATAGCAGATCATCGAGGGCGTTGGGTGGTCGTCCACAGCACCTCCGGTTGTCCACAGGACGGTCGGCCGGGCTGGCAGACGACGCGGCCCCGGCTGGAGGCTGCCGTCATGCGCCCGCCACCCGCCCGTTCGATCCGCCGTACCGTGCTGCTCTGCACCGCGCTCCCGCTCGCCCTGACCGTCCAGCTCTGCGGGCTGGCGGTGCTGGCCGCTGCGGTGCCCGGCCAACCACCGACGCCGGCCGTGCCGGTCGCGGCGGCCCTCGCGTCCGCCCCAGACTCAGCCGGGCGGTTCCGCTGGCCGGTCGACGGGCCACCCCGCCCGGTGCGCCGGTTCGACCCGCCACCCCGACCATGGTTGCCTGGCCATCGCGGCGTCGACCTGGCCGCCCCGGCCGGAGCGGTGGTCCGCAGCGCCGGGCCGGGCACCGTGCTCTTCGCCGGCCTGGTGGCCGGTCGACCGGTGGTCACCGTGGGGCACGCCGACGGGCTGCGGACCACCCACGAACCGGTCCAACCCGGCGTCCGCCCCGGTCAGCCGGTCACCGCCGGCGCGCCGCTGGGCGAACTGCTGCCCGGCCACCCGGGTTGCCCGACCGAGGCGTGCCTGCACTGGGGGCTACGCCGGGGCGAGGAGTACCTCGACCCGCTGGCCCTGCTCGGCCTCGGCCCGGTGCGGCTGCTCCCGGTCGTCCGGTCCCGGCGGTCTGGTTCCGGTTGTCCGACCCTGGTCGCCGGGCCCCGGGCGGTCCGGTCAGCGCTGGGCGAGCAGTGCGGGCAGCCGGGCGGCCAGCCGCTCGTACTCGTCGGCGGCGTTGTAGACCTGGCCGGTGAGGCGCAGCCACCCCCGGCCGTTCCAGCTCATCACCGCCACCTCGGCGGCGAGCCGCTCGCCGATCCGGGTCTGCAACGCCCGAGCGGCGTCGATCGTGGTGGCCGTGCCGGGCGACAACGGGATGAGACGCAGCGCCACCCCCGGTCCGCCGGGGTCGGGCAGGTCAACGGGGGCCACCCCCAGCGCGCTCCCCACCACCCGCTGGCCGTACGCGGCCAGCGCGGCGTTGTGCGCCCGCACCCGGTCGACGCCGAGACTGCGCATCGTGAACAGGCCCGCCGGGGCGGCCAGCCAGGGCGTGTAGTCGAGGGTCGCCTGCCATTCGAGCCGGGCCGGGAAACCCGACTCCTGCTCCCAGGACACCACCAGGGGCTCGATCCGGTCCCGCCACTGCGGTGCCACCGCCAACAGGGCGGTCCCGCGCGGGGCGTACGCCCACTTGTGCAGGTTGCCCACCCAGAAGTCAGCGCCGATGCTCGCCACCGTGGTGGGCAGCATGCCCGGGGCGTGTGCGGCGTCCACCAGGACCGGCACGCCGAGTTCGTGGGCCACCCCCACGATGGCGGCGGCCGGGAAGAGCTTGGCGGTCGCCGAGGTGAGCTGGTCAACGACGAGAAGCCGGGTCCGCCCGGGGCGCAGGGCGGCCCGGATGCTCTGCACGATCTCCTCGTCGCTGGCGGCCAGGGGGATCGGCAGCACCCGGCTGACCGCCCCGGTACGGCGGCACTCACGCTGGATGGCCAGGCTCACCGCCCCGTAGCCGTGGTCGGTGCTCAGCACCTCGTCGCCGGCCCGCAGGCCCACCGACTGGAGCACCACGGCGACGCCGGTGGTGGTGTTGCCCACCAGGGCGCTGCCGTCCGGGTCGGCGCCCAGGAACGCGGCGAGGTGCCGGCGGGTGTGCGCTATCCGGTCGACCAGCCCCTGGGTGAAGAAGCGCAGCGGGTTCGCCTCCATCTCGTCGCGCAGCCGCTGCTGGGCGCGCTGCACGCCGATCGGCACCGCGCCGAACGAGCCGTGGTTGAGGTGGCTGACCGCCGGGTCCAGGGAGAAGAGCAGGCGGGCGCCCGGGATCGGCTCAGGGGGCTGCGGGACGCTCACGCGATGATCGTAACCGCCGTGCTCGGGCCCCCTCCCGGTCCTTGGTCAGGCGCGCGGGTGCGCCTGCCGGTACGCGGCGCGCAGCCGCTCGACCGAGACGTGCGTGTAGATCTGGGTGCTCGCCAGCGACGAGTGACCGAGCAGCTCCTGCACGGCGCGCAGGTCGGCGCCACCTTCCAGCAGGTGGGTGGCCGCGGAGTGGCGTAGGTCGTGCGGGCTGGTCCGGGGCAGCCCGGCGGTCTCGGCGTACGCGCCGACGATCTGACGCGCGGTCGTCGGGTTGAGCCGACCACCCCGGGCACCCAGCAGCAGCGCGTCGCCGGAGTGGGCGGCCACCATCTCCGGGCGGCCCCGGCGCAGCCAGTCGTCCAACGCCCGCTGGGCGGGCACCCCGTACGGCACCGAGCGCTCCCGGCCGCCCTTGCCGAACACCCGGATCACCCGCCGGCCGGGGTCGACGTCGCCGACGTCCAACCCGCACACCTCGCTGACCCGTACGCCGGTGGCGTAGAGCAGCTCCAGCAGCACCCGGTCCCGCAGCGGCACCGCCTCACCCTCTGTCGTCGCGCCCGAGGTCGGCCCGGCAGCTGCGTCGGTGCGCTCTGCGGTCGTGCGCTCCGGCGGGCTGGCGGGCGGTGCCTGCCGGGTCGGTGCCTCGACCAGTGCCGCGGCCTGGTCCGCGCGCAGCACGGTGGGCAACTCCCGGTGGGCGCGGGGGCTGGCCAGCGCGGCACCCACGTCGGCGGGGAGCAGCCCGGCACGGTGCGCCCAGGCGCTGAACGCCCGCGCCGACGCGGCCCTGCGGGCCAACGACGTGCGGGCCGCACCCGTGGTGCGCTGCCGTGCCAGCCAACTGCGCAACACCGACAGGTCCAGCTCGGCCAGGTCGGCGCAGCCCATCCGGACGGCATGGTCGAGCAGCGAGACGATGTCGGTGACATAGGCGCGGACGGTGTGCGCCGACCGGTTACGGACCCGCGACAGGTGCTCGGCGAAGTCGTCGACCGCATCGCGCAGCGCGGGCGGCAGCGCCTGGTGCATGGCCCGGGTGCCCCGGTCGGGCCGGCTCATCGTGGCCGCGCCCGCGTGCCGGCCGACTCCTCGGCCCCGGCACCCTCACTGACAGCTGGCACGGCATCAGCCTACGGCCGGTCGGGGTACGCCACCGGACCCGACGGCGCCGGGTGGTCGACCCGACTTATCGGCGGTTGCTCCGCTTGCTCAGGACCACGAGCAGGCCGACGACGAGCGCGGCGGTCACGACGAGACAGCAGAGCACGCTGATGTGCCACGGCTTGATTGCACCCATGGCCGGGCACGGTACCGGTTGTGCCGGCTGGCCGAGGTCCCGAGTACGCGGGTGAGTCGGGTATCCATCACGGTCGGTCGGCGGTGACGCATCCGCTCACGTACCCAGCAGAGCGGGCGTCTGCGCCGCCGCACGCGTGGATGGGGCGAGGGCGTACCCGTCGTCGCGACGGACCACCTGGACAGCTCCTCCAACAGCGATTTCGCATGCAGAACTGGCATCAGATGCTGTGGCTAGAGCAACGCCTCGATCTGCTGTTGGCCCACCATCTGTCCTGGGCATTCAATCTCAGCGGCGACGACCTGGACGAGCTGCATATCCTCGACTTCGGAAGGCTGTCGTTCAATTCGTCGTGCATCACCCCTTCGAAGGTTCGTCGAACGTCCCTGACGTTGCCGGTCAGGTTGTGGAGGTGCTCCCATGGGTACAGCCTGTCGAGCGAGGCTCTTGTGACCACAGCGCCGTACCTAGTCGCTCGGCGGCATGCGTCACCTCCTCGCTCGAAAACATGCGACCCAGCCGGCGGGCTGTGTCGCTCCCGCTCACGTACCCGGCAGACCGGGCATCTCCGCTGCCGCACGTGTGGAGGCGGCGGGTGGCGGGGTGAGGGCGTACCCGTCGTCGCGACGGACCACCATGGACAACTCCTCCAGCAGCGACAGCTTGCGCAGCGCGGTCCGTACGTCGACACCGGCGCGGGCGGAGAGCCGGTCCACGCCCATCGCGCCTCGGCGGGGCAGCGCCTCCAGCAGCGACCGCGCGTCGTCGTCGAGCGCGTCGGTGGCCCGCTGCGGTCCGCGCGCCAGTGGGGCCAGGTCCGCGCCGATCCGCCCCACCTCCTCCAGCACGTGCGCCACCCCGGTGACCAGCCGGGCCTTGTCGGGGAACTCGCGCAGGAACTCGTGTGCGCCGACGGACATCGCCGAGGTCACCGGCCCCGGCACCACCATGACCACCCGATTGGCGTGGATGGCCCGCCGCGCGGTCTGCGTCGCGCCGCTGCGCGCCGACGCCTCCACCACGACGGTGCCCCGGGTGCCCACGGCGATCACCCGGTTGCGGATCAGGAACCGCGGCCGCAGTGGCTCCGCGCCGGGGGGCCACTCGCTGACCAGCAGTCCCGTCTCGGCGATCCGGTCGAACAGCGCGGCGTTGCCCATCGGGTACGGACGGTCGAGCCCGCAGGCAAGCACAGCGACGGTCAGACCGCCGGCGGTGAGGGCGCCTCGGTGGGCGGCGGCGTCGATGCCGAACGCGCCACCGGACACGACAGTCCAGTCCCGCTCGGCCAACCCGTACCCCAGCTCGGTCGCGACGTGCTGCCCGTAACCGGTGGCGGCCCGTGCCCCCACCACGGCCACCGAACGGTCCAGGGCCTCGCCGAGCGGCCAGCTTCCGCGGACCCAGAAGCAGAGCGGCGGGGCGGTCTCGCCGTCCACCCGGCGGCTGACGTCCGGCAGACGCAACGCGGACAGGCTGGCGACCTGGGCCGGCCACTCCTCGTCGTCCGGCGTGACCAGCCGGGCACCCAGTCGATCCGCCCGCTCCAGCGCCTCCGCCGCCACCGCCCGCGCGTCGCCGGCCGCCGAGCGTGCGGCGATCGTGGTGTGCAACCACCCGTCCGGGCTGCCACCGTCGAGCAGCAGGTCCAGGGTGGCCACCGGGCCGTGCCGTTCGACCAGGCGGTGCACAGCGCGGGTGCCCGGCTCCGCCAACCAGGTCAACGCGACCCGGGCCAGCCTGCGTTCCTCCTCGGCGCTCACGCCGCCTCCCCCGTCCGTAGTTGCAGTGCTTCCCGGACGTCGTCCTGATCTGGACGGTCACGGCCGTCCAGATCAGCGATGGTCCAGGCCATCCGGATCACCCGGTCGAAGCCGCGCGCCGACAGCGAGCCGGAGTCGAGCCGGCCACGCAGCTCGGCGGTGACCCGGGCTGGCAGTCGCCACGGTGGTCGGCGCAGGTGCGGGCCCTCGACCTCGGCGTTGAGCCGCCGGCCGAGGTCGGCCCAGCGGGCGGCCGCCGACTGCCGGGCCGCCGCCACCCGGGCGGCGACCGTCGCCGAGGGCTCGACATCGCCGTCGGTCGCCATCAGCTCGGCCGCCCGTACCGGCATGAGCCGCACCTGGACGTCGATCCGGTCGAGCAGCGGACCGGAGAGTTTGCCCAGGTAGCGGCGGCGGACCAGCGGCGAACACTCGCAGTGCGCATCGCCGGCCGGCTGGGCGCACGGACACGGGTTGGCCGCCAGCACCAGCTGGGTGCGCGCCGGGTAGACGGTGCCGCCCCCGCTGCGGCTCAGCTGGATCTGGCCATGTTCCAGCGGTTGGCGCAGCGCTTCCAGCGCACCCTTGCTGAATTCGGGAGCCTCATCCAGAAAGAGCACCCCGCGATGTGCCAGCGACACCGCGCCGGGCCGGGCCAGACCCGAGCCGCCGCCGACCAGCGACGGCACTGTCGCGGTGTGGTGCGGTGCCTGGAACGGCGGGCGACGCAGCAACCGACCGCCCGGCGGTAACAGCCCGGCGACCGAGTGCAGCGCGGTGACCTCCAGCGCCGCGTCGTCGTCCAGCTCGGGCAGGATCGACGGCAAGCGTTCGGCGAGCATCGTCTTGCCGGTGCCCGGGGGGCCGAGCAGCGCCACGTGGTGCCCACCGGCCGCGGCGACCTCCAGGGCACGCCGACCCAGCTGCTGCCCGGCGACCTCGGCGAGATCCGGCCCACCGACCACCGGTGCCGGGATGTCCGCCGGTGGCTCGATCAGCGGGGTCCCGTCCCGGACGAAGGCGACCAGCCGGTGCAGGGTGTCCACCGCGCGCACCCGTACCCCCGGGATGACGGCGGCCTCGGCGGCGTTGCCGACCGGGACGATCACCCGCGCGACGCCGGCCTGGGCTGCGGCGGCGACCATCGGGAGTACGCCGCGGACCGGCCGGACCGTCCCGTCGAGCCCCAGCTCGCCGAGGACCACCACCCCCTCCAGGGGAAGCAGCGGCAGCTCGCCCGAGCCGCCCAGCAGCGCTGCGGCGATGGCAAGATCGAATGCCGAGCCGAATTTCGGCAGGGTGGCGGGGAGCAGGTTGAGGGTGATCCGCCGGTTGGGCCAGCGCTGGCCGGAGTTGACCACGGCGGCGCGGACCCGGTCGCGGGCCTCGTGCAGGGCGGTGTCCGGTAGACCGGAGATCACCACCGCCGGCAGCCCGGCGGCCAGGTCGGCCTCCACCTCGACGAGGTGGCCGGTCACCCCGACCAGCCCCACGCAGAGCACCTTCGCGTAGCTCACGGCGCGTCACCGATCCTCCGGGCGCCCATGTCAGAACGCGCCCTTGAGATGGTCGACCTGCGCCGACCCCGCGTCGGGCAGCCGCACCGACAGCACGTCGAAGCGCACCTCTTCGGCGGTCGTACCGGTCTCGGTCAGCCACCGCGCGGCGAGCCCTCGCAGCCGGCGGGCCTTGGCCGGGACGACCGCCTCGGCCGGGGTGCCGAAACCCTCACCCCGGCGGGTCTTCACCTCGCAGAAGGCGAGCACGGGCCCGTCCCACGCGATGATGTCGATCTCCCCGGCCGGGCAGCGCCAGTTTCGGGCGATCGGGCGCAGCCCCGCCTCGGTCAGGTACCGGGCCGCGCACCGCTCGCCGTACGCGCCAACCGCCTGGTTCCGCTTCGTCATGGCCGGCACGGTGCCCGCCGGAGGGCGTCCGCCGCGACCCGGCGGCGGCCCAGCTGTGGACAACGGGTGTGCTGTGGACAATCAGACGATCATGCCCATCTGTGCTAGGCCCGGTTCTTACGAAACGAACCGTGGCGGCGTCGCCGACCGACTTTTCACAACCGATGAGGATTCGTGCCCTGCGGCACGGGTGGTCGGCGCGCGGCCGGCCGGGCTGAAATGGCGCGGGCGTGGCCGGTCGCATACGGTGCCTGGCGTGGACGGACGACGGAGCTTTCCGGAAGATCAGGAGTCACGCTGGTACCCCGACGAGCGGGGTCGCGGTTACGGCGAGTCGGAGTGGCGCGGCGCGGGTGAACCCCGGTACCGGGACAGCGAGATTCCCGAGCAGCGTGGCACCCAGGACGCCCGCTCCGTCGAGGACACCGGTGTCGGTCGCCGCCGGGAGCCGGACTCGGGACGCTTCGGCGCGGTGGACGCGAGCCGCTTCGGCGGTACGCCGGAGTCGGACCCGGGTCGCCTGAACGCGGTGGACCAGGGTCGTTTCGGTGCCCCGGAACGGGACTCGGGACGCTTCCCGGCGGTGGACGCCCAGTCCGGGCGTTTCGGGGCGAGCGAGAACGACTCCGGTCGCTTCGGCGCGGTGGACCCCCTCGGTGACGACCGGCCGGAGACCGACGGATACCGGGTGACCCGTTCGCGCAGGGCGGACCGGGACCCTTCGGAGATCTCCGGTGAGCTGCCCGGTCGTCGGGCCGCCCGGGAGCCGGCCGTCGAGACCCCCCTGGCGAGCGCCGGGTCGGAGGTCGCCCGCGACACCACCTCGCCGGGCGACGTGCTCGCCGGCCAGGCTCGTCCTGCACCGCTCGCCGGGTACCCGATCGTCGAGCCGACCCGGGGTGGCGGCGACCTGCCGCATCCGCTGGAGATGCCGACCGGCCCGATGCCGGGGATCGGCCCCCGCCCCGACCTGCCCGCAGGCGAGCCGCCGCTGTACCCGCCGGCCCCCGACGGCGTCTATCGGACCCGTCGACCGGTGCTGGCCGTACTCTTCGCCCTGCTGGTGTTGATCTTCGAGGTCCCCGCGCTGCGGGTGCTGCTGGCCGGCGTGACCGGCGACCCGGTGGACGCCGGGAACGTGGTGGTGGGCATCGCCCTGGTCGCCGGACTGCCGATCTTCGCGACCGGGCTTTACGGGCTACGAACCGGAGGTCTGGCGCTGGCCGACAACGGTCGGGGGTGGCTCCGGCCGCCGACGGCGTACCTGACCGTCGGTCTGGTGCTCTTCGTGGCCGCCGCGCTCGCCGCCGGCTGACCCGTCCCTGCCCCGCCGCCGGCTGACGGCTCGCGTGCGGCCAGAGACGCACAACAACCAGGAAATAGTGGCCTCTGACGACGCGGAGGCCACTATTTCCAGGAACCAGCGCGATCTTCCCGCAACTCGGGCGATCGGGCGGGAGCGCGGAGCGGCCCTCGCACGCACCCCGGGGCGGCCGAACGGGTGAAGGGCGTACACTGGCCAACTGGCGACCGCCTCGTGCGGTCGACCTCGCGCGCCCTCTTCACGAATCGTCGTGGAGCGACGGCCTCCCTGGTCCCGATCTTGATCGGGCCCACCATGGGCCGGCGACCAGGCGCCAGGACGCCCGGCCACCGGCCGGGCGTGACAACCAGGGACCTTGAGGAGTACCCCAACCATGGCCGTCGTGACCATGCGTCAGCTGCTGGAGAGCGGTGTCCACTTCGGGCACCAGACCCGGCGCTGGAACCCGAAGATGAAGCGCTTCATCATGACCGAGCGCAACGGCATCTACATCATCGACCTGCGCCAGACCCTCGAGTACATCGAGAAGGCGTACGAGTTCGTGCGTGGGACCGTCGCCGAGGGTGGCAGCATCCTGTTCGTCGGCACCAAGAAGCAGGCCCAGGAGGCGATTGCCGAGCAGGCGACCCGGGTCGGCCAGCCGTACGTCAACCACCGCTGGCTCGGTGGCATGCTGACCAACTTCCAGACCGTGTACAAGCGGCTCCAGCGGATGAAGGAGCTGGAGGGCCTGGGTGACCTCAGCGGCACCGCCGCCGGTTACACCAAGAAGGAGACCCTGCAGCTCTCCCGCGAGAAGATCAAGCTGACCCGCACCCTCGGTGGTCTGCGGGACATGCAGAAGCTCCCCGCCGCGGTGTGGATCGTCGACACCAAGAAGGAGCACATCGCTGTCGACGAGGCCCGCAAGCTGGGCATCCCGGTGATCGCGGTGCTGGACACCAACTGCGACCCGGACGAGGTCGACTTCCCGATCCCGGGTAACGACGACGCGATCCGCTCGGCCGAGCTGCTGACCAAGGTCGTCGCCGCCGCCGTCGCGGATGGTCTGATCGCGCGTTCCGGCCGTCGCCGGGGCAACGACGAGAAGCCCGAGGGTGTCGCGAGCGACGAGCCGCTGACCGAGTGGGAGCGCGAGCTGCTCGAGCCGAAGAAGGCCGACGAGTCGGCCGCCCCGGCTGAGCCGGCCGCTGCCGCCGCTGCCGCCGCCGAGCAGCCCGCCAGCCCGGAGCAGCCGGCGCAGGCCGCCACCGAGCAGCCGGCGACCGCCACCGCGGAGTGATCGCACCGTCGCTGTCCCGCCGTCCGTTTTCGCGAACGGCGGGCAGCGACGGTACGCCGGGCACGATCCGCCCGGATCCGGGTAACCGGCACCTCTGACCATCCACACGCCGTCTCAACACCGAAGAGAGAGCCATGTCCCAAATCACCGCCGCGGACGTCAAGAAGCTCCGCGACCTCACCGGCGCCGGCATGATGGACAGCAAGAAGGCGCTGACCGAGGCCGAGGGCGACTTCGACAAGGCCGTCGAGATCCTGCGCGTCAAGGGCGCCAAGGACGTCGGCAAGCGGGCCGGCCGCACGGCCGCGAACGGCCTGGTCGCCCACTCCGGCAAGTCGCTGCTCGAGCTGAACTGCGAGACCGACTTCGTCGCCAAGACCGACTCGTTCATCGCGCTGGCCCAGCAGCTGGTCGAGCACGGTGACCGCTCCGGTGTGAACTCCGCCGAGGAGCTGCTCGCCAGCGAGCTCGACGGCAAGGTCGTCGCGGACCTGATCCAGGAGCAGTCCGCCAAGATCGGCGAGAAGCTGGTGCTCAACCGGTTCGCCCGGGTCGAGGGCGGCACCATCGCTGTCTACCTGCACCGCAAGGCCCAGGACCTGCCGCCGGCCGTCGGCGTGCTGGTGTCGTACACCGGCAAGACCGACGAGGCCGGCGACGCCGACGCCCGTGGTGTGGCCATGCAGATCGCCGCGATGCGGCCGAAGTACCTCACCCGGGACGAGGTTCCGGCTGAGGTCGTCGAGTCCGAGCGGCGCATCGCCGAGCAGACCGCCCGCGAGGAGAACAAGCCCGAGGCGGCCCTGCCGAAGATCATCGAGGGTCGGGTGAACTCCTTCTTCAAGGACTTCGTCCTGATCGAGCAGTCGTCGGTGGCCGACAACAAGAAGTCGGTGAAGCAGCTGCTGGCCGAGGCCGGCATCGAGGTCACCCGCTTCGTGCGGTTCGAGGTCGGCCAGGCCTGAGCCGCCACCGGGCGCCACGCGCGCCCGTGGGCAGAAGACGTCAACGAGGAGGCCGCCGGTGTACGTGACAGGCACCGCGGCCTCCTCGTCACATAGGGTCGGCAGCGGCAGGTTCGCGGTACGCGCCGCACGGGGCGTGCGCGTGGGGAAGGGCGGGGCGGATGACGCAGGTTGTGAGTGACCGGACGCTGGAGCTGGACGATCCGACGGCACCGCCGCCGGGGCGCGCCCGCCGGGTGGTGCTGAAGCTCTCCGGTGAGGTCTTCGGTGGCGGCGCGATCGGCGTCGACCCGGACGTCGTCCAGGCCATCGCCCGGCAGATCGCCACCGTGGTTCGCCGCGGCGTGCAGGTCTCCGTGGTGGTCGGCGGCGGCAACTTCTTCCGCGGCGCGGAGCTGCAGAAGCGTGGGATGGACCGGGCCCGCGCCGACTACATGGGCATGCTCGGCACCGTGATGAACTGCCTCGCCCTCCAGGACTTCCTGGAGAAGGAGGGCATCGAGACCCGGGTGCAGAGCGCCATCACGATGGCACAGGTCGCCGAGCCGTACATCCCGCTGCGGGCCATCCGGCACCTGGAGAAGGGCCGCGTGGTCATCTTCGGCGCCGGCGCCGGGATGCCGTACTTCTCCACCGACACGGTTGCCGCCCAGCGGGCGCTGGAGATCCGGGCCGACGTGGTGCTGATGAGCAAGAACGGCGTGGACGGCGTCTACACCGCCGACCCGAGGATCGACCCCACCGCCAGCAAGCTCGACTCGATCACCTTCTCCGAGGTGCTGCGCCGCAACCTGCGGGTGGCCGACGCGGCGGCGTTCAGCCTCTGCATGGAGAACGGCCTGCCGATGCTGGTCTTTGGCGCGCAGGGTGACGACACCATCATCCGCGCGGTGGGTGGCGACAAGATCGGCACCCTGATCACCGCCTGAGTCCCGCCGATGGCGACGACAGCAGCGGTCTGACGACTTTCAGCAGAGCCCACGACGAGCACAGAAGGAGGCGAGGAGACCGGTGATCGACGACACCCTCCTCGAGGCCGAGGAGAAGATGGAGCGTGCGGTTGAGCACGCCAAGGAGGAGTTCGGCGCCATCCGTACCGGTCGCGCCAACGCCGCCATGTTCTCGAAGGTCATCATCGACTACTACGGCACGCCCACGCCGCTGACGCAGATGGCGTCCATCGCGGTGCCCGAGCCGCGGATGGCCATCATCAAGCCGTACGACAACTCGCAGCTCAACGCGATGGAAAAGGCGATCCGCGACTCGGACCTCGGGGTGAACCCGAACAACGAGGGCAACCAGCTGCGCATCCTGCTCCCGCAGATGACCGAGGAACGCCGCCGCGACATGATCAAGGTGGCTCGGCACAAGGGCGAGGAGGCCAAGGTGGCGATCCGCAACGTCCGCCGCCGTGGCAAGGAGGAGCTGGACCGGATCGTCAAGGACGGCGAGGCCGGCGAGGACGACGGTCGCCGCGCCGAGAAGGAACTCGACGACCTCACCCAGCGCTACGTGGCCAGCATCGACGACCTGGTGAAGCACAAGGAAACCGAGCTGCTCGAGGTGTGACGCCTGCTCCGAGGCCCGTTCCCGACGTCGGGAACGGGCCTCGTGCCGTCGGTCAGCAGGGAATCCAGACGGTCCTGGTGCGCTCGGCGAACTGCTCGCCGGTGTCAGCGTCACGCAGCGAGAAGTGGGCGGTTGCCCGGCCGGGGTGCAGCGCCGGAGCGATGCGGGCGAACGCCATCGAGAGTTCGACGGTGCCGCCGTCACAGACGATCTCGCCGGCGCCGCGTCCCCCGGTGGCCCAGAGGGTCGGCAGGCCGTCCTGCACCAGCGACGCCGACATGAGGACGAAGCCGGCCGGGCAGTTGCGGGCGGTGGCGGTGACCGACGTGGCCGGGTACGTCACGCCCGGCTCGCCGGCGGGCGGCTCGAACGGGAACAGCTCGCTGGCGTGGCGGTCGATGGTGATCCGGGTCTGTGTCGTGGTGGCGGCGGCCGGTGACGCCGCTGCCAGGACCATGGCGGCCACGGTCAGCACCGCGAGACCGAACTTGTACATGTGAGTGCCCTTCCCCCGTTCGGACGCGCCGGCGGGCGCCGGCGCCCCACCAGCGGACCACGCCCGCGGTGGCGGCTCAGTAGTCGATCGAGCACCGGACGAGTCGTATTGACGGCTGCGGATTGTCTGTGGCCTGCCGTACCGGACGGGTGTGCGTCGCTGGCCGCGGCCCAGCGGCGAGGGGTGGCGTCGGTCGGCGTGCCTCGTCCGCCGTGCCGGTCCGGTGTGTGCAGTAGGCTCGGCAGGATTCCCGGCCACCGGGTGGTGAACACCGGGGATCGACCGACCGTCGGGGCGGTCAATCGGAGGAACATCGCACGTGTAGGGGATGCTTGTGGTCTTGCGTCATGTGGTGGTTCTCGTGCCGCGTCGCGGTGCGTGATGTCCCACCCCGACCCCTACGGCAGCGAGCCTCGCGGCTGGGACCGACCGGAGCGCCAGGTGGCGCTGCCCTGGCCGGACCAGGAGCTGGAGGCCGGCCAGTGGAGCCGCCGCCCGGCCGCCGGCCCTGAGCTGTACGCCGACCCGCACGCCCGGCCGTACGCCGACCCGCACCCGGCGGACCCGTACGACGAGCGTGGCCGGCCGGACGACCGCTTCGACGACCGCGACCGGCACGACCGCTTCGACGGCCGCGACCGGCACGTGGACGACCGCAACCAGCCCGACCGGTACGACGACCGGGTTCGTGGCGACCGGTACCAGGACCGACCTCCCGCCGCTGGCGACGCGCCGCCCCGTTACGACGGCCCGGACCGTGGGCGCTTCGACGAGCCGAGCCGTGTCGACGGCCCTCCCGCCCGTTTCGACGACCCGGGGTACCCGACCGAGCAGCTGGAGCCCGTCCGGGCCGAGGTGGCGCCGGACGAGGCCCCGACGACCGGTCGACGGCCGAAGGGGCGACGGCGGGCCAGCCTCGACCGGCCGGCCACCCAGCAGGTGGGCACCGGGCGGGCCGGGCGCAACCTTCCCGCGGCGATCGGGGTCGGGCTCGGCCTCGGCGCGCTGATCGTGGTGCCGCTGCTCGTCTACCCGTTGGCGTTCCTGCCGGTGATCGCCGCCGCGGTCGCCATCGGCAGTTGGGAGATGGCCCGCGCGGTCCGGCGCAGCGGCGCGCATCCGCCGCTGGTGCCGCTGATCGCCGGTGGCGTGCTGACCGTGGGGCTGGCTTGGTTCGCCGGCCCGGACGCGCTCAGCCTGGGGCTGCTGGTCACGGTGCTGGGCACCATGATCTGGCGGTTGGGTGACGGGCCGGCCGGCTTCCAGCGGGATCTCACCGCGGCCACCCTGATCGCCGTCTACGTGCCGTTCCTCGCCGGTTTCGCAGCGTTGCTGGCGGCGGCCCCCGAGGATGGGCATCTGCGCATCCTGGCCACCCTGATCGGGGTGGTCCTCTCCGACACCGGTGGGTACGCGGCCGGGGTTTCCTTCGGCAAACACCCGATGGCCCCGTCGATCAGCCCGAAGAAGTCCTGGGAGGGCTTCGCCGGCTCGGTTACCGCTGCGGCCCTGGGCAGCGCGTTGCTGCTGTGGCTGATGTTCGAGGTGGCCCCCTGGTGGGGTGCGCTGTTCGGGGTGGCCGTCTCCTGCGCGGCCGTCCTCGGCGACCTGGCCGAGTCGATGATCAAGCGGGATCTCGGAGTGAAGGACATGAGTAACCTGCTGCCCGGCCACGGCGGTCTGATGGACCGACTGGATTCGATCCTGTTCGCGGTGCCGACGGCCTACCTGCTGTTGGCGGTTCTCGTGCCGGTGGTGAGCTGAGGCATGAATCACGGCTACCCGGTCATCCGGCTCCGGCGGTCGCGCCCCGTTCGACACCTCCGGACCGGCACCCGCCGCCGACGGCGTGACACACTGGAGCAGCCATGACGAGCCTGCCCCTGATCCCCGCCATCTCGGTCGCCCCCGCCGCGCGCCGGGCCTCCATGCCCCCTCAGCACCTCGCTGACCTGGACCTGGCCGGCCGCCAGGCGTTGGTTACCGGGTTGGGGGTGCCGGCCTTCCGCGCCAAGCAGATCTCCAACCACTACTTCGGTCGGTTGGTCCGGGACCCGCAGGAGATGACCGATCTGCCCGCGGCGACCCGCGAACGGCTGGCCGACCAGTTGCTGCCGACGTTGCTCACCCCGGTGCGCGAGTTGGCCTGCGACGATGGCGCGACCCGCAAGGCGCTCTGGCGGCTGCACGACGGTGCGCTGGTGGAGAGCGTGCTGATGGGCTACCCGGACCGGGTAACCGTCTGCATCTCCAGCCAGGCGGGGTGCGGCATGGCCTGTCCGTTCTGCGCGACCGGCCAGGCGGGGCTGACCCGCAACCTGTCGACGGCGGAGATCGTCGACCAGGCGGTGTACATGGCCGGGGTGGCCGCCTCCGGTGTGGTCGCGGGTTCACCGCCGAGGCTGTCGCGCGTCGTCTTCATGGGCATGGGCGAGCCGCTGGCCAACTACAACCGGGTGATCGCGGCGATCCGTCGGCTGGTCAGCCCGGCTCCGGAGGGGCTCGGCCTGTCCCAACGGCACATCACCGTTTCCACGGTCGGCCTGGTTCCGGCCATCCGCCGACTGGCCAGCGAAGACCTCTCAGTGACCCTTGCGCTGTCGTTGCACGCGCCTGATGATGATCTGCGCGACGAACTCGTGCCGGTAAACCAGCGCTGGAAGGTAGCCGAGGTGCTGGACGCAGCGTGGGACTACGCCGCCCGGACGGGCCGCCGCGTGTCGATCGAGTACGCGATGATCAAGGACGTGAACGACCAGCCGTGGCGAGCCGACCTGCTCGGGCGGCTGCTGGCCGGCAAGTTGGCCCACGTGAACCTCATTCCGCTCAATCCGACGCCGGGCAGCCGCTGGGACGCGAGCCCGAAGCCGGTCGAGCGGGAGTTCGTCCGGCGGTTGCGCGATGCCGGGGTGTCCACGACAGTTCGGGACACCCGGGGCCGCGAGATCGACGGCGCGTGTGGCCAGCTCGCCGCCGCCGAGGACAACGACACCAACACCGACCGCGCCGGAGAGGCACCGGCGTGACCGGGCGTGGCGAACGAGACCAGGAGACATAGTGGCGAGTCAGGGTCAGCGTTTCCGGCGCAAGGCGCTCCGCCGGGGATACAAGGTCGACGAGGTGGATGCCTTCCTCGACCGGGTCGAGGCGACGCTCGACGGCCGTCAGGTCGGAGCCCCGGTGGCCTCCCAGGAGGTTCACGACGTCGTCTTCCGGGTCCGCTTCAACGGCTATGACGAGTGGCAGGTCGACCTGCACCTGGACCGGGTCGAGCGGCAGCTGGCCGAGTTGGAGGAGCGCAACAGCGCCGGGCGCGGTGGCGACCCCCGGATGGGTGACCGGATGGGCCCACCGGACCGGATGGGGCCCCCGATGCGCGATGACCGGGGCATGGTTCCGCAGCCGATGCCGCCCCGGCCGATGCCCGCGCAGGCTGGCCCGCCCTACGGTCGCTACGACGAGCCGACCGGTGCCTTCGCCGGTGGGTACGACGCCCCTCGCGGCGGTGGTTACGACGCGCCACGTGGCCCGGCCGGCCCCCCGATGGGTCCCGGTGGCCCGATGGGCCCCGGTCCGATGGGTGGCCACGGCATGCCGCAGCGCGGCCTGCCCGCCGGCCCCAGTGGGTACGGCCCGGAGGACCAGCGTTCACCCGGTGGGTACGGCCCGGATGATCAGCGCGGTGGGTACGGCCCCGACGACCAGCGCGCGCCCGGCGGTTATCCGCCGCCGCCGGAGGAGCCGCGCTTCGACGGCTTTGAGGCCGGGCGGCACGGTCGCGCCGACATGACGGCCGAGATCCGGATGCCGGAGCGGGACCTGCGCGACATGCGCCGTGGTCCGGCCGGTCCGCCGCCGTTGCCGCAGCAGGGCATGGGTGGTCCGCCGATGGCCGGCCCGCCCGCGGTGGCCGGCCCGCCGATGGCCGGCCCGCCGATGGGTGGCCCGCCCATGGGTGGTCCCCCGATGGCCGGTCCGCCCGGCAGCGACCTGTACCGGGTCGACCAGATCCGCCGTAGCTTCCAGGTGCGCCGGTTCGGCAGCGGGTACGACCCCGACCAGGTGGACCGGTTCTTCGACACGCTGCTCGGTGGCATGCAGCGCCGCAACCCGATGCCGGTCGACCCGAAGGACCTGGACACGCTCCGGTTCGGCCTGGTCCCGGGCGGCTACTTCGAGGCCGAGGTCGACGCCGCGCTCAAGGACGTGCAGGACATTCTCTTCGGGCGCTGACCCCGACGCGTACGGACGAGGGCCCGTCCCCGGGTGGGGGCGGGCCCTCGGCGTTCTCGGCCGGTCGTCCGGCGGTGGGTCGGGTCAGGAGCGCAGCCCGTTGCGCCGCAGCACGATGTCGCCGATCACGATGATCAGCAGCAGCGCGGCCAGGCCGATCAGCCAGATGTCCTCGACCCTGCCCTCGTGGTTGCCGCAGATCATCGCCAGCAGCGCCAGTGCGGACAGCACGGCGCCGATCTGCCCGGCCTTGCGGTGCCCGGGCTTGTGCTGGTCTGGCGACGTTACCGGCTCGCTTCCTGCCACTGTCGGTCCTTCCCTCGCGATCGGATCTTTGGTTAGTCTGGCACGCCTCGTGCGTGACGCGGTGGGGTGGGGGTTTCCTGGCCATCAGGCCCGGCCCGCCTGAGCTGAACGGCACTACCGGCGTCGCGGGGCGGTGGTCAGACTCGCTCCGGTAGCGTTTGGCGTACACCTGATTGTCTGTTTGAGGGGGACTGTGCGGTGCGAGTGACCGGAACCGGGCACGCCAGCATGCGGATCGACACGGCCGCGGGCAGCATCCTGTGCGACCCGTGGGTCAATCCGGCCTACTTCGCGTCGTGGTTCCCGTTTCCTGACAATTCTCTGCTGGACTGGGAGAGTCTGGGTCAGGTCGACTACCTGTACGTCTCCCACCTGCACCGGGACCACTTCGACGCGAAGCACCTGCGGGACTTCGTCTCGAAGGACGCCACGGTCCTGCTCCCCGAGTTCCCCACCTCGGAGATGGAGGACGAGTTCCGGGCGCTGGGCTTCACCAAGTTCCTGAAGGCGCCCAACGAGCAGGTGGTGGAGCTGCCCGACGGCTTGAAGATCATGATTCAGGCGTTGACCAGCCCGACCGACGGGCCGATCGGCGACTCCTCGCTCTGGGTCGAGTACGAGGGGGTGCGGCTGCTCAACCAGAACGACGCCCGCCCCACCGACCTGAGCGTCTTCGCTGAGCTGGGGCACGTGCACGCGCACCTGCTCCAGTTCTCCGGCGCGATCTGGTACCCGATGGTCTACGAACTGCCGCAGGCGGCGAAGACCGCGTTCGGCAAGCAGAAGCGGGACCGCCAGTTCGACCGGACCTGGCGGTACATCGACGACCTGAAGGCGTCGCACGTCTTCCCGATCGCCGGCCCGCCGTGCTTCCTCGACGACGCCCTGTGGCAGTTCAACGACATCCACGGCGACGAGGGCAACATCTTCCCCGACCAGTCCGTCTTCCTGTCGGAGTACGCCAAGGTCGGCGGCACCAACGGGATCGTGCTGCTGCCGGGCAGCGTCGCCGAGGTAACCACCGAGGGCGCGAGCACCACCCACCCGGTGCCGGTGGAGGAGTTCTTCGCGAACAAGGTCGCCCACCTGGAAGAGATGCGGGAGCGCAAGCGCCCGATCATCGAGGCGGAGAAGGCGTCCTGGCGGCACCCCGAGGTGGACGTGCTCGGGGAGATGAAGCGTCGGATCGAGCCGCTGCTCGACGAGTCGATCTACCTGGCCAAGGGGGTCGGCGGCCCGGTCCGTTTCGACCTGGTGGGGTATGACGGCGAGAGCGTCGAGTCGATCGTGGTGGACTTCCCCGGCAAGGAGGTCCGGCCGTACGCGGACGAGAAGGTGCGTTACCGGTTCCGGACCGAGCGGTCGCTGATCGAGCACCTGCTCTTCATCGACGAGGTGGATTGGGTCAACTCGCTCTTCCTGTCCTGCCGGTTCTCGGCGGCCCGGATCGGCCAGTACAACGAGTTCGTCTACGCGTTTTTCAAGTGCCTCTCGGAGGAACGGCTCCAGTACGCCGAGGGCTGGTACGACGAGCACGAGCGCAGCACCGACGCCGAGGACATCACGTTGGGCGACTGGGTGGTGCAGCGCCGCTGCCCGCACCTGAAGGCCGACCTGACCCGCTTCGGCATCGTCGACGGTGACCAGCTCACCTGCCAGCTGCACGGCTGGCGCTTCGACCTCCCCAGCGGCCGCTGCCTGACCAGCGTCGGCCACAAGGTCCGAGCCCACCGGGTAGACGCCGAAACCCCCGCCCCCGCCGGCGAAGCCGTGATCTGACCCCCGGCCCAGCCCGGCCCCAGCCCGGCCCGGCCCCACCCCGGCCCGGCCCTGGCCCGCCCCGGCCTAGTCGATCATGAAGTTATTGCCTGCCCTGACGGCGTGTCGTGGCAATAACTTCATGATCAACCGGGGGTGGGGGGTGGGGGGTGGGTTAGGTTAGGTCGGCGAGGATTCGGCGGGCGGCGTTGTGGCCTGCCGCGCCGATGACGCTGCCGGCCGGGTGGCAGCCGGCGCTGCCGGCGTACACGCCGTCGATGCCGGTGGAGTAGGGCATCCGGTCGGTGAACGAGACGGTGTTGTCGACGTGGTGGATGTGCCCGCCGGTGATGCCGAAGTGCGCCTCGATGCCGGGCGGCGGCAGCGGCACCACGTCGGCGATCAGGTCGGCGGTGCCGGGGGCGTACCGCTCGACGATCCCGATGAGCCGGTCCACGTAGCCGGGCAGCGCCGCGTCCCAGGTCGTGCCGGCCAGCTCGTAGGGGACGGACTGGACGAAGAGCGCCGACGAGTGGTGCCCGGCGGCGTCGGAGAGCGACGGGTCGACGGTGGTGTGCAGGTACCACTCGATTGTGGGCTCCGCCGGCAGTAGCCCGGCCTGCACATCCGCCCACATCGCGCGCAGCGCGGTCATCGGCGAGGTGGCTGCCCCGCCGACCAGCGACGCCGACCCGGGCAGCAGGTGGATGGTCGAGCCGAACGGGCTCGGCGTGCCGTCCGGCAGGCAGGAGAACCGGGGCAGCCCGGTGAGCGCCAGGTTGAGCTTGAGCGTGGTGCCGGGCCGGCGGACCGCCGCCATCCGTTCGCCGAGCCGCGCCGGGAGCGCGCCGTCGGGCAACAGGTCCATCAGCCGGTACGGGTCACACGCGCCGAGCACCACCCGGGCGGCGACCTCCCGACCGTCGGCCAGCACCACTCCGCTCGCCGCGCCGCCGTCCAGGGTCACCGCGTGCACCGGCGTACCGGTCAGGATCGTCACCCCGGCGGCGCGTGCGGCCTCGGCGAACGTCCGCGACACCGTGCCCATCCCACCCTCGGCGATCATCCAGGTGCCGCCGGAGCCGGGCAGTCTGCACATGTTGTGCACGAGGAAGTTGTGCCCGGTGCCGGCGTCGTCCGGGCCGGCGTTGAGGCCGGACAGGCCGTCGGTGACCGCGTACATGCTGACCAGCAGCTCGGAACGGAACTCGAAGCGGGCCAGGTAGTCGGCGACCGACCCCTGCACCAGGTCGACGAAGACCTCACGCAGCGCCGGACGGACGTACCGCTCGGCGGTCTCCTGCACGTTCAGTGGCTCCGCCAGCCAGGCCGGCGCGAGGTCTTCTCGCAGCGCGGCCAGCTCGGCCTGCATGGCGTCGTCGGCGGCCACGTCGGCGGGGGAGAAGAACTCGGCGAGCTGTGCCCGGGTGGCGGCGGTGTCACTGCCGAAGAGCAGGTACGGCGAGCCGAGGCCGCCCGGGGTGGGGAGGAAGTAGTGCGGGTCGCGGCGCAGCACCGGGATCCGCACGTCGAGCGTGGCGAGCAGTTCCGGGGGCATCAGCCCGAGCAGGTACGAGCCGGTGGAGTGGCGCAGCCCCGGCACCTTCGGGAACGGGTTCTCGGTGCGGGTCGCGCCGCCGATCACGTCGGCGGCCTCCAACACGAGGACGTCCAGGCCGGCTCGGGCCAGCAGGACGGCGGAGACCAGACCGTTGTGCCCGGCACCGACGATCACGACGTCGGCCTGAGCCGGAATCTCACCACTCATGCCGCCGCAGCCTAGTCCGCCCTGCCCACCATTCAACCCCTACCACCCACCCCACCCCACCTCACCTCCCGGTGATCATGAAGTTATTGCCACGACACGCCGCGTCGAGTGGCAATAACTTCATGATCAACCGTGCTGGGGCTGGGGCTGGGGCTGGGGCTGGGGCTGGGGCCGTGCTGGGGGAGGGGAGGGGGGAGGCGAGGGTAGGGGGCTGGAGGTAGGTGGAGGGTGAAGGTGGAGCCTTGGGTGGGGGTGCTGGTGGCGGTGACGGTGCCGCCGTGGGCCTCGGTGAGCTTGCGCACGATGGCGAGGCCCAGGCCGCTGCCGCCGGTCTGCCGGCTGCGGGACTTCTCGGCCCGCCAGAAACGGTCGAAGACGCGGGGCAGATCCTCGGCGCTGATCCCGCTGCCGGTGTCGCTCACGGAGACGATGACCTCGGCGTCGGTCGCGCTGGCGCTGATCGTCACGCGCCCGCCCGACGGGGTGTGTCGTACCGCGTTGGCGACCAGGTTGCCGATCGCCTGGCGCAGCCGCACCGGGTCGGCGTCCACCTGCGGGTCGGCTTCGGTGCGTACCGTGACGGTGACGCCGACCCGGTCGGCCTGGGCCCGGTGCGCCTCCGCGACCTGGGCGAGCAGGTCGGTGAGGTAGACCTGTTCGCGGTGCAGCCGTAGCGCGCCGGCGTCGGCCTCGGCCAGGTCCTGCAGGTCGGCGATCACGTGTTGGAGCAGGGTCGCCTCCTCCAGCAACGAGGAGAGCAGCCGACGGTCCGGATCAGCGACACCGTCCTCGACCGCTTCGAGCCAGCCCCTGATGTTGCTCACCGGCGTACGCATCTCGTGCGCGATGTCGCTGACCATGGCCCGGCGCAGCTGCTCCAGCCGCTCACGCCGTTCGGCCATGTCGTTGAAGACCTCGGCCAATCGGGCGATCTCGTCGCGGCCGGTCACCCGGACCCGGGCGGAGCCGTCGCCGTCGCGCATCCGCTGCGCCGCCCCGGTCAGGGCGTGCAGCGGGCGGGTCAGCCGGATGCCGGCGAGGACGGTGAAGCCGATCGTCACCAGCAGGACGAGACCGGCGACCGCGACGATCCGGGTCTGGTTGGCGGGGGAGAGGTCGAAGGTGCGCGAGGGGCGACCGCCCGGGTCGCTGACGAAGAGGGTCGCGGCCGGGGCGACGTACGGCAGGAGTTGTTCGCGTCGGCTGGTGCCGAGGCAGGCGTTGATCGCCCGGTTGTGCTCCTGGTCGACGCCGGCCGCGGGCCGTGAGTCGGGTGCGCTGGCCGCCGGCTGCCTCGTCCAGGTCCAGTTCAGATCCACCTGCACGGCGGGCAGGCGTCGCCGGGCCAGGCAGGTGTTCACCAGGGCGTTGAGCTGGGCGAGCGCCTTGCCTTCGGTGGCCGTACGGGCTGCCAGGGCCGCTCTCGACTGGGCGCAGATGGCGCTGTCGGTGAGGTCGGTGCCGGGGGTGTCGATCCGTGGGCGGCCGGTGGGCCCGTCCACGACGGTGGCGTCGATCTGCGCTTGACGGTGCAGACACTGGACCGCCTCGGCCGCCCTGCCGTGCAGCGCCGCACGCTCCTCAGGCGGGAGCAGGTACGGCCCGGTGGTGCGCGGGTCGATGCGGCTGGCGCCGCCGTCGGAGCTGCTCGGCGGGGCGGTGCCGGCCATCACTGCGGTGTTGACGGCGAGCGCGTCGACTGTCGCGGACGACGTCGTCGGCAGCGGACCCGCGCCGGGTGCCGAGTCCGCGATCGGCGCACCGGTGTCGGTGGTCAGGGCGATCCGGCGGTCGACGTCCCGCGCGAGCGGCCGAAGGGCCTCGTCGACCCCGTCCCAGTTCGGGTGGGTCGCCGCGTACGCGAGCAGGGTGTCGTAGATGCGGGCGTCATCGGCGAGCGCCTGCCCCTGCTCCTGTCGGATCGCTCCGGTGGTGGTGCGGACGGCCAGCCACGCGGTCGCCGCGATCGAGCCGATGGCGATGAGGACGGCCAGCGCCAGCAGCCGGAGCAGCAGGCTGCGACGCAGCGGAACCTCACTCGACACGGGGTGACTCTTCGACCAACTTGTATCCAATGCCGTACACGGTCACCAGCCGGGCCGGCTTGCGCGGGTTCGGCTCGATCTTGCGGCGCAGGTTCATGACGTGTACGTCGACGGTTCGGTTGGTGATGTACCTGTCGAACCCGTGCAGGTGGCCCAGGAGTTGGTCGCGGGTGAACGCCCGGGCCGGCTGGGTGGCCATCGCCTGAAGCAGTTGGAACTCGCCGGGCGTGCAGTCGACGAGACGTCCGTCGCTGCGCACCTCGTGGCGCACCGGGTCGACGTGCACGGCGCCGACCCGCAGCACCGGGTCCGCCTGCGTCCGCTTGCCCCGGCGCAGCAGGCTGCGGGCGCGGGCGACCAGCTCACGCGGACTGTACGGCTTGGTCATGAAGTCGTCGGCGCCCAGGTCGAGGCCGAGCAGCAGGTCGTCCTCGGTCGACCGGGCGGTCAGCATGAGCACCGGCAGATCGGACTCCCGGCGCAGGACGCGACAGACGTCCAGGCCGTCGACCTTCGGCATCATCACGTCGAGGATCAGCAGGGCCGGGGGTCGCCGACGGATCTGTTCCAGCGCGGCCCGTCCGTCGCCCACCACCACCACCTCGTGCCCCTCGCGTTCCAGATAGCGACGCGCCAACTCCGCCTGCTTCTGGTCGTCCTCGGCCACCAGCACGTACGCACACACGGCAGCGACTGTACGTGGCGCGGACCGGCTCCGACACGCCGCTGAGCTGGGGCTATCGGATGACGACCGGTTCCTGACAGGTCTCTGACACCAGGGCGTGAAGCTCCACGCCATGACCAACTCAACCCATCGGCTCGCGGCCGGGATCGCCGCGGTCACCCTGCTCGCCGTCGCCCTCACCGGCTGCGGTGGTGGCGCGTCCAGCGCCGACGAGAGCACCGCCAGCGGTGACGTCGCGTCCCTCGTCACCGCGTCCGCCTCGGCGAGCGCGACCTCCGCCGGGGGTGCCGCCAACGGACGGCCGCAGCTCCGCCTGGACACGACGGACGAGGAGGAGCAGCAGCTCTGGCAGACGTATCAGATCTGCCTGCATGAGCACGGTGTGAAGCTGAACACCGGTCAGGCGCCCGGAGCGACGGGGGACGGCGCCGGCCTGTCGCTCGACCCGAGCGGGGAGCCGAAGGCGGCGTACGTGGCGTGCGCCAACAAGCTGCCGCTCCAGCCGCCGGAGCTGGACCGGGAGAAGAACCCGAACTTCGCGAGCCAGTGGAACGACTACGTCCAGTGCCTGCGCGGGCGCGGCCTGAAGGTCCACTCGCTGCCGGACAACTCCGGCTGGACCTACGACGACGGCGTCGCCGACCCCACCAACGGACTTGACGAGGCCGCCCAGGCCAAGGCCGACAGGGACTGCACCAAGGAGGAATTCGGTGCCAAGAAGTAAGCCGGTCGACGAGCATGCCCGGCGGACGACCCGGCGTACGGCGATCGTGGTGGCGGCGGTGACCCTGGTCGTCGCCGTCGGTGCCGGCGTCGGGGTGCTGGCCTTGCGGCGTCACCCCGGCGGTGACGTCGCGAGCGCCCCACCGCCGGTGACGACGACGAAGGTGACCCGGGCCGACCTGTCGGACACTCGCTCGGTCGGTGGGGTGCTCGGCTTCGGCCCGGAGCGGCTGGTGAAGGGCGCCGGGGAGGGCGTCGTCACCAGGCTGCCGAAGGTGGGCGACACGGTGACCCGGGGCAAGCCGCTCTACTGGGTCAACGATCGGCCGGTGCCGGTGCTGTTCGGCGGGGTGCCGCTCTTTCGCACGCTCGACAAGCCAGGTCTGGTGGGCAGCGACGTACGGATTGTTTCGGACAACCTGAAGGCGCTGGGCTACCGGGTCGGGTCGCAGCCGTCCCGGGGCAAGGACGGCACGAAGGTGCCCGCCGGCCAGGCGGTGCTCACCGAGGCCCTGGTCGCCGCGATCAAGAAGTGGCAGAAGGACCTCGGCCTGGAATCCACCGGGATGATCGCGGTCGGGCAGGTCACTGTGTTGACCGGGCCGGTCCGGGTCAGCACCGTGACGGCTCTCCCCGGTGATCCGGTCGCCGGTGAGCTGCTGGCCGTCACCGAGAAGGTGAAGCTGGTCTCCGTGCCGGTCGCGGCCACCGACGTGGGCACCATCGCGGTGGGCGGAAACGCGGCCATCGTGCTGCCCGACGGCTCCGAGATCACGGCCAAGGTCGCTTCGATCTCGCGCACGGTGCGCGGCGGCGGTTCGGCCGGCGGAGCAGCTCAGAACGGCCCACCGACCGTCGACGTCCTCGTCGCGCCGGTCCGGGCCGCCGACGTGGCGAAGCTGGACGCGGCCGCAGTCCAGGTCCGGTTCACCACCGCCGTCCACAAGGACGTGCTCGCGGTGCCGGTCGGCGCGCTGGTGGCGCTCCGCGAGGGCGGGCATGCGCTGCAACTGCCCGACGGCGACCTGGTGGCCGTGCAGACCGGGATGTTCGCCCGGGGCCTGGTCGAGATCAGCGGCACCGGCGTGACCGAGGGGCTCGACGTGGTGACGGCATCGTGATCGGCGAGCCGGTGCTGGCCGTCGAGGGGGTGAGCAGGACGTATCCCGGCGGGGTGACCGCACTGGACGACGTCTCACTGACCGTGCGCGCTGGCGAGATGCTGGCCATCGTGGGGCCATCCGGGTCCGGCAAGTCCACGCTGCTGAACATCATGGGCACCCTCGACCTGCCGACCAGCGGTCGCCTGCGCATCGCCGGTCAGGAGGTCACCGCACTCTCCGACCGTCGGCTCTCCGCGCTGCGGGGTCGCTGGCTCGGCTTCGTCTTCCAGCAGTTCCACCTCTCCGACGGGTTGGACGCCGCCGAGAACGTCGCCACCGGCCTGCTCTACGCCGGGGTGCCCCGCCGCCGTCGCCGCCGCACCGCGATCGAGGCGTTGGCCCGGGTCGGTCTGGCACACCGGGTCGACCACCGGCCGCACCAGCTCTCCGGCGGGGAGCGGCAGCGCGTGGCGATCGCCCGCGCACTTGTCAACGAGCCGGCGCTGGTGCTGGCCGACGAGCCGACCGGTGCCCTCGACACCGTCAACGGCGAGGCGGTCCTGGCGCTGCTCATGGACCTGAACGCGGAAGGGACCACCATCGCCGTGATCACCCACGACCGCGATCTCGCCACCCGTACGCCTCGTCAGGTGGAGATCCGCGACGGCCGGATCGTCGCCGACACCGTTGCCGGGGGTGGGGCATGAGCGCGTCACCGGGTGACACCCGGTCGACCCGGCTCGCCCCGACCGACGTACTCCGGCTGGGTCTGCTCGGGCTGACCACGCGCCGGATGCGGGCGGTCCTCTCCGCTCTGGGCATCTCCATCGGCATCGCCACGTTGGTCGTCGTGGTGGGCATCCCGGCGTCCAGCCAGCGCGACCTGATGAACCAGCTCTCCGCCCTCGGCACCAACCTGCTGCGCGCCGAGCCGGTACCGGATCAGAATCCGCCCGCGCTCCTGCACGAGGACGCCGCCGCCATGGCGTCGCGGATCGGGCCGGTCGAGATGGCGAGCGCGGTTGCGAACACCCACACCGCGGTGCGCCGCAACGACCTGCTGGACAGGTACGACACGTCCGGGCTCAGTGTGCTCGCCGCCCGGCCGGGCCTGCTGGAGACGGTCAACGGGCGGATGCACAGCGGTCGGGCCCTGGACGCCGGGACGGCGGGGTTGCCGACCGTGGTCCTCGGCTACGTCGCGGCGGGTCGGCTCGGCTTCGCCACGGTGGACCCCCAGCAGCCGCCTCAGGTCTTCATCGGTGAGCGCTGGTTCACCGTGATCGGCATCCTGGAGCCGCTGCCGCTCTCCCCGGATCTCGACCGCTCGGTGCTGGTCGGGTGGGATGCCGCCAAGGCCATGCTCGGCTTCGACGGTCATCCCACGGTCCTCTACCTGCGGGCCAGGGAGGACGCGTTGGAGGACGTCCGTGCCGTGCTGCCGGCCACCCTCAATCCGCAGTTGCCCGGGTTGGTCCAGGTCAGCCGCCCCTCCGACGCGCTCGCCGCGAAACAGGCCACGGAGAACAGTTTCTCGGGGCTGTTCCTCGGCCTGGCGGCGGTGGCTCTGCTGGTCGGCGGGATCGGCGTGGCCAACACGATGGTCATCTCGGTGCTGGAGCGCCGTCGGGAGATCGGCCTGCGCCGGGCGCTCGGCGCGAACCGCGGTCAGATCAGGGTGCAGTTCCTCACCGAGTCGGTGCTGCTCAGCGTGCTCGGAGGCGCGGCCGGGGCGGCCCTCGGGGTGCTCGCGACGGTCGGCTACGCCAGCTACCAGGGCTGGCCTCCCACGATCCCGCTGACCGCCGTGGCCGGCGGGATCGCCGGCGCGCTCCTGGTCGGCGTGGTCGCTGGCGTCTACCCGTCGATCCGAGCCGCCCGCCTGACCCCCACCGAAGCCCTCTCCGCCCCCTAACCGCCCGCCGCCCCGCCCCGCCCTCCGCCCAGCCCTCCGTTGATCATGAAGTTATTGCCACGACACGCCGCAGCGGACGGCAATAACTTCATGATCAACCGGGGTGAGGCGGGGGTGGGGCCGGGGTCCGGGGGCGGGGGTGGGGGGTGGTGCGCCAGTGGGAGAGGGCCAGGGTGGCCGAGTAGCCGGCCAGGACGATCACGTGGAACAGGTAGAGCCAGAGGAGTACCGCCACGCCCGCGCCGATCTCGTCGAAGCCGCCGAACGGCACTCCCAGGTCCAGCGGGAGCGAGGCGAAGAGCACGAAGCCGTGCATGAAGCCGGAAAGGTTCGCTGCGGTGAACGACCCGATCCCGAGGGTGGAGAGCCAGTCCGGTGAGGCCGGACCGACGACCCGGAACACCCACATCAGCACCGGCGTGAGCACCAGCCAGACCCCCAGGAACGACAGCACCACGCCGAGCGCACCGAGCCAACCGCCCTGGCGTACGAGGTGGGTGGTGAGCGGGAGGGCCAGCAGGATCGACAGCAGCAGCGCGGGGGCCGGCGCGAGCAGTGGCAGCAGCAGGAGCCGGCCCCGCCAGCCGACCAGGTGCTCGTCGGAGCGGGGCGCGGCCACCGAGACGAACGCCCGGCGCAGGCCCTCGCCGTACAGCGAGGCGGGCAGCAGGGAGGCCAGCGCGAGCAGCGGGGTCAACTCCACCCCGGCGTCGACGAGCGCGTCCACCGCCCGGGGCGCGCCGATCGCGGTGGGCAGGGCCTCCACGGCGTACGAGGTGAGCCGGCGTACCCGGTCGGCTCCGGCCACCAGCGCGGTGAGCCAGATCGCCAGCAGCGCGACCGGCACCACGGCGATCGCCCCGTAGAAGGTGATCGCGGCGGCGTGCAGCGACAGGTCCCGTCCGCGCACCGGACGGAACGCGGCACTGGTGATTCGTTTCGTGCGTTGCCATCCGCTGCCCATCGGGTCCTCCTTCCCTGTCGTCGGTGCCGTCACTCCTTAAGATCGCCGGTCATGACTGTTCTCACCACCGAACGCCTGATCCTGCGTGACTGGACGGACGATCCGGGCGACCTGGCGCGGATCTACGACATCTATTCCCGCCCGGAGATCACCCGCTGGTTGGGAGCGGCGCCGGGCCTGCCGATGACCGACCCGGCGCAGGCGGTCGAGCGGCTGCGCAGTTGGCAGGACCGGCACGCGGCCGACGGCGGCCGGTACGGCACCTGGGCGGTCGAGGTACGCGAGACCGGCAAGGTGGTGGGCACGGTGCTGCTCAAACCGCTGCCGGGGCGGGACGAGGCGGTGCGTACCGAGGACATCGAGACGGGCTGGCACCTGCACCCGGATTCGTGGGGTCACGGCTACGCCACCGAGGCCGCTCGTGCGCTCTTGGCGCGGGAGTTCGCCGCCGGCGCCCGGGAGATCTACGCGGTCGTGTCGCCGGGCAACGAGCCGTCGATGGCGGTGTGTCGGCGACTGGGCATGGCGCACGTGGGTCAGCGCACCGACTGGTACGGCGGGGAGCTGTTGGAGACGTTCGTCCTGGCGGCACCGACCGCCTGACCCACGCCGGTGCGCGCCCAGGCCCGCGGGGGTGCCGGCGGCGAGCCCTGCCCACCGATGAACGTGATGCCGGTGAGTCATCAATATGACTCACCGGCATCACTCTCTTGTGCCGACGACCGCCCCGCCCCCGCCCGGCCCGGCCTCGCCTCGCGTGACCGCGACAGCCGGTAGGGCGCGCATGGCCATAAATAGTCATGGTGGTCGAAGTGTTGACGCTTCCCGTAGCGCGTCAGTAACCTTTGGGCAAAGTTCCGCAAGATTTTGACAAAGGCATGCACGGTTCCTGGCATGTTATCGGAAGATTCAACGGGCCTCGGAGAGGCCCGTTGACGGTCGTACCCCTCGATCTCTCTCGACACCCGGCCCTTGCGCGTCGGCCGGCGCTGCACCGCCGCACCCCCACCCGTGGTCACGCCACCGCGGCAACCGTCCCCCGACGACAAGGACAGTGATGAGACGAACGAATCTGTTCAGGATGGTGGCGGCCACGGCCGCCGCCGCGCTGATCGCCACGGCCGGGGCGACCGCCGTCGCGAACCCCGCCGCGGCCGCCCGCCCCGCCGACACCGCAGCCGCACCGAGCACCGGCTTCGCCCCGGCGGCCACCAACCTCGCGCAGGGCCGTCCCACCCAGGAGAGCGGCCACGCCGACGTCTACGACTCGTCGAAGGTCGTCGACGGCAACGCGGGCAGCTACTGGGAGAGCGTCAACAACGCGTTCCCGCAGTGGGTGCAGGTCGACCTCGGCTCGTCGCAGAGCGTCAACCAGGTCGTGCTGAAACTGCCGACCGCCGGTTGGGGGAGCCGGACGCAGACGTTGAGCGTGCGCGGCAGCACCAACGGCTCGTCCTTCACCGATCTGGTCGGGTCGCAGACCTACACCTTCGACCCGGCGAGCGGCAGCACCGTCACCATCAACGTCAGCCCGACCTCCACCCGCTACGTCCGGATCACCATCACCGCCAACAGCGGCTGGCCGGCCGGGCAGCTCTCCGAGCTGGAGGTGTACGGCAGCGGCGACACCACCGGGGACACCACCGCGCCGAGCGTCCCGGGGACGCTGTCGCACAGCACGTCGGGCAGCACGATCACGCTGAACTGGGGAGCCTCCACCGACTCCGGTGGCAGCGGGCTCGCCGGCTACAACGTCTACCGGGGCGGCACCCTGATCGCGACGCTGGGCACCGTCCTGACCTATCAGGACACCCAGCCGGCCACAGCCACCGTCTCCTACTACGTCCGGGCCCGTGACGGCGCCGGCAACCTCTCCGGCAACAGCAACACCGTCACGCGGACCGGCAGCAACCCGCCCGCCTGCACCAACGTGGCGCAGGGCAAGAGCATGACGGCGAGCGGCTCCACCTTCACCTTCACCCCGGAGAAGGCGAACGACGGGCAGCTCGGCACCTACTGGGAGGGCGCGGCGAGTTACCCGCAGAACCTGACCGTGGCGCTGGGCGCGAACCACGCCATCTCCGGTGTCACAGTGAAGCTCAACCCGGACCCGGCCTGGGGCACCCGTACCCAGACCATCCAGGTCCTCGGTCGCGACCAGGCGTCGTCGGCGTACACCAGCCTGGTGTCGGCGGCGACCTACCAGTTCGTGCAGGGCGCCAACGTGGTGACCATCCCGGTCAGCGCGACCACAGCCGACGTGCAGTTGCGGTTCACTGGCAACACCGGTGCCCCGTCCGGCCAGGTCGCCGAGCTTGAGGTGTGCGGTACGCCGGCACCCAACCCGGACCTGGTCGTCAGCGCGGTCACCTGGTCGCCCACGTCGCCGAGCGAGGTCTCCCCGGTCACGCTCTCCGCCGTGGTGCAGAACATCGGCTCGGCGTCCGCCGGTGCGACGACTGTGAACTTCACCCTGGCTGGCGCGGTCGTCGGCAGCGCCCCGGTGGGCGCGCTGGCCGCAGGCGCCTCGACCACCGTCTCGTTCAACGCCGGTACCCGGCCGATGGGCAGCTACGCCGTCTCGGCGGTGGTCGACCCGGCGAACACGATCGTGGAGCAGAACAACGGCAACAACAGCCTCACGGCCGCGTCGCCACTGGTGGTGGCACAGGCCCCGGGCCCCGACCTCCAGGTGCTCGGCATCGCCTCGAACCCGCCGAACCCGGCCGTCGGGGCGTCCGTCACCTTCACCGTGACGCTCCGCAACCGGGGCACCGCCGCGACCGGCGCGACCACTGTCACCCGACTGGTGGCGGGCAGCACCACGCTCAACACCAACACCGCCTCCATCGCCGCCGGCGCGACTGTCACCGTGGCCGTCAACGGCAGTTGGACCGCCACCAGTGGCGGTGCGACCCTCACCGCCACCGCCGACGCCACAAACGTGGTCACCGAGACCAACGAGACCAACAACGCGTTCAGCCAGTCGATCGTGGTCGGTCGGGGTGCGGCCGTCCCGTACGTCTCCTACGAGGCGGAGGCTGGTCGTTACCAGGGGACGCTGTTGGAGGCCGACCCGCTGCGCACCTTCGGGCACACCAACTTCGCCAGCGAGTCATCCGGCCGCAAGTCGGTACGGCTCACCAGCACCGGCCAGTTCGTCGAGTTCACCTCGGCCAACCAGGCCAACGCCATCGTGGTGCGCAACTCCATCCCGGACGCGCCCGGTGGCGGTGGCATCGAGGCGACAATCAGCCTCTACGTCAACGACGTCTTCTCCCGGAAGCTGACGCTGTCGTCGAAGCACAGCTGGCTCTACGGCAACACCGACGGGCCGGAGGCGCTGACCAACACCCCGCAGGCCGACGCCCGACGGCTCTTCGACGAGTCGAACGCGCTGCTGGGCCAGTCGTACCCTGCGGGCACCCGCTTCAAGTTGCAGCGCGACTCGGGTGACACCGCCGCCTTCTACGTCATCGACATGATCGACCTGGAGCAGGTGGCACCGGCGGCGAGCCAGCCGGCCGGCTGCACCTCGATCACGTCGTACGGCGCGGTCCCAAACGACGGGCTCGACGACACCGCCGCCATCCAACGGGCGGTGACCGACGACCAGAACGGCGTGATCAGCTGCGTCTGGATCCCGGCCGGGCAGTGGCGGCAGGAGCAGAAGATCCTGACCGACGACCCGCTGAACCGGGGTACGCACAACCAGGTCGGCATCAGCAACGTCACCATCCGGGGCGCCGGCATGTGGCATTCGCAGCTCTACACGCTGACCGAGCCGCAGAACGTGGTGGGTGGCATCAACCACCCGCACGAGGGCAACTTCGGCTTCGACATCGACAAGAACACCCAGATCTCCGACATCGCCATCTTCGGCTCCGGCCGGATCCGGGGCGGTGACGGCAACGCCGAGGGCGGCGTCGGTCTGAACGGTCGGTTCGGCACCGGCACGAAGATCAGCAACGTCTGGATCGAGCACGCCAACGTGGGTGTCTGGGTGGGTCGCGACTACGACAACATCCCCGACCTGTGGGGGCCGGCCGACGGGTTGGAGTTCAGCGGCATGCGGATCCGCAACACGTACGCCGACGGCATCAACTTCAGCAACGGCACGCGCAACTCGCGGGTGTTCAACTCGTCGTTCCGCACGACGGGTGACGATGCGCTCGCGGTCTGGGCCAACCCGTACGTGAAGGACCGTAACGTCGACATCGCCCACGACAACCACTTCGTCAACAACACCATCCAGCTGCCCTGGCGGGCCAACGGCATCGCCATCTACGGCGGCTACGACAACTCGATCGAGAACAACCTGATCTACGACACGGCGAACTACCCGGGCATCATGCTGGCGACCGACCACGACCCGCTGCCGTTCTCCGGCACGACGCTGATCGCCAACAACGGGCTCTACCGCACCGGCGGGGCCTTCTGGAACGAGGACCAGGAGTTCGGCGCCATCACGATCTTCCCGGCCACTCGGGACATCGTCGGCGTCACCATCCGGGACACCGACATCATCGACTCCACGTACGACGGCATCCAGTTCAAGAACGGTGGCGGCAACATACCGAACCTCGCCATCACCAACGTGCGGATCGACAAGTCCAACAACGGTGCCGGCATCCTCGCGATGAGCGGCGCGCGCGGCAACGCCAACCTGACGAACGTGACAATCACCAACTCGGCCGACGGCAACATCGTCATCCAGCCGGGCTCGCAGTTCGTCATCAACGGCGGCTAACCCTCCGGTCGTCGCTTGATCAACACGGTTTCGGTGAAGTCGGGGTGTCCGCGGACTGCGGACACCCCGACTTCCATGAAGCCGAGTCGATCCCCGCCGCGCCGGGTCCGTCGTGGTCGTCGCGGCGTTGGCAGCGTCCCGCGCCGTCGATCCTGGCGTCACAGAACACTCGGGTACGCAGAAACGGCGCGTTCTCCTCGCTGAGCTGGTCTCGCCGACGTCGACGACGGCGAGGTGGCCGAGCCCCGCGATCTGATCGCGGTCATAGCGAAGGAGGCGACCGATGATGCGTGACGGAGTCTGGCGCACGTCGACCCGATCAGGCGGCGAGGGCGACTGCGTCGAGGTGGCGGGGTTCGCCGAGACGGTCGGCGTACACGACAGCAAGGACCGGCGCGGACCCGTGCTGACCTTCACCACCTCGGCCTGGACGGCCTTCGTCACCTTCACGGCGGTGAGCCGGTCCGTGCGATGATCAAGGTCGGCTCACCGGCGAAAGGTTGACAATCAGGATGGGTGTCATCACGACAGGGCTCTGCCTCGCCGTACCCGCTCTGTTCATGCTCTGGTTGTGGGGCCGACCTCTGCTCACCGGCCGCTGGAAGACTCCGGGCTGGTTCGTCGCGACGGCCGCGCTGTCGATCGTCGCCACCGCCCTCACCTGGTTTGTCGGGGCGTTCGCGGGTTCCTCCATGAGCTCGGAGGAGTCCTGCCGACAGGCTGGCGTCGCCTACGACAGTGCCTACCGCGCGGTCCACTGGCGTGAGTCGTCGCGATGGTTCCCCCTCCATGATCGATGCAACGCCACCCATGACCTGGTGCCCGCCTGGGTCAACCCGGCCCTGGTGCTGCTGTCCCTGCTGGCCGTCCTCTGCATCGGCGCGGCCGTCTGGTTGGCCGTCGTGCGGCACCGGACGACGACGAGTCGGGTGCCGGCCCGCAGATCTTGGACACTTTCCGTTCGGCCGTGACTATTCGGCCGTGACGGAAACTGTCCAAGATCTGCACGCGCCACCTGTGAAGGCCGCGGCGCACTCATCTCGGACCGACGGACCCGGTGTGCGATGACGCTCTTCTGGGGCTGCGGTGGCTAGGCTGACCTGAGCAGAATGTCCCGCTGAGGGGGTGAGCCCGGATGGCTCAGGCCGCGTTCGAGCCGAAGCCGGCGCCGCAGCACACCGAGCCGTCGTTCGACGTGCTGCGGTGGCACGACGAGCCGTGGACCGCGCAGCTCGCCCTCGACCTGTTGCCGGAGACCAACGGCCCCAAGGTTGAGGTTCTGAGCGGAAGCGTGATCGTGACACCACATGCAGGGTATGACCATCAGGACGCGGAACTGGATCTCGCCTATCTCCTCAAGCAGGCGGCCCGTCGGGCGAAGCTGTGGCTCTATCTTGAGACGAACATCGTCTCTGGCCAGGATCTCGTCATTCCGGACATCGTCATTCTCGACGCTCCGGGCGGCGGTCGAACGACGATGGACATCGGGCACGCCGTGCTTCTCGGGGAGATCGTCTCGCCCGGAAACCGGCGCAAGGACATCATCGACCGGCCGCGTGAGTACGCCGCAGCCGGTGTGCCCTTCTTCCTCCGGGTCGACCTGCGCAATCGGGTGCCCACCATCGCGTTGTACGAGTTGACCGAGGGGGAGTACCGCCCGGTGGCCGCCGCTGCGGCCGGGACGCGCTTCGTGATGCGGGAGCCGTTCGAGTTCTCCATCGATCCGGACGACCTGCTCGGCGAGGAGGCGCTGCCGGAGGCACCGGACGGCGACGCCTGAGGCTCCCAGCGGGCGTACAGCCCGGGTGGGGAAGAATGGCCGGGTGACTTCCCCCCGCGACCTCGTTCTGCTCGGGTCCACCGGCTCGATCGGCACCCAGGCCATCGACATCGTGCGACGCAACCCGGACCGGTTCCGGGTGGTCGCCGTGGGTGCGGGCGGCGGCAACGTCGAGCTGCTCGCCGCGCAGGCCCTCGAACTGGGCGTCGAGGTGGTCGGGGTGGCCAAGGCCTCCGCCGCGCAGGACCTGCAACTCGCGTTCTACGCCGAGGCGAGCCGGCGCGGGTGGGCCACCGGTGACTTCAAGCTTCCCAAGATCGTGGCCGGCCCGGACGCCATGACCGAGCTGGCCCAGTGGCCGTGCGACATCGTGCTCAACGGGGTGGTCGGCTCGCTGGGCCTCGCTCCTACGCTGGCCGCGCTGCGCGGTGGTCGTATCCTCGCGTTGGCCAACAAGGAGTCCCTTGTCGCCGGCGGCCCACTGGTCAAGGCCGCGGTGATGCGGCCGGGGCAGATCGTGCCGGTCGACTCGGAGCATTCGGCGCTGGCCCAGTGCCTGCGGTCCGGGACGCGCGGTGAGGTGCGGCGGTTGGTCGTGACCGCCAGCGGCGGGCCGTTCCGGGGTCGACGGCGCGACGAGTTGACGCAGGTCACACCCGAGCAGGCGCTCGCGCACCCGACGTGGAACATGGGGCCGGTTGTCACGATCAACTCGGCGACGATGGTCAACAAGGCGCTTGAGGTGATCGAGGCGCACGAGTTGTTCGACGTGCCCTACGCCGACATCACCGTGATGGTGCACCCGCAGTCGGTGATCCACTCGATGGTCGAGTTCGTCGACGGGTCGACGATCGCCCAGGCCAGCCCACCGGACATGCGGCTGCCGATCGCGCTCGGCATGGGCTGGCCGGACCGGGTGCCCGAGGCCGCCACCGCCGTCGACTGGACGGCCGCGCACACCTGGGAGTTCGCGCCGCTCGACGACGAGGCGTTCCCGGCCGTCGCCCTGGCCAAGGCCGCCGGGGAGGCCGGGCGGTGCCGGCCGGCGATCTACAACGCGGCGAACGAGGAGTGCGTGGCCGCGTTCGTGGCGGGCCGGCTGCCGTTCCTCGGCATCGTCGACACCCTCGAACGCGTGTTGGAGGAGGCTCCGGACTTCGACGAACCAGGTACCGTCGAGGACGTGCTCGCGGCCGAGTCGTGGGCACGCGCGCACGCGCAGGAGATCATCGCGGGTTCGGTGGAAGGAGCTTGATGTCGTACCTGCTCGGGGTGGTCCTCTTCGCCCTGGCCATTCTCATCTCGGTGAGCCTGCACGAGGCGGGTCACCTGCTGACCGCCAAGGCGTTCGGGATGAAGGTCACCAAGTACTTCGTCGGTTTCGGCCCCACCATCTGGTCGTTCCAGCGGGGTGAGACGGAGTACGGCCTCAAGGGCATCCCCCTCGGCGGCTTCTGCAAGATCGTCGGGATGACGCCACAGGACGACGACGTCGAACCGGGCGACGAGTCGCGCGTGATGTGGCGCTACCCGGTGTGGAAGCGGACGATCGTGATGGCCGCCGGGTCGATCACGCACTTCGCGCTCGCCCTGGTCACGATCTGGATCCTGGCCGTCTCCGCCGGCCTGCCCAACCCGGACTTCCCGACCACCGACGCGCAGGCGCGCCAGGAGCCCGCTGTCATCCGGCTCAGTGAGTGCGTGGTGCCGGAGAACTCGCTGCGAGCGTGCACCCCCGCCGACGCGGCCAGCCCGGCCGCCCAGGCGCAGTTGAAGAACGGTGACCGGATCACCTCGGTCAACGGCACCCCGATCAACTCCTACGGCGACCTGCTCACCACGCTGCGCACGCTCAAGCCGGGGGAGACCGCGCAGATCGCGTACGTCCGCGACGGGCAGCCGGGCACCGCCAGCACGGTGCTCGCGCAGACCCAGCGCCCGCCGCTGGACGACCCGAACGGTGCCGCCGCGCCGGTGGCCGCGCTCGGCGTCGGGCTCGTCCCCAGCACTCCCACCCGCGTGACGTACGGCCCGGTCGGCGCCTTCGGCGCCACCGCCGACTTCACCGGTCAGCTGGCCGTCGGCACCGCCCAGGCGCTTCAGCGCCTCCCGCAGAAGGTCCCCGCCCTGTGGACCGCCCTCACCGGCGGCGAACGGGACGTCGACACCCCGATCAGCGTGGTCGGCGCCAGCCGGCTCGGTGGCGAGGCCGTGGAGAACAACGCCTGGCTGGTCTTCTTCATGCTCTTCGTGTCGCTGAACTTCTTCATCGGCGTGTTCAACCTGCTGCCGCTGCTCCCGGTGGACGGCGGCCACATCGCCATCGCCTGGTTCGAACGGGCCCGCTCCTGGGTCTATGCGCGGATCGGCCGGACCGACCCCGGCCGGGTGGACTACCTCAAACTGATGCCCTTCACGTACGCGGTGATCCTGATCGGTGGCGCGTTCACGCTGCTGACCATCGCCGCAGACGTCGTCAACCCGATCACGCTCTTCTCAAGGTGAGTGCCTGAAGTGACAGCTATCAGTCTCGGTATGCCCGCCGTGCCGCCCCCGCCGCTCGCTCCCCGTCGGGCCAGCCGCCAGATCATGGTCGGTTCGGTGCCGGTCGGTGGCGGTGCGCCGGTGTCGGTGCAGTCGATGACCACGACCCTCACCTCCGATGTCAACGCGACCCTCCAGCAGATCGCCGAGCTGACCGCGTCCGGCTGCCAGATCGTCCGGGTGGCGGTGCCGTCCCAGGACGACGTCGAGGCGCTGCCCGCCATTGCCAAGAAGTCGCAGATCCCGGTGATCGCCGACATCCACTTCCAGCCCAAGTACGTCTTCGCGGCGATCGACGCCGGCTGCGCGGCCGTCCGGGTCAACCCGGGCAACATCCGCCAGTTCGACGACAAGGTCAAGGAGATCGCCCGTGCCGCCGGGGACGCGGGGGTGCCGATCCGGATCGGCGTCAACGCGGGCTCACTGGACAAGCGGCTGCTGTCGAAGTACGGCAAGGCCACCGCCGAGGCGCTCGTCGAGTCGGCGCTGTGGGAGTGCTCGCTCTTCGAGGAGCACGGCTTCCGGGACATCAAGATCTCGGTCAAGCACAACGACCCGGTCGTGATGATCCGGGCGTACCGGCAGCTCGCCGAGCAGTGCGACTACCCGCTGCACCTCGGCGTGACCGAGGCCGGGCCGGCGTTCCAGGGCACCATCAAGTCGGCTGTCGCCTTCGGTGCGCTGCTGGCCGAGGGGATCGGCGACACGATCCGGGTGTCGCTGTCCGCCCCGCCGGTGGAAGAGATCAAGGTCGGCAACCAGATCCTGGAGTCGCTCGGCCTGCGCGAGCGGGGCCTGGAGATCGTTTCGTGCCCGTCCTGCGGGCGGGCCCAGGTGGACGTCTACAAGCTCGCCGAAGAGGTCACCGCCGGCCTGGAAGGGCTGCCGGTGCCGCTGCGCGTCGCCGTCATGGGCTGTGTGGTCAACGGTCCGGGCGAGGCCCGGGAAGCCGACCTCGGCGTCGCCTCCGGCAATGGCAAGGGCCAGATCTTCGTCAAGGGGCAGGTCGTCAAGACGGTGCCCGAGGCGCAGATCGTCGAGACGCTGATCGAGGAGGCGCTGCGGATCGCCGACGAGATGGGCGCCGAACTCCCCGAGGAACTGCGCGGGCTGGTCACCGGCCCAACCGTCACCGTGCACTGATTTTCCGTTTGGAAAAAGCGGCCGTTCCCCGCCCGGGGAACGGCCGCATTTTCGTCTGTGGTCTTGTGGCGTTGGGCTGGCGTCACTCGGATTCGGCGAGGATCGCGTACAGCTTGCGTCGGGTTTCGTCGAGCACCTGGGCGGCCCGCTCGCGCTGGTCGTCGGTGCCGTGCATCATCACCTGGCGCAGGGCGTTCATCGCCTGCGCGCCGGAGTCGCGGATGTCGTGCCAGCTGGTCACCGTGCCCTGGGCGACGTCCGCCCACGGGGGGGTCTGCGCGGCCTCGGTGGCCTCCGCCTGACCGGCCTCGGTGACCGTGAACCGCTTCCGCCCGCCACCGGACTCCTCGGTGCTGGCGACGATGACACCCTCGTCCTCCAGCAGTTGGAGGGTGGGGTAGATCGAGCCCGGGCTCGGCCGCCACGCACCGCCGGTGCGGGAGTCGATCTCCTGAATCATCTCGTAGCCGTGCATCGGCCGCTCCGTGAGCAGGGCCAGCACGGAGGCTCGGACGTTGGGGCGTCGACCCCGACCCCGTCCACGGCCCCGGCCGCCCCAGGGGCCGCCGTGTCCGTGCTCGTGGCCATGGCCGTGCGGACCGGGCGGGACCGGCGGGAAGCCGAACCCACGCATCCGGGCCTCGTGCATCGCGTGGTGCTGTCGGTGGAACCTCATCGGGTTCTTCCTCTCCTAGGACTATCGCTGATGCATCAACGATATATCGGCAATGCATCGTCGACAACCCTTGGTTAGTAAACCGTACGTACGTCTTGTTAGAGTGCCGATCATGCGCCTGCTTCCTCCGCCGGGTCCGTCCCGGGTCCTCACCCTCGGCACCCTGGTCAAGACCGTCGGGCGGGGCCTCTGGCTCGTCGCCAGCGCGCTCTTCCTCACCCGCTCGGTTGGCCTGTCGGCGACCCAGGTGGGCATCGGGCTCACCATCTCGGCCCTGGTCGGGGTGCTGGCCAGCACCCCGAGCGGCTACCTTGCCGATCGCGTCGGCCCACGCGGTGTGCAGGTCGGTGCCCTCTTCGTCGCCGGCACCCTGACCATCGGCCTGGTCGCCGTCCGGTCGTTCCCCACGTTCGTGCTGGTGGGAGCCGCCACCGCGCTCGCCGACGCGGTCGAGCGCGGTGCCCGCGGCGCGCTGATCGCCGGAGCGATCCCGGCCGACCAGCGGGTCCGCACCCGCGCCTATCTGCGGGCCACCACCAACGTCGGAATCTCCGTCGGCGCCGTCCTCGGCGGCTTCGCCATCGCCGCCGACACCCGAACCGGGTACGTCGCGCTGATCCTGGCCGCCGCAGCGGCGTCACTGGCCGCTGCGGTCGTCTTCCTCCGACTGCCCACCGTCGCCCCGGTCGCCGCCCCGGCGCAGGGGCCTCGGCTGGTCGCCCTACGGGATCGCCCGTTCCTCGCCTTCACCCTGGTCGACGGCCTGATGTCGATGCACTTCAGCCTGCTCACCATCGCCCTGCCGCTGTGGATCGCCGGTCACACCCAGGCCCCCGCCTGGATGATCTCCGCGTTGACGTTGGTCAACACCGTGCTGGTGGTGCTCCTGCAGGTACGCGCCGCGCGTACCGCAGCCACCCTGCCCGGAGCCGCCCGCGCCGCCCGTCGAGCGGGCGTGGCCATCGCGCTGGCCTGCGTACTCTTCGCCGTCAGCGGCGCGCTGCCCACCGCCGGCGCGGTGGGCCTGCTCGGCCTCGGGGCGGTCGCGCACGTCACCGGGGAACTGTGGCACTCCGCCGCCGGCTGGGGGATCTCCTTCGGGCTGGCGCCGGCCGACGCCCAGGGGCAGTACCAGGGCACCTACGGTATGGGCTACGAACTGGGCAAGATGCTCGCGCCGGTGGTGGTGACCACCCTCGCACTCGGCTGGGGCGTACCGGGCTGGCTCGTACTCGGTGCCCTGTTTCTCCTGCTCGGGGCCCTGGTGCCCCCGGTCGTCAGGTGGGCCGGGCGGACCCGGCCTTGCGGAGCCGGTGCCGGCCTTGTCACTCGACCGGCGGAGCAGGGGGTCGATCTGGCAGGCTGATAGTCGTGCTGACGGTGCCGGTACGCCAACTGGGGGAATCGGAGCGCCGCGCGGTCGAGCGACTGCTCGACCATGACCCGTTCGCGGGCGCGCAGGTCGCCGAGCGGATCGCCGCGCGCGGGCTCTCCTGGTGGCGGGCCGAAGGCAGAATCCTGGGGTACGGGGCACGCCGCAACCTCGAATCACTCTGCTGGCTCGGCGGCAACCTGACCCCGGTGCTGGCGAGCGATGCCGCGGTGGACGCCTTCGCCGACCTGCTCGCCGGCGAGGAACGGCTCTGCTCCTCCATCGTCGGTCGGGCCGATGCCGTCCTCGGGCTGTGGGACCGGCTCTCCGACACCTGGGGGCCAGCGCGAGACGTCCGCCCCAACCAGCCGCTGCTGGTCACCGACACGCTGCCACCCGTACCGGCCGATCCGGAGGTACGCCAGGTTCGCTCCGGCGAGGTCGACCGGCTCTTCCCGGCGGCAGTGGCCATGTACACCGAAGAGGTCGGGGTCTCCCCACTGGCCGAGGACGCCGGACGCAGCTACCGCCGGCGGGTCAACGACCTGGTCCGGACCGGTCGCGCGTACGCCCGCATCGTCGACGGCAAGGTCGTGTTCAAGGCCGAGTTGGCCGTGGTGACCAAGCGGACGGCACAGATCCAGGGCGTCTGGGTAGCACCGGAATGGCGAGGCCGGGGGATCGCCACCGCCGCCATGGCAGCCGTGGTGCGTGACGCGCTGCTGCGGGTCGCCCCCACCGTCAGCCTGTACGTCAACGATTTCAACCTCCCGGCACGCCGCGTCTACGAGCGCTGCGGCTTCCAGCCGGTCGGCACCCTGGCCACCGTCCTCTTCTGACCGCTGCGGGTCGGCCGCAGGTGGTCTTTCCCTGTAGATCTTGGACACTTTCCGTCCTGCGTGAACGGAAAGTGTCCAAGATCTACAAACGAATACCGCTTGGCGACGCTGTCGGCGCCGGCGCCGGCGTCGGTGTGCCGGTGTGCCGGCGTGCCGGCGTCCCGGTGTGCCGGCGTCCCGGTGTGCCGGCGTTCCGGCGTCCCGGCGTTCCGGTGTGCCGGTGTGCCGGTGTGCCGGCGTTTCGGTGGCCGGCGTCCCGGTGTGCCGGCGTTTTGGTGGTCGGCGTCGGGCGTCTGGGACCAGGTGGTCGGTTCGGCGTCGCCGGGGTGGTCGGGCGGGGGAGTGGTTGGCTCTGGATCAGGCGGTGGCTCGGTCGGCCTGGGCTCCTGGC
>NZ_JBAKHR010000031.1:0-81115 GCF_036902955.1 Micromonospora sp. CPCC 205558
CCGACCCGACCGCCGGGTTCTGCCCGAGCAGGAAGTACCCCTTGATCTTTCCATCGATCATGTCGAGCACCTGCTGGTAGGTGCCGTGATCACCGGTCATCCGGGGCATGTAGCCGTAGCAGTAGTCGTTCTCTGCGGTGGCGGCATCGCCCCAGTACGCCTTGAGCAGGTTGACACCGTAGGTGCGGGCGTTGCCCCAGAAGCCCTTCTGCCCCGGGTGGCGGATGCTGTCCACCCACTCGTCGAAGCTCGGGTGCTCGGCATGGTGTGGCATCGGCAGATACCCGGGCAACAGGTTGAACAACGTCGGGATGTCGGTCGAACCCTGGATGCTGGCGTGCCCCCGCAGCGCCATCACCCCGCCACCCGGACGGCCCATGTTGCCCAACAACAGCTGGATGATCGCACCGGTACGGATGTACTGCACACCCACACTGTGCTGCGTCCACCCCACCGAGTAGACGAGCATGCCGGTGCGGTCCCGACCCGAGTTCTCCGTCCACGCCCGGGCCAGTTCGAAGAACTTCTCCTGCGGGATGCCGCAGACCCGCTCCACCATCTCCGGCGTGTAACGGGCAAAGTGCCGCTTGAGGATCTGGTAGACGCAGCGCGGGTGCTGCAACGTCTCGTCACGTTCGGTCTCGCCACCGACCGGTGCGCCGTGCGACTCGTTCTCCAACCCGGCCGCGGTCTCCCGCTGCGTCTCGCTGTCGCGGGTCGTCTGGTTCTGGCTGTGGCCCTGGTAGCGCCAACTGGCCTGGTCGTAGGTGGCGTTGTCGTCGTTGAAGCCGGAGAACAGCCCGTGCATGTCCTCGGTGTCGGCGTACTCCTCGGTCACGATCGTCGCCGCGTTGGTGTAGGCGACCACGTACTCCCGGAAGTCCAGCTCGTTGTCGAGGATGTAGCGGATCACCCCGCCGAGCAGCGCGATGTCCGTGCCCGCCCGGATGGGCAGGTACGAGTCAGCCAACGCGCTGGTCCGGGTGAACCGTGGGTCGACGTGGATGATCTTCGCGCCTCGGCGCTTGGCCTCCATCACCCACTGGAAACCCACCGGGTGCGCCTCGGCCATGTTCGAACCCTGGATGACGATGACGTCGGAGTTCGACAGGTCCTGCTGATACTGGGTGGCGCCGCCGCGACCGAAGCTGGTCCCCAGACCGGGGACGGTGGCGGAGTGTCAAATACGGGCCTGGTTCTCGATCTGGAGCGCCCCCATCGCGGTGAACAACTTCTTGATGAGGTAGTTCTCCTCGTTGTCCAGCGTCGCCCCACCCAGACTGGAGATACCCATCGTCCGGTTCAGCGGTCGACCCTCGGCGTCGACGTCCTCCCAGGTCTCGTCCCGGGCGGCCAGGACCCGATCGGCGATCATGTTCATCGCCGTGTCGAGGTCAAGGTCCTCCCACTCGGTGCTGTACGGCCGGCGGTAGCGGACGGTGGTCTGCCGCAACGGACTGGTGACCAGGCTCTTGCTGGCCGAACCCTTCGGGCAGAGCCGACCCCGCGAGATCGGGCTGTCCGGATCACCCTCGATCTGGGTGACCTGCCCGTCCTTGACGAACACCCGCTGACCACAGCCAACGGCGCAGTACGGGCAGACCGACCGGGCCATCGAATCGGCGGTGTCGGTGCGGGCGGTGAGCGCGCGGGACCCGTCGGACTTCGCCGCCGCACCCCGGCCCAGCGGGTCCGTGCCGGTGAGCTGGCGATAGACCGGCCAGCCCTCGAACCAGCTGCGCACCCCCATCGCCACACCTTCCCGACCAATCCCGCCAAATATGAACACTCTGACGTTAGATGAGGTGCCGGCCCGGTCGCAGCGGGATCACGAACAGTCATGCCTCCCTCGGCCGTTTCGTTCCGGACGGGAGAGGCATGGGGCACGGCGCTGGTCAGTGCGGCTGCAACTGGTCGCTGAAGGTCCGGTAGCGGCGCAACTCCCAGAACAACCAGCCGATGCTGATGATCGCCAACACGACGAAGACCAGTGAGCCGGAGAACGTGTCCCACAGGGTGTGCAGGACGACGACGCCCAGGAACGTGCCGATGAACCCGAAGAGGCGACCGACGCTCGGGGTCGCCAACAGCGCCCAGAGCGCGCCGGCGGTGAGCCCGGTCCAGGCGGTGTGACCGGCGGGCGCGGTCAGCCCCCGGATGAAGAGCGTCTGCTCCACCGCGCCGATGTTGCCCTGCGAACTCAGCAGCGCGGTGAAGGCGTAGCCCATCGTCTCCAGCGCGGCGAAGCCCATACCGGCCGCCACACCGATGATCAGCCCGTCGGAGGGGACCCGACGCCGATGCTGGGCCACGACCGTGAACAGCAACACCACCGGGATGATCAGCTTCGCCGACTCCTCGATCAGTGCCACGAACAGCATCGGCAGGGTGCCGAGCCCGCGCAGGGTGTCGTACTCCAGGGTGCCGGCGACCACCGTGCCGATCACACCGCCGAAGAACGCCGACGTCACCAACACCGACGCCGGCACCTGCCACCGCCCGGTGCGGGCCTGCGCGAACGTCAGGAACGTCAACGGCACCAGCGTCGCCCCGAGCAGGATCAACGCCGGCACGAAGTTCGGATTCTTGGTGCTGACGAGAGTCCGCAGCACCGCCAGGTAGAGGATCAGTCCGACAACGAAGACTGCCACCCACGCCCACCTGCGCGATCGATCACCCATAGCGCGCAGTCTGGCGGACCAAGGTTACGAAGGCCAACCACGGACCTGAGATCCTGACTACTCCACACGGAGGCGTAGTCCGACAACGATCGACGGGTGCCGGTCAACGCTTCTGGAACATCAACGCCGCTGCTTCTGCGGTCACCTCGATCGCCCAATCAAGCTGCGGACAGTCGTTGCGACCTTGACACTGCGGGCAGCCACCTACCCGCCATGGTCGGTCGACTGCCCGAGTCCAGTGCGCGTCCAGAATCCTCTTGGCAATGAACAGCTCAGTTGCCTTGGAGGCCGGCTCGTCGATCGGCATGGTCGCACCCTTCCCGCGATCATGATGAGTCCCACCTGGGGGCAGAATCCGTGCCTCGCGCTCCCCCAGGTGGGCTTGTCGCCGGGAACCTCGGAGTTTGCCGAAACCAGGGAACCCGACCAGGCACAACTTATTCCAACTTGTAGGAGCAGGTCAAGCAAGACATGGAACTTGTTGGAACAGGTCTGCTCGTGATCGAATTGGGGTGCCGAAGCCAGGGACCCAACGGAGATCGATTCATGCCGACTGAGAAGGTCGATTACCGGCGCATCGCTACCGAGATCACCGAAAAGATCAAATCTGGAGAACTCGCGCCGGGCGAGAAGCTACCGTCCACTCGCGAGCTGGCCGAGCAGTACGGCGTCCACATCTCCACGATCAACCGGGTCATGACGATCCTCAAGGACCGTGCACTGGTGGAGGGGCACCCAGGCAAGGGCGTCTATGTAGCCGAGCCCACGCAGTCGAGTTAGAGAGACCGGTATTAGGCGTGCTGGACATGCCCAGCACGCCACTTGCCGGTCGGTCTCAGCCCCAGTCCTGCAGCTGCTGGAGCAGGTCGGCGTCGCCCTCCATTCGCAGCGAGACAGCCGGGATGCGCATGTACATGAGCAGGGCCATCTCGCTCGCCGTGCCGTAGATGGCGGCGGTGGGCTTGCTCCCGGCCGCCTCCGCCGCGGTGAGGCGGGTGAAGCGGGAACCGGCGGCGTCCACCGTCTGGCGCCAGGAGCCAGCCTCGGTTGCGTGGTAGTCCATGGTGGCGGGCTCGCCCGGCCACGGGACCGTGCCGGTGCAGACCGTGGCAAGGAACTCCTCGACGGCGTCGCCCGCCTCGGTCGTCGGCAGCTCCTGCGGGGTACCGGAGGCCAGTTGGGCATCGTAGGTGTGGATCAGCGACTCCGGGACGCGGCGGCGGGCCACGGCGGCCACCGTGTGCGGCGAGGCCAGCGGCTCCCACCAGGCCCAGCAGCCCCGGTCCGGGCCAGCCTCGCGCAGAGCAGTCAGCAGCTGCTCCGTCGAGTCGGCCAGCCAGGTTATGAGGGCCTCGCGCTCCCTGGGCGCCGCCAGCCCGTCCTTGCTCGGCCGCTCGTCGCCCGGCGCGGTGTTCAGCACGATGTAGGCCCAGAAGCGGTCCCCCTCACTGAGGTGGTTCGCCAGGTCGTACAGCGTCCAGCCCGGGCAGGACGGGACGTCGGCGTCGAGGCTGGGCGCCGCGGCGACGGTGGCGCGGAACGCGGCGGAACGCTCGTCAATCATCCGCAGCAGGGTGGGGAAGTACAGAGGCTCAGGCACGCAGACCTTGTATCACCCGGACCGGGACTCTCGCACTCGATTAAGACCGCCAGCACACGGCGTTAGCATCGATGGGTCGGCCACTGTCCGAGCGAGGGGGGCCATTGGCGACGCGGACATCGCTGCGGCGGTGGGCTGGTGTGCCCGGGTGGGTTCGGGTTGTGGTGATCGCCGTTGTTTGTGTCTTTGCGTATGGCGGGATTGTTCATGTGGGTGACGTGCTCGGTGTCCGGCCGGGTGGTCCCAGTCCGTCCATGCCGGTGTGGCTGATGTGGTACTTCACCTCGCTGACCGTGCTCGACCTACTTGCGGCGCTGTTGCTGGTGCTGCGCCGGCTTGAAGGGCTGTTGCTCGGCTGCGTCGTGCTCGCCAGCGACGCGGCGGCGAACGGGTATGCCAACTACGTACTGGACACCGCTCCTGGGATAACGCTCGGCCGGATCGGGCAAGCGTTCGTCATGGTGCTCGCGGTCGGCCTTATCGCCGCGGCGCCCAGGGTTACACCCTGGCTGCGTCGACCGGGGACGTCTCGGGCTACTGCCGTGACCGAGCGACGTTGACGGTGCCCGCTTTTCTTGAGACAGAGTGGGCAGAGACGCCTGGCTGCGGTCGGCGATCCCACAGCACCAGGCCGGCGAGCAGCATCGCCGCGCCCAGACCGATCATGCCCGACCCCACCGCCGTACGCGCGCCGCCGTCCAGGTGGCCCGCCACGATCCACCCACCGTCGATCCCGAACGCCAGCGGCATCAGCCCTTGCGGGATCACCGGGATCCACCCCACCGTGAGCAACCCCAGCGCCCACGCGGTCGTTCTGTTCTCCCGGTACCACTGCGCGTCCCAGGTCAGCGGGAGCACCGTCTCCGCGGGTCGGCTGCGCTGGCCGGCTGCGGCGAGCACCTCCAGCCCGCGCCGGGCGAGGCGCTCGTCGGCCAGCCACAGGCCACCCCACCAGGCCGCGACACCGCACAACAACCCGACCAGCGGCAGGAGCGGTGCCACCTCCGGTGGGCCCCAGACCACCAGCGCGAGCACCGGTGCGACGGCGATCAGCCCCGCCGCGGTGGCGACCAGGACGCTGACGATGTCGGTCGGGTTGTCGGCCGCAGTGGGGTGTCGCGGGTCGGCCACCGAGCGCACGCGCAGCAGCGACACCCACACCGGCACTGTGGCGCCCGCCCCGAGCAGAGCCGGCAGGGTGGAGAGCGCGGCCAGCGCGTCGACGTCGGGTGCGAGGACGACGCCGGCGACGGTGAGCAGCACCCCGATCGGGGCGAGCAGCACCAACCACGCCGCGGCCCGACCCCGGACCTCGGCCCGTTCGCCGCCCGGCGTGGTGAGCGGCAGCCACAACGCGGTGCCGTCCAGCCCGACCAGCCCGGCCGACATCGCCGCCGCGCCGAGCACCGCGAGCGGTCCGGCCCACGGCAGCAGCAGGTCCACATCGGACAGCAGCGGCAGGCCGGCGAGCAGGGCCCCGTACACCACCGCGAACGCCAGATACTGCAACCGCAGCGGGTGCCGCGTCCAGGACCGCAGCTCGCGGCCCGCAACCGCCCGCGTCGCCGCCGGCACCCACCCCAGCCACTCGCGCCCAGCGGCGGCCGGTGACGCCGCCGCGGTCCGGCGCGGTCGGAACGGCACGCCGGCGGTGAGCACCCGTCGAACAAGCATCAGGTACGCGGCGGCGCAGAGCGCCACGATGCCCACCAGGGTTGCCATCAGGCGTACTCCCTGCCCGGCCGGCCCGGTCACGGCGGTGATCGGCCAACCGCTCGGCACGTACGCCATGGCACGGACCACCTCCTGCGGCGCTGCCACGAGCAGGACCGACACCCACGGGAAGACCGCCCAGAGCGACCCGGCGACGCCCATCGCCGTGCCGGTGAAGATGCCGGTGAGCAGCGCCCCGACCGGGCCACCGGCGTGGCCGACGACCTCCAGTGCGATGGCCGAGCCGATCAGCCCGAGCAGCCAGAGCAGCAGTGCGCCGACGGCGGTGACGAGGACCGCGACAGTGCCGTGCCGGGCGGCGTGCACCGGCAGGGCGGCCAGCGCCACCAGCGAGACAGCCGGACCGATACCGATCGCCGACGCGCCGAGCAGACCGATCGCGGCCGGGACCGCACCGATCGGCTCCAACCGCAGGTGGGCAGGGCGAATCCGGCCGCGCCCGCCGCCGAGCAGCAGCGGCAACACGATCCAGCCGAGCACCCACGCCCCGGCGAGCAGACCGAGAGTGTGCTGGTCGCCGCGGAGCGCGTACCGGATCAGCCAGGCGGCGGCGAGCAGACCGACCAGGCCGGCCACCGTTGGCCCGGGATGCTCGCGCAGCGAGCGGCGCAGCATCGTCGCGCGCATCCGGGCCGGCACGGCGATCGCGCCGAGGATGCCAACCGACCGGCCGGCGACGTGCGGTTCGGCGCTCATCGTGCCCCGGTCAACCAGTCCAGTCCGGCGCTGCCGGAGGCGTCAGCGCCGACCAACTCGACGAACCGGTCCTCCAGGCTGCCGCCGGCGGCGATTTCGGCGACCGGCCCGGCGGCGACCACCCGGCCCTGATGGATCACCGTCACCTCGTCGCACATCTGCTCGACCAGCAGCATCGAGTGGGTGGACAGCACGCAGGTGCCGCCGCCGGCCACGAACCGCCGCAACACCCGGCGGATGGTGGCCGCGGACACCGGGTCGACCGCCTCGAACGGTTCGTCGAGGACGAGCAGCCGGGGCGCGTGCAGCAGCGCCTGGGCGAGGCCCAACTTCTTGCGGGTGCCGGTGGAGCAGTCGGCCAGCGGCGTGCTGGCACCCTTGGCCAGGCCGAGCACGTCGATCAGTTCGGCGGCACGGTCGGTGGCCGCGGCCCGGGGCAGCCCGCGCAGGCCGGCGCTGTAGCGCAGCAGCTCGGCGCCGGTGAGGCGCTCCGGAAAGTCGAGACCGTCGGGTAGCACGCCGATCAGCGCGCGGGTCAGGCTGCGGTCGCGCAGCGCGTCGTGGCCGAGGATCCGGATCTCCCCGGAATCCGGAGTGACCAGCCCGACGGCCACCCCGATGGTGGTGGACTTGCCGGCGCCGTTGGGCCCGACGATGCCGTGGAACGTGCCGGGATGGACGGTCAGATCGATGCCGTCCACCGCGCGGTGCGCCGCGAAGGTCTTGACCAGGCCACGGATCTCAAGTGCCGGGGGGATCACGCGCCGAGCATAGGTGACCGTACGCGACTGTGTGGCCCGCTCGATCCATAGTGGACGCGCGGTTCAGGCGATGTGCACCAGCCGGAAGCGTTCGGTCACCACCAGAGTGTCGTCGTCCACCGTGAAGTCGGGGTCGCCGAGCTCGGCGCGCAACTCCGCGCTGTGCCAGAACGTCTCGTGCCCCGCGCGCCACTGCGCCACCGACTCGTCGCCCTCCCCCTCGGCCAGGGCATGTGACAGGTCGACGTCGGCGAGCCGGACCACCCGTACGTCGGTCAGCTCGATGACCGCGACCCGCCGACCCGCCGAGTCCACCACGGCAGACAGCTGGCCCACCTCGGGCAGCGGCTCGTCCGCGTGCTCGTAGCCGACCAGCAGGCCGGTCGTCGAGGTCTTCGCCCCGGACAGGATCGCGCCCACCAGCTTGTCGCGCAGCGGCCCTGGAAAGGCGAACTCGGCGAGTGGAAGATCATCGAGGTGCATCCGTGGAGGGTATGCCATCCCGTGCATCCTGGGGGTCCGTCGTCGACAAGCTCGCGGCGGAGTGGCACGGTCTCGTCATGGCCACCTATGACGTCGCCCTCGTGCTGCTCGTCGATCCGTCGGGTGCGGTGCTCCTGCAGCACCGCGACGAGGATGCGGTCGTCTCGCCGGGCCAGTGGAGCCTGCCGGGTGGCCATGTCGAGCCCGGCGAGTCACCGGAGGCGGCGGCCCGCCGCGAGTTGCTGGAGGAAACTGGTCTGACGGCGGGTGAGCTGCACCCGCTGTGGAGCGGTCCGCGTCCGTACGAAGCGGGTTTTCCGCACACCGTGACCGTTCACGTGTTCCGTGGCACCACCACGGCTCGTCAAAAGGACGTGGTGGTCGGCGAAGGGCAGGCGATGGTGTTCATCCCCCGGGACGAGGTGTTCGATCGTGAGCTGGCGGTCTCCACCGTGCTGATCCTGCGCATGATCTAAGTGCGCGTGCCGGATACGGCAAGGCCCAGACCGGAGGTCCGACCTGGGCCTTGCCGTTGCGGTGCCTTGCGGGCCGGCCGGGTCAGGCGCAGATCCATCGGACCGGGGTCGAGTAGTGGTTGCCGTACGCGATGTCGTCATCGGTCAGCCCGGTGATGTCGGCGATCGAGGAGGGCGACGGCCCGAACGGCAACGTACGGTCGACGCCGTTCTGCCGGAGCCACTGCTTGTTCTCGTAAACCTGCTCGTAGGCCACCGAGCCACGCGCGTTGACGGCGTGCACCGCCGCCCCGTGAGCGAGCAGGGCCGGGGCCGTTCCGGGTGCCCACAGCAGAGCGAGCTGGCTGGACCCGGTGTATTCCTCGCCTACCACCACGCCGGCGCTGATCCCGGTCAGGTCCCAGAAGGTGTCTGGGCCCGGCGCGTAGCCCGGCAGGATCTCCGGCTGGGCGTTGGGCGCCCACCGCACCGGCTTGTCGGCCAGGTAGCCGATGACGGTGCCATCGGCGTCGACATCGATCGCCCGGCTGTCGCCGGAACCGGGCAGTGCCCGTACGGTGTTGTCCCGCGCCCAGGTCACCGCCGTCGGTTGCCCGTCGGCGGACCGTACCCATCCGGCCACGGTGCCGTCCCCGGCGATGGCGCTCGCGATGGTCTGCACGCTGTCCGGCAGACCCGGCAGCGCGGTTACCTGCCCGTCCGAATACCGCCACGCGGTGCTGCGGTAGAGCCCATCCTCGGAGGACGCGTTGCCGACGAAGTCGCCCTGCTCGTTGACCTCCTTCAGCGAGCCCGCCGGCGTGCCGAGGTTGGTCGGCACGCCGTTGTCCCACCGGATGACGTGCTCGCGCCAGTCGGTGTCCGTGGCGTACGCGATCTGGAACCGGCCGCTGGGGTCGGCGTGGTGGACCTTGATGGCCTGCCACGACCCGGCCGGCACCCGCAGATTCTCGCGGACGCACGGCGGGCCCACCTCGACCGCCTCCACGGCCGTGGCGGTCGAGGGCAGGGTGGTCACGCTCGCCACCACCGAAGCCACCGCCGTCAGCGCGGCAAGACCTTGTCGGAATTCCATCGAAACCCCCGTGTTTCAACAGACGTCATCTACGGCTGCCGATCTTAAGCCGCGTCGATGAGTCGTGGTGTCCCCGGTTGGTGTCAGGTGTGGTGGTGGATCGGGGTCGCCAGGTCGCTGAGCGGGCGACCCGAGCCGCCCCAGGTCTGGGCGGTGATCTCGGCGGCGATCGCCACGGCCGTCTCTTCCGGCGTCCGCGCGCCCAGGTCCAGCCCGATCGGTGAGCATAGGCGGGCCAGCGCGCTCTCCGGGACACCCGCCTCGCGCAGCCGGCGCATCCGATCGTCGTGCGCACGCCGGCTGCCCATCGCGCCGATGTAACGGGCGGGCGTGGCGAGGGCGACCCGGAGCAGCGGCACGTCGAACTTGGGGTCGTGGGTCAGGACGCAGAGCACCGTGCGGTCGTCGACGGTCGTCGACTCCAGGTACGCGTGCGGCCAGCGGACGACGAGGTCGTCGACGTCCGGAAAACGCGCACGGGTGGCGAACACCGGGCGGGCGTCGCAGACCGTGACGTGGTAGCCAAGGAACTTGCCGATCCGGGCCATCGCGGCGGCGAAGTCGATCGCACCGAAGATGATCATACGGGGTGGTGGCACGTACGACTGGACGAACACGGCCACCTCGTCGCCGCGCTGCTGCCCCTGCCGGCCCAGGTGGATCGTGCCGGTGACGCCGAGGGCGAGCATCCCGGTCGCCTGCCGGGCCGCCGCGTCGTCCAGGTCGGGTGCGCCGAGGCTGCCCGCGACCCGATCGGGCCAGATCACCAGTTGAGCGTTCTCGACCGATGCGGTGGCGACCGCACGGCCGTCGCGAATCGCGGCGAGGACCTGATCGAACTCGGTCATCGCGACGCTCGGTTGCACCAGGACCTGGATGGTGCCACCGCAGGTCAGACCGACGTCCAACGCGTCGTCGTCGCTGACGCCGAAGGTCTGGGTGTGCGCCGCGCCGGTCCGGATCGCGGTCCGGCAGAGTTCGTAGACGGCGCCCTCGACGCAGCCGCCCGAGATGCTGCCCACCACGTCTCCGTGCGCCGAGACGGCCATCGCCGCGCCAGGTTGCCGGGGCGCGGACTGCCAGGTTCGCGCGACGGTCGCGACGGCGAACGCGACGCCCGCGGCGCGCCAGCCGGCCAGCCCGTCGACGATGTCCCGCATGGCCGCACGATCCGCGAGCCCCGGCAGCACCGTCAACGGTGACCTAAGCAGTTGCTTAGGTCACCGTTGACTTTGACCACCGCCGGGCAGAGATTTTGCCGGAATGCGGAGGTGCGACATGCAGGTGCCGGCACCGTTCGAGTACGAGCGAGCCACCAGTGTGGACCATGCGATCAGCCTGCTGGAGCGGCTGGGCGGGACAGCCCGCCTGATCGCCGGCGGGCACAGCCTGTTGCCGATGATGAAGCTCCGGCTGGCCAACTTCGACTATCTGATCGACATCAACGACCTGCACGGCGAGTTGGGCTACGTCGAGGCGGGCCCGGACGAGATCCGCATCGGTGCGCTGACCCGCCATCGGGAACTCCTCGAATCCCCCGTGCTGGCGACAGCGTTCCCGATCTTCGCCGACGCCGAACGGGTGATCGCCGACCCGGTGGTGCGCAACCGGGGCACGCTGGGCGGCTCGCTGTGCCAGGCCGACCCGTCCGAGGATCTGTCGGCGGTCTGCACGACGCTGGACGCGCGGTGCGTGATCCGTGGTCCGGGCGGCGCGGAGCGGGTCGTGTCGATGGAGGAGTTCCACGTCGGGCCGTACGAGACGGCCGTCGCGGACGACGAGATCCTGGTCGAGATCCGGCTACCGGTACGGCCCGGCTGTGGCAGCGCGTACGCCAAGGTCGAGCGCCGGGCCGGCGACTGGGCCGTGGTGTCGGCAGGCGCGGCGGTGTGGCTCGACGGCGGCGCGATCGTCGACGCCCGGGTCGGGCTCGCGGCCGTCGGCCCCAACACCACGGGCATCCCGGCGATCTCGGCGGCGCTGCGCGGGCAGGAACCCTCGGAGAGCCTCTACGAGCAGGCCGGGGCGATCGCGGCGGACAGCTGCGACCCGGTGACCGACCAGCGCGGCAGCGCGGACTACAAGCGGCATCTGGCCGCCGAGCTGACCCGGCGGACCCTGCGCCGGGCCGTCGAACGGGCGAGGAGCTGAGCATGCAGGTCACCATGACCGTCAACGACGTCGAGGTCACCCGGGAGATCGAGGCCCGGCTGCTGCTGGTGCACTTCCTGCGCGACGTGCTGGGTCTGACCGGCACGCACTGGGGCTGCGACACCAGCAACTGCGGCACCTGCGTGGTCTGGCTCGACGGCGAGCCGGTGAAGTCGTGCACGGTGCTCGCGGCGATGGCCGGCGGCCACCAGGTGCGTACCGTCGAGGGCCTCGCCAAGGGCGCCGAGCTGGACCCGATCCAGCAGGGGTTCATGCAGTGCCACGGTCTGCAGTGCGGTTTCTGCACCCCGGGGATGATGATGACCGCGCGGGCACTGCTGGACCGCAACCCCGACCCGAGCGAGACGGAGATCCGGGAGGCGATCTCGGGTCAGATCTGCCGGTGCACGGGTTACGCCACCATCGTGCGCTCGGTCCGCTGGGCCGCCGTGGCGGAGGCGCAGGCCGCGGCCCAGGTCACCGAGACCACCGAATCGTCCGAGGCCGGCGAGATCGACAACGCTGGCCAACCCGCGGAGGCCGTGGCATGACCACTGTGCACGAGCGCGTGGACACGTTCCACGACAACGACCAGAAGCCCGTCGGGTACGGCCGGATGCTGCGCAAGGAGGACCCGCGCTTCCTGCGTGGTCGTGGCCGGTACGTCGACGACGTCCAACTGCCCGGCATGCTGCACCTCGCGATCCTCCGGTCGCCGGTGGCACACGCCCGGATCGTCAGCATCGACACCAGCGCCGCCGAGGCGTCGCCCGGGGTGAAGGCGGTGGTGACCGGGGCGATGCTGGCGCAGCAGAACCTGGCCTGGATGCCGACGCTCTCCAACGACGTGCAGGCCGTGCTCGCCACCGACAAGGTGCGTTTCCAGGGCCAGGAGGTGGCGTTCGTCGTCGCCGAGGACCGGTACGCGGCGCGTGACGCGCTGGAACTGATCGACGTCGAGTACGACGTTCTCGACCCGGTGATCGACGCGCGCCGGGCGTTGGCGTCGGACGCACCGCTGATCCGCGACGATCTGGACGGCAAGACGAACAACCACTGCTTCGACTGGGAGACCGGCGACGAGGCGGCAACCGAGGCGGTCTTCGCCCGCGCCGACGTCGTGGTCAGTCAGGATCTCGTCTACCCGCGGGTGCACCCGGCGCCGATGGAGACGTGCGGGGCGGTCGCCGACTACGACGCGGTCGACGGCAAGCTGCGGCTCTGGTCGACCACCCAGGCCCCGCACGCGCACCGCACCCTCTACGCCATCGTGGCGGGCCTGCCCGAGCACAAGATCCAGGTGATCTCGCCGGACATCGGCGGCGGGTTCGGCAACAAGGTGCCGATCTACCCCGGGTACGTCTGCGCGATCGTCGCCTCGATCGTCACCGGCAAGCCGGTGAAGTGGATGGAGGACCGCTCGGAGAACCTGATCAGCACCGGTTTCGCCCGCGACTACATCATGCGCGGGGAGATCGCGGCGACCCGCGACGGCCGGATCCTCGGCATCCGCACCAACGTGCTGGCCGACCACGGCGCGTTCAACGGCACCGCCGCCCCGGTGAAGTACCCGGCCGGCTTCTTCGGGGTCTTCACCGGCAGCTACGACATCGAGGCCGCGTACTGCAAGATGACCGCGGTCTACACCAACAAGGCGCCCGGCGGCGTCGCGTACGCCTGCTCGTTCCGGATCACCGAGGCGGTCTACCTGGTCGAGCGGATCGTCGACTGCCTCGCCGACGAACTCGGCATGGACCCGGCCGAGCTGCGCTTGAAGAACTTCATCCAGCCGGAGCAGTTCCCGTACACGACGAAGACCGGCTGGGTGTACGACTCGGGCAACTACGAGCCGACGATGCGGCTCGCGATGGAGATGGCCGGCTACGACGAGTTGCGCCGCGAGCAGGCCGAGAAGCGCGCCCGGGGCGAGCTGATGGGCATCGGCATCGCGTTCTTCACCGAGGCCGTCGGCGCCGGGCCGCGCAAGGACATGGACATTCTCGGGCTGGGCATGGCCGACGGCTGCGAGCTGCGCGTCCACCCGACCGGCAAGGCGGTGGTACGCCTCAGCGTGCAGTCGCAGGGCCAGGGGCACGAGACGACGTTCGCGCAGATCGTCGCCGAGGAGATCGGGATCCCCCCGTCGGACATCGAGGTGCTGCACGGCGACACCGACAACACCCCGTTCGGCCTCGGCACGTACGGCAGCCGCTCGACGCCCGTCTCGGGCGCGGCGGCGGCCCTGGTGGCCCGGAAGGTCCGCGACAAGGCCCGGATCATCGCCTCGGGGATGCTCGAGGTGTCGGTCGCCGACCTGGAGTGGGAGAAGGGCGCGTTCCACGTCGCCGGTGACCCGGGCCGGTCCGTCACGATCCAGGACATCGCCCTGCGCGCGCACGGCGCGGGCGACCTGCCCGAGGGCATCGAGGGTGGCCTGGAGGCGCAGATCTGCTACAACCCGTCGAACCTGACGTATCCGCACGGCGCGTACATCTGCGTGGTGGACATCGACCCCGGCACGGCACAGGTGACGGTACGACGGTTCATCGCGGTCGACGACTGCGGCACCCGGATCAACCCGATGATCATCGAGGGGCAGGTGCACGGCGGGTTGACCGACGGGGTCGGCATGGCGCTGATGGAGATGATCGCGTTCGACGAGGACGGCAACTGCCTCGGCGCGTCCCTGATGGACTACCTGATCCCGACGTCCCTCGAAGTGCCCGACTGGGAGACCGGCTTCACCGTCACGCCATCACCGCACCACCCGATCGGCGCGAAGGGCGTGGGCGAGTCCGCCACCGTGGGGTCGCCGCCCGCGATCGTCAACGCGGTCGTGGACGCCCTGAAGCCCTTCGGCGTCCGCCACGCCGACATGCCGCTGACGCCGTCGCGGGTCTGGGACGCGATGCGCGGCCAGGCCCGGCCGCCGATCTGAGGAGCCGAGGATGACCAGCATCGCCGAACGCGCCCGGGAGCTGACCGACACCCGGGAGCCGTTCGTCCACGCCACAGTGGTCCGCGCGCAGGATCCGACGTCGGCCCGGCCGGGCGACGACGCGGTGATCCGGTCCGACGGCTCGATCGAGGGCTTCGTGGGCGGGGTGTGCGCGGAGAGTTCGGTGCGCGCCGCCGCCCTCGACACCCTGCGCGACGGCACCGCCCTGCTGCTGCGGGTGCTGCCGGAGGGCGCGACCCCGTTCCCGGACACGCCGGGGGCGCGGGTGGTGGTCAACCCGTGCCACTCCGGTGGAGCGATCGAGGTCTTCCTCCGACCGATACTGCCGGCACCGGCGCTGCACGTGGTCGGTGACACCCCGATCAGCGCCGCCGTGGCGACCCTCGCAGCGTTCCTCGACTTCGACGTCGTCGCCGCCGACGACAGCACCGGGTGCACCGCGGTGGTGGTGGCCGGGTTGGGCAAGGGCGAGCCGGAGGCGATCCGGGCCGCGCTCGACGCCGGCGTCGGGTACGTCGCATTGGTCGCCAGCGGCAAACGCGGCGTGGCCCTGCTCGACGAACTGGGCCTCACCGACGCGGAACGCGCCCGCGTCCACACCCCGGCCGGGCTGGAGATCGGCGCGCGTACGCCGGCGGAGATCGCCCTGGCGATCATGGGTGAGGTGGTCCGGGCCATCCGGATGGACGGGTTGGCCCCGGCCTCCGGCGCGCCGGCCGCCCGGCCGCAGCAGGCCGTCGACCCGGTGTGCGGGATGACAGTGCTGGTCGGGGCGGAGACGCCGCACGCGCGCGTCGACGGGCAGGACCTCTGGTTCTGCTGCGCCGGTTGCCTCGCGAGTTACTCGGCGGCGTGACCCGTGTTCCTGACCGGCGTGGTGCTCGCCGCGGGAGCGTCGGTGCGGCTCGGCGAGGCCAAGCAACTGCTCCCGTACCGGGGGCGGACGCTGCTCGACGCCACCCTCGACCTGGCCCGCTCGTGCGGCTTCGACCAGTTGCTCGTCACCCTGGGCGGCGCGGCGGGCGGCATCCGCGACCGGGTGGACCTGACCGGCTGCCAGGTCGTGCAGAACCCGGCGTTCAGCACCGGCTGCGGGTCGTCGGTGCGCACCGCCGCGCGTGCGGTGGACCCGCGCGCCGACGCGCTCGTGCTGCTCCTCGGCGACCAGCCCGGCGTCCGCGCCGCGGACGTCCGCCGGGTCGCCGCGGCGGGCACCCCGCTGGCCGTGTGCCGGTACGCGGACGGCCTCGGCCACCCCTTCCGCTTCGGCCGCGAGGTCCTGCCCGAGTTGTACGACCTGCACGGCGACAAGGCCGTCTGGAAGCTCCTGCACTCCGGGCGCCACCCGGTGACCGAGGTGCCCGTCGACGGGCCGGTGCCGATCGACGTGGACACCCGGACCGACTACGAGCGCCTGCTGGCGGGCGAGGCATGAAGGACGCCCAGGCCGTCCGCGATCGCCTCGACGCCGTCGACTACCTGGTCGACGACGGCATGGCGATGGCCCTGTTCCTGGCCCTGCGCCTCGGCCGGCCCCTGCTGCTGGAGGGCGAGCCGGGGGTTGGCAAGACCGCCGCCGCGAAGGCTCTGGCCCGCGCGCTGGAGACACCGCTGATCCGATTGCAGTGCTATGAGGGGCTCACCGCGGGCGAGGCGCTCTACGAATGGAACTACCAGCGGCAACTGCTGGCGATCCGGCTTGCCGAGGCGCATCACACCCGGCTCACCGACGCGGACCTGTTCACCGCCGAGTACCTCCAGGAACGGCCGATCCTGCGGGCCGTACGCCACCGTGGGCCGGTCCCGCCGGTGCTGCTGATCGACGAGATCGACCGGGCCGACGACGAGTTCGAGGCGCTGCTGTTCGAGTTTCTCGGCGAGGCCGGCATCACGATCCCCGAACTCGGCACCTTCACCGCCCGCACACCACCCGTCGTGGTGCTCACCTCGAACCGCAGCCGGGAGTTGCACGACGCGCTGCGCCGCCGCTGCCTGTACCACTGGATCGACTTCCCCGAACCGGCCCGCGCCGTGGAAATCGTCCGCCGGGCCGTACCGGACGCGACCGGGCCGCTGATCCAGACGGCCGTGCAGTTCATCAACGGCGTACGCCACCGGGAGTTGGAGAAGGCGCCCGGGATGGCGGAGACCATCGACTGGGTGGGTGCGCTGTCCGTACTGGGCGTCACCGACCTGGCCGCCGACGGTGTCGCGCAGACCATCGGCACCATCGCCAAGACCCCCGACGACCGCGCCGTGGTCGCCTCCGCGCTCGGCGCCCACCAGGAGAGCCCGCCATGAAGATCACCAACGAGTTCGCGGTCACCGTCCCGATCGAACGGGCCTGGGCGGTGCTCACCGACCTGGAAGGGCTCGCGCCGTGCCTGCCGGGTGCTCAGCTGACCGACGTCGACGGCGACGTCTACCAGGGCCGGGTGCGGGTCAAGGTCGGGCCGGTCGTCTCGGAGTTCGCGGGCACCGCCCGGTTCGTCGAGAAGGACGACGCCGCGTACCGCGGGGTGATCGACGCGAAGGGCCGTGACGCCCGCTCGGCAGGCACCGCGTCCGCGTTGGTCACCGCGCACCTGCGGCCGGACGGCGACCGGACGTTGGTCAGTGTGGACACCGATCTGAAGATCTCCGGCAGGCTGGCCCAGTTCGGCAGCGGCATGATCAGGGAGGTGTCGAGCAAGCTGCTGGCCCAGTTCGTCGCCAACCTGGAGGCCAAGCTCGCTGCCGAACCGCCGGCCCCGCTTTCGAACGCCGAACCCGTGGCGGCCACGTCCGCCGCGCTGCCCGAGCCAACCCCGGCGGCGTCCGAGTCAACCCCGGCGGCGTCCGCCGCGCCGCCCGAGCCAACTCCGGCCGCGTCCGCCACGGCGGTCGCGACCACCCCCGGCACGGCCGCCGTCGCACCCTCACCCGTCGAGCCGGAGGCGCTCGACCTGCTCAGCATCGCCGGCGGGTCGGTCACCAAGCGCCTCGTACCGGTGCTCGTCGGTGTGGTCGCGGTCGGCGCGGTGATCGCCTGGCTGGTCGCGCGCCGGTGAGTCCGGGTGTGCTGCGCGGCGTCGACCGGGCCGCGTTCGCTGTGGCCCTCGCCGGCCGGCTGCGCCGAGCCGGCGTCGCGGCCGGGCTGACCACCGTCGACGACTTCGTCCGGGCGCTCGCCGCCAGCCCGCCCGACTCGATGTCGTCGCTCTACTGGGCCGCCCGGATCAGCCTGGTGCGACGGCACACCGACGTCCCCGCGTTCGACCGGGTCTTCGCGGCGATCTTCGCGGACCCTCCACCGTTGCCCCGATCGCAGCGGTCCACGCCCCCGACCGACCGCCCTGACGACGTGTACGCACGGGTGCCGGCCGACACCGACGACGCGGGGTCGGGCGGCGGCCTGCCGTGGGCGACAGTGCCGCCGGCGGTCGCCGAGACGCCCGAACACGACACCGCGCTACGACTGCCCGAGCGGCGCCCGAGCGCCCACACCGGGCTCGCCGACCGTCCGTTCGACGACCTCGACGCCGCACAGGTCACGCAACTCGGCGACGCCCTGCGCGCGGCCGTCGCCGGCTGGCCGACCCGACGCACCCGGCGACACACCGTCGGCTCGTCCGGTGCCCGGATCGCGTTGCGGGCCACCATCGCCCGGGCACGTCGTACCGGCTGGGAACCCGTCGAGGTCGTCCGCGCGCGCCCGGTACGGCGGCCGCGCCGGGTGGTGCTGCTCTGTGACGTCAGCGAGTCGATGCGGGCGCAGGCGACCGCGTACCTGCATCTGATGCGGGCGTTCGCGGTGGTCGCCGACGCGGAGGTGTTCGCGTTCGCCACGACGCTGACCCGGCTCACCGTGGTGCTCCGGGACACCTCGGCGGCCGAGGCGGTCGCGCAGGCCAGCGCCGCCGTGACCGACCGATACGGCGGCACCCGGATCGCCACGAACCTGCGCGCCCTGCTCACCTCCCACCACGCGGAGGCCGTACGCGGGGCGGTGGTGGTGATCGGGTCGGACGGTTGGGACAGCGATCCGCCCGCCGACCTGGCGGCGGTGATGGCCCGGCTGAGCCGCCGCGCGTACCAAATCGTCTGGTTGAATCCCCGCGCCGGCGCTCCCGGCTTCGCCCCCCGGGTCGGCGGGATGGCCGCCGCACTCCCCTACTGCGACCGGATGCTGCCGGCCGGCACCTTCCAGGACCTGCTGGTCGTCGCCCGTCAGCTCCAGAGCGTCACGTGCACCGATGGTCGGAAATGGCCGACGCTGACGCCCGCGCCGCGCATCATCGCCTGAATCGCCCTCGGCGTCGACGAGAAGCGCGCCAGCTCGTCGGCGGCCGACATCGCGTCGGGGGTGGCGAGCACCTGCGCATGCCACACCGCCTCCATCGTCGCGTGCGGCCCCACCACCTGCCCGAGCTGGCCCTGACGGATGTCCGGCGCGACGGTGAACGCGAGGGCCGGTGCCACCCCCCTGCCCCGCTTGGCCTCGCCCAGCGCGGCCGCGTGGCTCTGGAAGATCTGCTGCCGCTCTTCCGGCACGGCGAGCCGGCGCAGCAGCGCCGGGACCGCGCCCCACTCGGTGGCGGCCGACGGCCCGAGCAGCCAGGTCTGCTCCCGCAGCTGCCCCGGGGACGCCGCCAGGCCGGCCAGTGGATGCTCCGGACCGACGGCGATCACGAGCCGGTAGTTCATCACCGGCCGGCAGCCGATGGCGCTGTCGACGACCGAGGGTTGCGGCCCGATCGCGATGTCCGCGGCGCGGGTCAACAACAGCGACTCGAACGAGCCCGGGTTGCGCACGCTCAACTCGACGTCGAGGTCGGCGGCCCGCTTCGCGAAGAGTTCGATCAGCCCCGGCGCGGCGAACTCGGCGAACAGGCTCGACGCGGCGACCCGCAACATCCGTCGCCCGCGCGTCGCGGCGCTGACCTCCAGCATGGTGCGGTCCTGCAGGCCCAGCAGCTCCGCCGCGCGACTGGCCAGCCGCAGCCCACCCGGGGTGAACGCGAGGCCCGCCGCCGTCCGGGCGAAGAGCTTGTCGCCGAACTCCTTGCGCAGCTGGGCGATGTGCAGCGACACCGCCGACTCGGAGACCTGAAGCTCCGCGGCGGCCTGCTTGACCGAGCCAAACCGGACCACGGCGACGTACGCGCGCAGCTGTGTCGGGGTCACCGGCGTCACCCTCTCCCCCGCGATCGCGTGACTCGGCTCGGCGTCGAGACGAACGTCGATCATCCCGCGCCGGCCCGTCCCACCGCCAGCGGCCGATCATCTGATCGTCGGGCCCGGTGCCGTTCAGCGCCGGACCGAAGGGGGTGACGACTGCTCCGGTCAGCTGTCGGTGGTGGCCGCCTGGCTCCCGGACACGCAGTACACGTCGCCGGAGTTCGCGGCGTGCGGCAGGTCGTGCAGGTACGTCGCCAGGTCGGTCGCGGGCATCCAGCGGTGGAAGGTCATCGACTTGTCGTCGCCCAACGCGACGTCGAAGCCGTCGAAGCCGAGCGCCGTCACGCGATCGAGGCACCGGTAGGCGACCGCCCGCGCGATGGTGGTGAACTCGAACGACAGCGCGGGCAGTGGGCGGCTCAGCCCGGCCAGCACTTCGTCCTCGAAACCCTCAACGTCGATCTTGGCGAAGGCCGGCACGCCGTACGTCTCGATCAGCGCGTCGACGGTGACCACCGGGACCTCGATGTCGGCGTCCCACACCTCGCCCTCCCACCCGCCCGCGCCCTTCGCCGCCCGCACGAAGTCGGGCGAGGCGGTCGACACGGTGGGGTTGGCGGAGTTGACGTGCAGGCGGGTTCGCCCGGGGAGCGCGCCACACGCGGCGTCGACCACTGTCACCTGGCCGTCGTCGGCGTAGATCGCCCGCAGGGCGCGCAGACACAGCGGCTGCGGTTCCACGGCGACGACGCGGGCGCCGAGGCGACGGAAGCTGCCGATGTGGTCGCCCACGTGCGAGCCGATGTCGAAGACGAGGTCACCGCTGTTGACGAAGCGCGAGTAGAAGGCGTCCATCCTCGCGTCCCGCTCGGGATCGCCGTAGTAGACGTCCAGCGACCGGTGCAGCGGGGACAGGGCCGGATCGGTGCGGAGCGCCGCGATCCTGGTGCTGGTGGTAGCCGTCATCTGTCGGTGTCCAGTCCGTGAGGGAGGTGGCCGGGGTTACGGTCCGAAAGCGGTCAGGAACCGGTCCCGGAAGGCGTCCATCCGCCAGACCGGTGCCTGCGGCCCCGGCTTCAGCCCGTCCTGCCAGCCCCACCCGGAGATCCGGTCCAACACGGCCCGGTCCCGGGTGATGATCGAGATGGGTACGTCGTGGCTGGCGTTCTCGCCGGTGACGACCGCGGCGGGCTGGTGGTCACCGAGGACGATGAACACCAGGTCGTCGTCTCCGTAGGTCTGCACGTAGGAGATGAGCGTGCCGAGGGTGTACTCGATCGACTTTCGGTAGTCCGCCCGGATCTGGGTGGTGGTGCGGCGCTTGTCGTCCGACCTGCCAGCGCCGGCCCCGCGGAAGACCGCGCCGTCGCCGACGTCGGCCCAGTCGAGCAGCGGCGGAACGGGTGTCCAGGGCGCGTGACTCGACACCAACGCCAGCTCGGTCATCACGTTGCCGTTGCTCTTCGTCTGCTCCAGGCGCTGCCAGCTGGCCAGGGTGAACTGGTCGGGCGGAGTGCCGAAGCTGAACTTCGGGCCACGGTACGCGAGCGTCTTGGCGTTGTAGAACCGGTCGTAGCCGAAGAAGGAGCCCTCCGGCCACGCCTTGGTGACGGCGGGCATCACGCCCACGGTCTGCCAGTTCGCCCGTCGGAAGGCACCGTTGAGCGTCATCCGGTCACTGGCCAGCAGGGTGCGGTGTCGCTGGTCGTTGTCGATCCACAGGCCGGACAGCAGGGTGTCGTGCGCGAGCCAACTGCCGCCACCGAAGGTCGGCGAGGTGAGGAAACCGCTCTGCGCGGCGAAGCCCGCCGCGCCCAGCTCGCTGGTGCCGCGGTCGAGCACCGCACCGACCTGCGGCGCGAACTCCGGGTCCTCGACGGCGTCCCGGCCGTAGCTCTCCACGAAGGCGACGACCACGTTCTTGCCGCGCAGCGCGGTCAGGAGCTGGTCACCCGGGGTGTCACCGAACCTGTCGGCCTCGATCAGCGCGCCGAACGTCTTGCGGTCGTCGAGGCGCAGGCGCACCTGGAAGCCGTGACCGTTGGCCAGGGTGGTCGCGGACGTGTCGGCGACCGGCACGCCCTCGACCACCCGCACGTTGAACGCGGCGCAGGCCACCCAGACGACCACCAGCGCGGCCACCATCCGGGTGGTCGCGGTGCGGTGCCGGAGCACCAGCCGGCGCAGTCGCCGCATCGACAGGGTGACCAGTGTGGGCAGACCAACGACCACGACCGCCAGGGTGATCGCGGCGCCGATGGCGGCGGGCCGGCCGTACGACTCGCTGAGGAAGGCGAAGCCCTCGTCGAGGAGCGCCCAGTCGAGCACCGGGTCGAACGCCCGGCTCAGCGAGGCGGAGAACCCCAGGTCGAACAGCTTCAGCAGGCCGAGCAGGCCGAGGGCCGCACCGGCGAGCGTCGCGACCAGTCGGCTGCTACGAGACGGCAGAGCGAGCAGGAGGGCCACGAGCAGCAGCGCCTCCAGCGGGATCCGTACGAACGCCGCCGGGCTGAGTCGACCGAAGTCGTACGGCACGGTGAGGACGAGCAGCACGAGCAGCGCGGCGAGGACCGTCGTCAGCCGGGCCGCGATCGAGCGCTTCGGCGGGCCCTCGGCCTCGGTGCCGTCGGTGGCGGTGCCGTCCGGGACTTCGTCCCTCATCGGTCTCCGTCCCTGGCTCGGCAGCTGACGTACGCGCGTCAAGAGCGACAACCCGGGCATCCTTCCATGATCTTTGTTGGGCGCGGCGTCCGGGCGGGTCAGACGCGGGCGATCCCGCGTCGGGCCACCGTGACGGTGGGACGGTCCGGCCAGGTCAGCCCATCCGTTCGGCCCGAGCCCAGCCCAGCGCCGGCGCTCGGGGCACTGTGGCTCACCGGGCTGCTCGCGTGGGCCATCGCGCCGACGGTGTCGGGGCTGACGAGGTGGCGGAGGTGGCGGGTCGTCCAGAGCCACCTGACGTCACGCCCGAACGACTCGACCAGCAGCGCCAGCGACGCCACCAGCACGAATGTCGTCAGTGCCGGGGGCAGCGCGTCGCCCATCGCCACCGTCAGCACCACGCCCTGGACGGCGGCGACGACCTTGCGCCAGTAGCGCGGCGGCAGGGAGCCGCGCATCCAGCCCAGCACCCAGCTCGCGGCGACGAAGACGTAGCGCATCGCGCCGATCGCGAGCACCCAGCCACCCACCGAGGGGGCCACGTGCAGGCAGAGCACCAGGACCAGGAACGAATCGATTTCCATGTCGAAGCGCGCGCCGAGTTCGCTGGTGGTCCCGGTGCGGCGGGCCGTGTACCCGTCCACGGCGTCGAGGGCCAGCGCCACGCTGGTGAGGACGACCATCAGGGTGATCGGCGCCGACCGGCCGAACGAGTCGGCGACCAGGGCCGTCACCCCGCCGACGAGGATCGCCCGGCTCAGGGTCACCCGGTCGGCGGGGCTCAGCGCATCCGCGCCCGAGCGGGACATTCCTCGGCTGAGCAGGGCACACAGGCCCACCCCGTACGCCAGCCCGGCCACCCAGCCCGCCGCGCCCAGACCGACCGTCTCGCCGAGCACCGCCAGCAGGACGATCTGCACGAGCAGCCCGAGGACCGGACCAGTTCGAACCATTGACATCGTGCCTCCGTGACTCTGGTGGGTGACCCTGACCGTCATCACGGAAAACATGACCGATCGGTTCATTCTGAACGCGACCTGGCAGGGCGCCGCGGAGGTACGTGCCCCTTCGTCGGCGGGTTAATCGTCCACCGTGGGCGGCCCGTCGTCGGTTGACCGTCGAGGCGTCGGTCGTGACGTGCGGGTCAGTGCGTCGGCAGGGTGAGCACGTCCACGCCGTCGTCGGTGATGGCGATGGTGTGCTCGCTGTGCGCCGTCCGGCCGCCCGTCGCGCTTCGGAGTGTCCAGCCGTCGGCGTCGGTGACGAGCGTGGCGGTGTCCGCCATGACCCACGGCTCCAGGGCCAGCAGCAGCCCCGGGCGCAGGCGGTATCCGCGACCGGGACGCCCGGTGTTGGAGACGTGCGGGTCCTGGTGCATCGTCGACCCGACGCCGTGGCCGCCGAACTCCGTGTTGATCGAGTATCCCGCCGCGCTGAGGACCGAGCCGATCGCGTGGGAGATGTCACCGATGCGAACGCCGGGGCCGGCGGCTGCGATCCCCGCCTGCAACGCGCGCTCGGTCGCGTCGATCAGCGCGACGCTCTCCGGGGGCCGCACGTCGCCGACGATGAAGCTGATGGCCGAGTCCGCGACAACTCCACCGTGGGAGACGGCGAGGTCGAGCGAGAGCAGGTCGCCGTCGGCGAGCGAATAGTCGTACGGCAACCCGTGCAGCACGGCGTCGTTCACCGACGTGCAGATGTAGTGGCCGAACGGCCCGCGCCCGAAGGACGGCTCGTAGTCGACGTAGCAGGACTGCGCCCCGGCCTCGGTGATCATGGCCTGCGCCCACCTGTCGATGTCCAGGAGGTTGGTGCCGACCACGCAGCGGCTCTTGAGCGTCTGCAGGATGCCGCCGACCAGCGCGCCGGTCTCCTTCGCTCGCAGCACGTCGGTGGGGCTCAGGATCTCGATCATGCAGCGCCTTCCTCGGGCAACCAATAAGTATCCCGGCCATATTATCCCGGTACTAGAATCGGAGCATGGTCAGGTTGCCACTCACTCCCGCGGAGGTCGAACGCGGACAGCGCCTCGGCGCCCTGCTGCGTCGAGCCCGCGGAGAGCGTTCGATGCTCCTCACCGCGCTGGACGCGGGCGTCTCGCCGGAGACCCTTCGAAAGATCGAGTCCGGCCGGATAGCCACCCCCGCCTTCCCGACAATCGCGGCGATCGCCGACGTGCTCGGCCTCTCCCTCGACGCGGTGTGGGCGGAGATCAACCACTCCGACGAGGGGGCCGGGCTGGCAGGCTCAGGCCGCGAACCGGTCGAGCGGCTGGCCTCGTAGGGTCCGACACGAGGCCATGATCCGCACAGGAACAGGGAAAGTGCTGCCTCACTCGCCGCAGAGGCACCTACATCCCTGAACTTGTGCAGATCTTGGCCGATGCGGAACCTGTTGCGCTCCGGCTCAGCACGCTGGCTGAGTTGGTGGCGTTTCCGGGCCAGCGGGTGGGACGCTCGACGGGTGATCCGTCGACACTTCGTCTGGCTCGGCTTGGCGATCGGGCTGCTCGCCGGTTGCTCCGAGCCGCCGTACCGATTCCCGGATCGAAGCGCGGTCGACGTTCAGGCCGAGGAGGAGCGTCTCGCGACGCTCCTCCCCAGCGTGCTGCTCGGCGGACCGGGCACCTGCAAGGTTCGCCTGCTCGGGCGGGACGCCTCGTCCTCGTTCGCCTGGGCGCACTGCGAAGCACTGGGCCCAGGGTCCGTCTCCGGTGTCTCGACACCGGTACGGGTGGACGGCGACCGCGTCACACAGCCCGGCGACGGCAGTGAATACCCCCCGAGCGTGCGTCGAATGTTCCCGGAGCGGTTGGCAGAAGCTGTCCTCGACGACGACGGCAGTCTGCGCCCTTGAGCGATGCGGTCGCAGGGTCCGGCGGATGATCAGGTCGGGTCGGCCAGCCACGGCGTGAGGACGGCAGGGTCGGCGACGAACTGCTCCGCCTGCGTACGCTCCGGCTCGGTCAGGGTCAGCGCCCGGAGGCGGGCGCCCCACTCGGGGACGCGCTCCGCCTTCCCCAACGCCACCGACAGCTCGATCAGGGCGGCCAGCGCCATCGCCTGCTCGACCACCGGCGCGTCGTCGGCGTGGCGGCGCATCCCCGAGTCGAGCGCACGGTAGGCAGCTCGGTCGTCCATCTTGAACTCGCGCAGGATCCGCGCGTTGTCGAGCACCCGCGCCAGGCCCTGCAACTCCGCCGACCCGCCGTACTCCAGGTCCTCCGGCTCGTCGCGCTGGATGAAGGTGATGGTGTTGCCCGACGGGTCGACGATGCTGAACCGCGACGCCCCGGCGCGGTAGCGGGTCATCCGGGGCAGGCCCTTGACCAGTACCTTTCCGTAGCCGCGACGCATCGTCTCGGCGAACGTCGCGTGGTACGGCGCGACCGCGTCGACCATCACCAGGCAGCCGCCGGACGTCTCCTTCGCCGGGTCCAGATCCTTGGGCGCGGGCCCGTAGTGCAGTTGGAACCCACTCCACTGCAAGGCCAGGTACACGTACGGCTTGAGCTGCTTGTAGGTCACCTCGAACCCGAGCGCCTGCCAGAACGCCAGGGTCTCCTCCGGCGCCGGGCAGGGCAGCAGCGGCAGTGTCGTCTCGTTCGGCTGGACGCGATCCTCTGTGGTCGTCACTGTTCGCTCCCCCGTGTGGTCGGCAGATTGGCCATTGTGCCAGCGCGGGCGACGGTCCTCGGCGGGATTCGCCTCCTACCCAGGGAGGAGACCCCGCTCCGACCGCTGGCCACAACCGGGGCTCACGGTCGGACGCGATCGGCGGGCGCGGCCACGAACATCTACAGGCATGACTAACGTTCTGCGTCGGGCGACGCACTGGAACCGCCCCCTGATGTTCTTCGTGTACGTGATGGCGGTGCTCGCCGTCGTCTGCGCGATCGGCGTCTTCGTCGACTCGCGCGTCCTGGTCGGCGCGCCGATCTGGCTCAAGCCGTTCAAGTTCGCGGTGTCCTTCGTGCTGTACGGCGTGACTCTCGCCTGGATGCTCACCCTGTTGCCACAGCGCAGCCGAGCCGCCGAGTGGGCCGCTACAGTCATCGTCGCGATGTCGGTGATCGAGTTGGTGGTGATCGTCGGTCAGGTGGTACGAGGGCAGACCAGCCACTTCAACGGCACCTCCGCGCTGAACAGCGCACTGTTCTCGGTGATGGGCGCGGCGATCATGGTGCTCTTCCTCGCGCACCTCCTGATCGGCATCGTGGTGCTGATCCGACGGATCCCGGACCGAGCCGCCGCGACGGCCGTCGGGTGGGGGCTCGGCCTGTCGCTGCTGGGCATGCTCGCGGCGGTGCCGATGGTGCTGCCCATGCAGGAGCCGGGAATCGACGGCATCTCCGGGGCGCACAGCGTCGGCGTACCTGACGGCGGGGCGGGTCTGCCGGTGCTCGGCTGGAGCACCGCCGGTGGTGACCTGCGCATCGGGCACTTCGTGGGGCTGCACGCCCTCCAGGCGCTGCCGATCCTGGCGATCCTGCTGAGCCGCTTCGCCGGGCGGTTGGACGAGCGCACCCGCGCCCGGCTGGTGGTGGTCGCGGGCGCGGCGTACGGCGTACTCACCGTGTTGTTGACCTGGCAGGCCCTGCGCGGACAGCCGCTGTTGCGCCCGGACGCCGGCACGCTCCTCGCGGTCGCCGCCCTGGTGGTCGCGACGGCGACCGCGAGCGGCCTGGTGCTGGCCCGCCGTAGCCGACCGGAACTGGCGCTGGCGGCATGACCGCGACGCTGTTCACGCTGACGTTCGCGGTGGCCGCGCCGTTCTGGGCGCTGATGGTCCTGCTGCCGAACTGGTCGTGGACCGCCCGGATCATCGGCTCGCCGCTGATCGTGCTGCCGGTCGTGGTGATCTACGCGCTGCTGGTGCTGCCGGCGTTCGGTGAGGTGCTACCGGCCGTGGCGTCGCCGACCCTGGCCGGGGTGCGCGACCTGCTCGGCACCTCCGACGGGGCGGCGGCGGGCTGGGCGCACATGATCGCGTTCGACCTGTTCGTCGGGCGGTGGGCGTGGTTGGACAGCAGGGAACGGGGGGTGCCGGCGCTGGTGATGGCTCCGGTGCTGCTGCTGACCATCCTGTTCGGACCGCTCGGCCTGGCCGCCTACCTCGCGGCCCGGACCCGGTGGCGGCGGCCGGCGGCCGCCGTCACCGGCCCGCAGCGCCTAGGCTGACCGTCGTGAGCTGGCTGGGGCGACTGTTCGACCTGCGGGACACACTCGTGCGGATGGTGCTGCTCGACCTCACCGGGTTGTGCTACCTGCTCGTCGTCCCGCACTCCACCAGCACGCCCACGATGGCACAGTGGGTCCTCGCGGTGCCGGCGTTCGCGGTGGCGCTGGCGGCGCACCGTCGACCGGTGGTGAACATGGTGGCGCAGACCGCCCTGCTGGCGGTCGCCATCAGCCTGATCGACGACTTCACCATCAACCAGGTCGGCGCCAGTTGGGCGTTGCTCGAGATGACCATGCGTGCGCGCGGCCCCCGGGCCATCTGGCTGGCCACCGCGCTGCTGGCGGTGGTCGACCTGACCGACTCGATCGGCGACCCGCCACGCCGGTTCGCCTCCGGGGTCGTCGGGCTCGCCGTGGAGGTCGGCGTGCCGGTGCTGCTCGGCCTCGTCATCCGCGCCAACCGGGAGCTGAGCCGGCAGGCCGTCGAGCGGGCCCTGGCCGAACAACGCCAGCACGAGTCGGAGAGCCGTGCGGCGCGCGCCGACGAACGCAGCGCCATCGCCCGCGAGCTGCACGACGTCGTCGCGCATCACGTGGCATCGATGGTCCTGCGGGTCGGCGTCGCCCGGCACGTGCTCACCGACCTGGACCCCCGGGTGGGCGAGGTCTTCGACGACGTGCACGGCACCGGCACCGCGGCCCTGGCGGAGCTGCGCCGGCTGGTCGCGGTGCTGCGCAACCCCGACGGGGTACGCGGTGACGCGGCGCTGACCGCGATCGAACCGGCCGCGCTGCCGGCGGCGATCGGCGCGTCCATCGACCGGGCCCGGCAGGCGGGTGTCACCGTCGAGGCCGATCTCGACCCGGCGATCGGCTCACTCGACGCGGTGCGCGGCATGGCGGTGCTGCGACTGACCCAGGAGGCGCTGACCAACGTGGCCAAACACGCGGGGACGTCCGCGCTCGCGCATCTGGTGGTCGCCGTCCGGGACGGCTCCGTGCACTGGGAGGTCACCGACAACGGGCGCGGTGGGGTGCCAGCGGGCGTGCCGGCCGGTGGCGGGCACGGCATCACCGGGATGCGCGAGCGCGTCGAGGTCCTCGGCGGCCAACTGGAAGCGGGACCGACCGGCACCGGGTGGCGGGTGCGTACCGTGCTCCCCGCCTCCGCCGCCGAGCCGTCCGCCCGGTCGCTGCCCCGGGACCGCGCGGCGTCGGCCGGGGCCCCCGCGCCGGAGCCGGCGTGATCCGGGTGCTGCTGGTCGATGACCAGCACCTCATCCGGGCCGGGCTGCGCATGCTCTGCGACGCCCAACCCGACATCGAGATCGTCGGGGAGGCCGACAACGGCCGCGAAGCGATCGGGCTGGCGGGGCGGCTCCTCCCCGACGTCGTCGTCATGGACCTGCGGATGCCCGGTGTCGACGGGATCACCGCGACCAGCCGGATCCTCGCCGAGCGCCCCACCACCCGCATCCTGGTGTTGACGACGTTCGGCGACGACGACCACCTCTACCCCGCGTTGACCGCCGGGGCGTGCGGGTTCCTGCTCAAGGACGCGCCCCCGACCGAGCTGCTGGACGGCATCCGCAGGGCCGCCGCGGGTGACAGCCCGTTCAGCCCGGAGGTGCTGCGTCGCCTCGTACAGCGCGCGGTGCACGCCCGCCCCGAGCCCGCACCGGCCATGCCGGGGCTGACCGCCCGGGAACGGGACGTGCTGAACCTGGTCGCCGAAGGGCTGTCCAACACCGAGATCGCCGACCGGCTCCACATCGGTGTCACCACCGTCAAGACCCACATCACCAGCCTGATGACCAAGACCGACAGCCCCAACCGGGTACGTCTGGCGCTGTTCGCTCGCGGTGCCTGAGCGAGAACCCGTCAGCTCACCAACTGGTACGCGAACTGCACCTCGAGGCCGGTCGCACCGGCGGCATTCGACACCCGCAGCCGCAACCGCTTCGGCCCGCTGATCCCGTCCAGGGCGTACGGGGCGGCGAGTGTGGTGGCCTGCAGGGTGGTGTCGGTGCCGAGCGCACCGCCACCGGCGGCGGTCCCGTCAGCGTCGAGCCGCACGCTGCAGGTGCCGGCGGTGAGTCTTCGGGTGACCCGGACGATCCGGATCCGTTGACCGTCCAGGTAGAGGAAATTGCCGAAGTCGACCAGGCCGTCGGTGACCGGCCCGTCCACGCGGGCGTTGAGCCAACCGTCGTACTGCGCGACGCCCTTGTTGCCGACGAACCGGGTCTGCGCCGTCTCGTTCCCGGTGATCTGGTACGCCCCGACCGTGTTGCCGGCCAGGTCGTTGCCGGTGACCAGCACGTCGGTGGCGTCGCACACCACCCCGTAGTCCTGTCGGGAGATGCCGTCGGCCAGCGAACCGATCGCGTTTCCGGTGACCACCACGCGGGACGCGGTGGACCGGATGTTGATGCCGGTGCCGTTGCGCCAGGCCGTGCCGCCGCCCGCGTACGCCCGACTGGACGTGACGCCGACCAGATCGAACGCCGACTCGCTGACGACGGTGATCCGCCACTTGCCGTTCGCCTCGGTGCTTCCGGTGACGTCGCTGATCGTGATCCGGTCACCGGTCTCCCACCCGTGCGGTGCGCTCGTGGTGACCCGGACCCCGCCCGAGCCGTTCGCGGCGACGTCGGCCACAGGTCGGGAGAACGACGGGTGGGCGGTTCGCCCGTTGTTGCCGATCAGACAGCCGGTGACGGTGACCCGGGTCGAGCCGATGTCGATGCCGTTGCGACCACAGCCACGGATGACGCTGTTGGTGATGGTCGCGCTGCCGGTGAAGCCGGCACCGACACGGACCGCGTCGTGCTCGTTGTCGGCGGAGATGTAGGTGTTGGTGAACTGAGCCTGCGCCCCAGCCTCCAGGAGCACCGGGACCCCGTGGCCGTTCTCGAAGCCGCCGCCCTCGAAGTAGAGGAACTTGGGACCGGCCTGTCCGGTGCGGTTACGCAACCAGATGCCGTGCCGACCGAAGAGCACCGCGGTGGCGATGAACTTGATGGATCCGCCGAGTCCGTCGATGACGAGGTTGTCCGTGTTGGTGTTGCCGGTGCCGGCGGCGATGCCGCACTGCACGAACTCGACCGGATCCGCCCGGGAGAAGTCACCGACGCCGTTGAGCAGGATCACCTGCTCGCCGCGGAACCCGTTCCAGACGCAGTTGAGGAACCGGATCGAGTTGCAGCCGCGCAGCGCCATGCCGTTGAAGCCGTCGCGGAACCGGACGTTGGTGAAGGTCATCATGTAGTTGTTCTGGAGTTCGGAGCGTTCCGTGGCGACCAGGTATCCCCCGGTCAGCCCTTCCCCCCGTACCTGTAGGTCACGCAGGCCACCACCACGGACAGCCACGAACTGGAACCCGTCGGCGGCGCCCGTCGCGATCACGTACTGGGTGGAGTAGTCGACGTTGTCGGTGACCCCGGCACCTTGGAAGAGGACCGGCACGTTCTGCACCCGCACCGTCCGTTCGAGGCGGACCTTCCCGGGCCCCGCCTCGATCACACCGCCGATGGGAAGGGCGTCGACGGCCGCCTGGACGCGCGCCGAGTCGTCCGCCACGCCCTCACCCGTGCAGCCGAACCAGGCCAGGCTCAGCCGGTTGCTCGCCGGACGCCTCCAGCGCCCGGTCGCCACACCGGCGACCGCGAAGACGGTGCCGCCGTTGTCGGCCTCGGTGCTGCTCGCGTCCCAGTGGAGTTCACCGCCGCCGAGGCCGGGCCTGTCCGCGTGGTAGCCGATCAGGGCGACCCGCTGGCCGGACGCCGTGCCGGGCGTCGTCCGCAACTGCGCGACGCTCGCGATGGTGGCGTCGGCCGCCTTCGGTCGGCCCCGATCGGTGTCCGCCGGCTCGGCGTGGGCGGACGTCGGCGTGAGCAGTTGCCCGCCGGCCAGGACCGCGCCGGCCATGCCCAGCGTGGACAGCGCGCGCCGACTGATCCGCGCGTCGGGTCGGTCCGGCTCGTTGTGACGGGGGCGCTGGTGGGGCCTGTTGTCTTCCTGCACGGCTTCCTCCTGGGTGGTGGGGATGTCAGCCCTTGACCGCTCCGATGACGACGCCCTTGGCGAAGTGCTTCTGCAGGAACGGGTAGACCAGGCAGATGGGGACGAGCGAGACGACGAGGATGGCCATCTGCAGCGACTGCTGGGGTGGCACGACCTCACCTGGCAGGTCGACCCCGACGGCGGTGTTGTCGATGACGTACGTGCGCAACACGAGCTGCAGCGGCCACTTCTCGGTGGAGTTGATGTAGAGCACGGCGTTGAAGAAGGCACTCCAGTAGCTGACCGCGTTGAAGAGCGCCACGACCGCGAGCACCGCGCGGGACAGCGGCATCATGATGCGGACGAGGATCTGCAGCTCACTGGCACCGTCGATCCGGGCGGCGTCGATGATTTCCTGCGGCACCTCCAGGAAGAAGGCGCGCACGATGACGACCTGGAACGCCGACACCAGGGTCGGCAGGATCAACGACCAGTAGGAGTCGATCAGGCCCAACTGCTTGATGAGCAGGTAGTTGGGGATCATGCCCGCGTTGAAGAGCATGGTGAAGAGGACCAGCAGCAGGATCGGTCGATGCCCCCAGCTGCCCGGTCGGGACAACGAGTACGCCAGGAACGCGACGACCACGACCGACAGGCCCGAGCCGACCAGCGTGACCCCGATGGACACCAGGGTGGCCCGGGTCACCACGCCGCCGCTGAAGATCGCCCGGTAGGCGTCGAGGGACGGGTTCTGCGGCCACAGGACGTAGCCGCCCGCGTCGGCGATTTGCGCCTGGTCGGCCAGGGACGTCGAGATGACCGCCAAAAACGGTGCGATCACCAGTGCGCAGCTAATCAGCAGGACGACGCCCTTGAGACCGCGTACCGCCAGGTTGGGCGCGGCGGCACCGTTGATCGTTCTGAGTTGTCCTGCGCGTGAGGCGGGCAGCGCCTTCGCCGGTCCCGGCCGGCGCTTCGTCGAGGTCACCATTTCGCGTACAGGCCCCTCTCCCCGAACAGGTGTGCCACCTTGTTCGCACCGAGCACCAGGATGGCCCCGACCAGGCCCTTTACCAGGCCGACGGCGGCGGAGGTGCCCCAGTTGCCGCCGACGATCCCGTAGTTGTAGACATAGGTGTCGAGCACCTCGGACGCCTCCAACCCGACCGGTCCCTGCTGGAGGAAGATCTGCTCGAAGCCGACCGAGAGCACGTCGCCGAGCTTCAGGATGAACAGCAGGATGATGACCGGTCGGATGGCGGGCAGGGTGACGTGCCAGAGCTGGCGCAGCCGGCCGCCGCCGTCGACGGCGACCGCCTCGAACAGCTCCAGGTCGACCCGGGAGATCGCGGCGAGGAAGATGATGGTGCCCCAGCCGGCGTCCTTCCAGATCACCTGCGAGGTGATCAGCGCGAGGAACAGGTCCGGGTTGCCGATGACCTCGATAAGCGGCAGCTCGTGCATGCGCGCCCAGGTGTTGTAGAGGCCGGCGTTGCCGAGCATGTGCTGGAACAGGGCCACCACGATCACCCAGGACATGAAGTGCGGCAGGTACAGAATCGACTGTGCGATCCGTTTGATCCGTTCACTGAGCAGGCTGTTCAGCAGCAGGGCGAGGCCGATCGGCACCGGGAAGACCAGGGCGATCTGCAGGAACGAGATGATCAGCGTGTTGGTGAGGGCGTTGAGGAACGCCGGGTCGCCGTTGAAGATGATCCGAAAGTTGTCAAAGCCAACCCAGGGCGACTCCGCGATGGTCAGGTAGGGCTGGTAGTCCTTGAACGCGATCACGTTGCCGAGCAGCGGGACGTACTGGAAGAGCAGTACCACGAACACCCCGGGCAACCCGAGCAGGAGTAGGAAACGATCCCGTTTGAACCGCTGCCAACCCGACAGTCTCTGGCGGGCCGGAGCCGGCGGGCGGCCCGCCGACGGTGGAGGCGCTCCGGTGGTGCCGGGGCCCTTCGCCGGGCCGGCCGCGGTTACGCCCGCCGAAGCGTGCGGGTCCGCCGCCGGTCCCCTGGGCACCACGCTGGAAGCCATCCTCGTTCCTCCTCTTCTCGCTCTTCTCGGTGACGAGCTCAGTGACGGCCTCAGTGACGACGCCGTCGCAGGGCGGATCAGCCCTGCTTGGCCCGGGCGGTCTCATAGTCGGCGCGCATCTGGTCCCCGCCGGCCCGGCGCCAAGCCGTCACCGCCTCGTCCCAGTGGGCGATCGGCTTGCGACCGGAGACGACGTCGAGCTCGGCGTTGTCGATGATCTTGCTGAGCTCGCCGGCCTTGTCGATCGCGACGTCCGAGTAGAGCCCCTCGGCCGGGTTGCGGACGATGCGCGGAATGACCTTCTCCTGGTACACCCGCTGGGCGTCCACCCGACGCCGGTCGCCGGGTCCCAGCACGTGCGGCGCGTCGGCGATGTACTCCAACGGAAGTTTCACCTCGGTGGCGCCGAGCCCGGTGCGGACCGGAACGTCGTCCTTCCAGGTGTAGTGCTGACCCTCGACGCCGAAGCGGCGGAACATGTACTCGCTGGTCCCGACGGGTGTGGCGAGCCAGTCGCAGATGCGCAGGAGCTGCCGTAGCCGGTCCGGGTCAGCCTTCTTGAAGGCGGTCAGCGCGAAGATGGCCGTACCGGCGCGGTTGGTGCCCGCGCCGCCGTCGTAACCGGGTGCGGCCATCCCGCCCACCTCGACGGAGTAGGTCGTCGTGAGGGTGTCCCAGGCCGCGTAACCTTCGGAGATCATCGCGATGGTGCCGTTGCCGAACAGGTCCCGCAGGTTCAACTTGCCGCCGACCGAGTCCGGGTGGAACAGCCCTTCCTGGTACATCTCGGTGGCCCGGACGAGCGCCTGCTTGCGCTGCTCGGTCTCGTACTCGGAGACGAACTTGCCGCCCTCCTCCTTCCAGAGGTTCGGCACACCGAGCATGTTGCCGACGAACTCGATGACCCGCTTGGGGTTACCGAACGCCCACCGGTTGCCCCGGGCGTCGGTCAGCCCACGTGCCAGCTGGAGGAACTCCTGGTAGTTGGCCGGGTCGGGGTTCAAATCACGCTGCCGGATCAGGTCCACACGAGAGAACGCGATGGTCCCGACGACCGCACGCGGCACCGGGATGGCGTAGATGCCGGAGCCGAACGCGGTGGGCAGCCACGAGTCGGTCGGGATGTTCGCCAGGAACGGGAAGTCCTTGATCGCGCTGCCCGACACCAGGTCGCTGAGGTCCGCGCAGAGCCGGGTCAGCACATCGGCCCGGCGGGTCAACCGGGCCGAGATCGTCAGCATGTCCGGCAGGTCGCCACCGGCGATCACGGTGGAGAGCTTGTTGAGGTAGTCGGCCGACGGTGTCATGGTGACGTTCAGGTTCGCGCCGAGCCGGTTGTTGAGCTGCTGCCAGAACTGATTGCTGCCTACTGCCGGCGGCGCCGGGTTGAACATGTTGGTCAGCACCGACACGTCCCCGGCGCCCGCACCGGGCTTGTCCCGGTAGGCGTCGACCAGGGTGCGCGGATAGTTGTAGTAGCCAGCCATCAACCCGTCGGCCGAGGCCGGCAGGTCGGGCTTGACCAGTTGGGACGGCAGGTAGTCGGGTAGCTTGACGGTGGCCGGGCCCTTCGGGGCGGTCGACTCGCTGGTGCCGCATCCGGCCAACAGGCCGCCGGAGCCGGCGGCGAGGGCGGCGCCTCCGGTCAGCGTCAGGAAACGGCGTCTGCTTAGATTCGGATCACGCATGGCCGACTCTCCAATCAGGGTGTCGCGGTGGAATGTGGGACGTGCAGGACGAGCGAGACGACCTGCCACGGAGTCAGCTCCACGGCCAGCCGACCGTCCTGGTCGGGTGCCAGTCGGGTGATCTCCCGTTCGTCGGCGTGGCAGAGCACGGCACTGCCGGTGCTGCCCGCCGGGTGACGCAGCCGCAGTCGGCCGGGCCGACCGGCCAGGTCCTGCAACCGCAGCAGCAGCCCGCCGCCGCGGGCGGAGCCGACGGTGGCGTGCACCCAGTCCGGCAGGTCGAGGTCGAGCAGGGTGCCCGCCGTCGCGCTCAACGGGCGGACGTCGGTGTCGAACTTGTCCAGCCGGGTCACCTCGGACACGGCCGCTGCGGCGCGGACCTCCCGCCCGAAGCGGCCGGCGGCGACCGGGTCGAAGCCGGCGAGAGGGGTGAAGGCGTACCGGAGGGTCAGCGTGCCGTCCTGCTCCGGAGGGGTGTTGGTGGGCCAGTAGTTGTTGAGCACCCAGGAGAAGAGGGCACTTCCCGGCGCGAAGTGCCGCGCCCAGGCCCCGCGAACCACATCGCCCACTGTGAACAGCGGAGCGTCCACGGACGTCCAGGCCACCGCCGGGCCGCCCGGGGCCGCCTCCACCACCACGCCGTACTGGGTGGTGAACCAGTCGTGGCAGGCGCCGGGCGCGTGGTCGGTGGCGGGGTCGATCCAGCCCTGCTGCCGGTCGTAGCGCACCGACGGGTGCTCGCCGGCGAACGGGAATGCCACGTAGACCGACTCCTTGGCCAGCACCCGCTGCTTCTCCAGGCGTACGAGCACGTCCACCCGGTCGGTGCCGTCGCGCAGCAGGATGTCGACCTCGACGCGCGGCAGGCTGGGAGCGGTACCGACGGTGCGCAACCGCCAGCCGTCGTAGGTACGGCGTACGCCGACCGGGCGCACCCGTGCCGGGGTGACGGTCAACTCGGGCGGGTCCACCTCGACCTGTCCGTCGGCCCCGGGGCCGAGCCGCCGCCCCAGCAGGGTGCTACGCGGGGCAGGCGGATGCGTGTGCGGCACGGAGGTGTGTTCGAGGTCGTCGCCCCGGGTCAGTGAATCGGGGCCGTCGCGGACGTAGAGGACCTCGCCGAGCCGCCAGGGTGCGGCCGGGTCGAGCAGTTCCCGGCCGGTCGGCCGGTGCCGTAGACCGGTCACCGCCCCGGTGGCCGGGTCGAGGGTGATCAGCCAGCGCGCGGTCTCCAGGCGTGCGGGCACCTGGCCCCACTTACCGTCAGTGGTCCCGGCGCCGCTGGTGGTGGTGCCGTCCTCCGCGCCGGGGGCGAGGGTACGGGTGGCACCGATGGGCAGCGCCCGGTAGCCGAACGCGGGAACGTCGGGCACCGTGAGGCGCAGTGTCTGTAGCCCGTTGCAGTCGGCGAGCACCTCGGCCGGCAACGGCTCGCCGTCGAGCAGGAACGGGGCGCCGAGCAGCGCCTCGACCTCGACCTCGACGTCGCGCTGCCAGCCGAGCGGGTTGTGCACGAGCAGGGTGGGCCCCTGGGTGTGCACGAGCTCGCCGAGCTGGCTGAGCGCCCGGCGGGTCTCGTCCAGCGCGGTCCGCAGCGCGGTGTGCACCTGGTGCCGCTTCCAGTCGAGCTGGTCGTGGACCTGCCCGCCGTGCGGGTGGGCGGTGCCGTGTGCCCATGTCCAGGTGTGCTCACAGCCGAACAGCGCGCCGTCCCAGGCGGCGTCGAGGGCGTCGCGGCGTACCCGGTAACGGGGGTCGGCGAGGGTGACCATCGCGGCGATGCCCTCGGCGGCCGGCAGGGCGCTCTGCACCCGCCGGTGCTCCGCGGTGATCGTGGCGCCGGTGCCGACCCCGTCCTCCCAGTAGCTCCCGCCGTCGCCGCGCCAGACCGGCAGCCGGTCGGCCAACGGACGGACCGCGTCCAGATAGTCGGCCATGGTGGAGACCCGGATCCGGGGATAGGCGTATACGGCGTTCCACCGGTCGGCGAAGCCGGCGTCGCCGTCGGCCAGATCCTCGTTGTCGGCGTGTGTGCCGATCACCGCGAGGTCACCGGGCAGGTAGTCGGACCGTTCGTAGCGGGCCAGCAGCCGGGGGAAGGCGTGCGCACCGCCGGCGAGGGTCTGCGGGTCACCGGCCATGAACCGCAACTGCGAGTAGGTGTCGGAGAAGTGGGCGAGGATCCGTTCGCCGCCGGCACCCTCCCACATCACCGGGCTGCTCAGATGCTGCGCGTCGCTGTCGGCGTTACCGCCACGGTGATGGTTTTCGATGCCGACGAACGCGCTCACGCCGAGCGCGTTCAGCATCGACGGCAGGGCTGAGCTGTACGACGGGACGTCGGTCAGATTCGCGTAGCTGACCGGCACACCGTGCTCCTCGCGTAGCCGGGCGGCCAGGTAGGCGGCACGGTACGTCTCCTCCAGGCTGGCCACGCCGGAGAGGAAGAGGCTGTGGAAGGCGTTCACCGCCAACCGTCCGGAGCGCAGCGCCGCGAGCAACCGTTCGGCCCGCTCGGGGGAGCGGCTGGCCAGGTACTCGGCGACCACCAGGGAGCCGTCGACCGAGAAGGCGAAGCCGGGATCACGGTCGAGCTGGTCCAACGCCCGGTCCAGGTTGCGGCTGTGCAACTCCAGCACCTTGCCCTGCACGTCGGTGTAGCCGACGTCCAGGTGCACATGCGGGATCAGGTGCAGCGTCCACTTGCGTGGTGGACGCAGTTCGACCCTGCTGGGCGTACCACCGTCGAGGCTGACCTCGGCGACGGTCCCGGCGGCCGGCTCCGGGACCGGGAACCGCACCCGGACGTCGCCGAAGTGCCGGCCGGGGCGGCGCAGGTCAAGCAGGTGGCGCTCGGCTCCGATGCGCACCTCGGCCTGCCGGGGCCAACCTGCCCGCGCCGGCACCGACACGGTCAGCTCCAACAGTTCCCGCAGCCCCTGGTCGGCGCGCAGGAAGAGCGGGGTGGCGACGAGTTCCGCCGTGGGATCGGCCGGTTCGGGGCCGCGGGCCGGGCGCAGGGTGAGGCGGTGCCAGGTGATGCCGCTCCCGAAGTGGTTGCCGAACTGCTCGCGGTGGCGTCGGGGCGCGTCGGCCGATTCGGCCGGCACCGGCCCGGTCGCCGCCGTCACGTCCATCGTGGTGGTGATGGTGATGGTGTGCTCGCCCGGCCCGAGCCAGGTTGCCGGCAGGCGTACGTCGAGGGTCACGTCCCCGGCGATCGGCCCGTGCCGGTAGGTCTCGGACCGGTCGGCGCGCCGGACCCGGGGGTGGAACAGCCCTCGGTGTGCCCCGTCGACCTCGATCTCCAGGTCGGGGCAGGGGCCATGACCGGCGGCGAATTCCAGCCTGAGTACCCACCCGGCGGCCGGCACGGCGTCCGGCGGGACCCGCAGCGGCACGTCGACACGGTGCGGCTGCCAGCCGGTGCCCGCGTTGAGCGGCCCGGGCTGGAACGCCGGCAGGTCCACGCCGGGGATGGCGAGCGTCGCCGTCAGGTCCGTGGTGGGCACGGTCACGCTGCCCACCTACCGCAGCCCGGGCAGGTCGAGCACGCTGCCGTGCTCGGTCAGCGCCACGGCCAGCTCCGGGTAGCGGTAGTCCTGCACGGGCTGGCCGGTCCGGATGGACTGGGCGGCGAGTTCCCCGCACGCCTCGCCGAGCATCCCGTAGTTCGGCTCCATCCGGGGCGAGGAGTAGCCGACGTGGCTGGCTGAGAAGCACAGCGGTACCGCGATGTTCTCGATCCCGCCCGCGGCGGGGAAGAGACACTCGGCGGGGATCTGGTAGAGGTCGACGGGCGGGTTGCTCTCGGTGCCGCTGAGCGTGCCCTCACCGACGATCGTGTCGTCGCCCTCGGCGTAGTACTGCACGATGTGGCAGTCCATGCCGTACTTCCAGCAGCAGACCGGTGTGGCGGTGGTGTTGTTGGGCTTGAGCAGGTCGTGTTGGGTGAGCACCTTCGCGCCGACCATACGGCGGCCCTCGCGGATGTAGAGCGCGTGCGGGAACCCCGGTCCGTGCGGACTGTCCAGGAACTCGTCGGTGGGCAGGCCGAAGGTCTGGGCGTCGGCGCGGAAGCTCGGCGGCAGCGACGGGTCGTTGGCGAGCCAGTAGAGCATGCCCTGGTGCCAGCGGGCCTGCTCGGCGATGACCTCCTCGCGACGACTCCAGCTTCCGTCCGGGTAGGCCCAGGAGGCACCGGGCAGGTCGAAGCCGATGAAGAGGGCCTGGTTGGTCTGGTATTTGCCGTTGGGTAGCAGTGCGGTGTGGGTGACGATCGACGAGAGCCCCGCGACGCCCCGCTGCTCGATGAGTTGGCGCAGGTAGAGGTACCGCTTCGGGTCGTAGTCAGCCGGCTTGGGGAAGGGCAGCCGCTCGGCCTCGCGGGTGAGCACCCCACGGAAGTTGTACGCCTGCACCTTGTCGTCGCCCTCGCCGGCCGCCATGCGGGGTGCCGAGCCGACCGGGTAGAGGGTGTTGGGCCGGAACGGCCCTCGCCGGTACGCCTGCACCGGCTGAAAGCCGGCGTACGGCTCGTCGTACTGGCTCGCGGGTTCCCGACCGACCGTGTAGGGCACCCCGGCGGCGGCCATGAGGTCGCCCTCGTAGGAGGCGTCGATGAAGAACCGGGCGCGGTGCCAGCCGTCAGCGGTGCGGATCGCGGTGATGCGCCGACCGGTGACCTCGACGTCGGCGGGCCCGTGGATGCGGTGCCGCAGGAGGACGGTGGCCTGCGCCTCGGCGAGCAGCCGGTTGGCGACGCGCTCGGCGACCCTGGGCTCGAACAGGTACTGCGCGCCGTTGAGCTGGAACGGGGCGCTGTCGGGGCCGTACTCCGCGGCGATTCCGCCGAAGAACCGGCTTCGGGTCAGCCCGGCGTGGGCCTCGTCGACGTTGGGCCCGTCGGACTTGACCAGGCCACCGGCCACGATGCCGCCGACGTGGCCGGTCGGCTCCAGGATGAGGCTGCGCAGTCCCCTCAGTCGCAGCCGCACCGCGGCCATGATGCCGGCGAGGGTGGCGCCGTAGATGACCACGTCGTACCGGTCGTTGCGATCGGCTGGAATGCTCTCCGCACCGGCGTGCTGTACGTCCATCGGTCGTTCCTCCTGCGGTCAGGCCGGGCGGGCGATCTGCGGGCGGGGGGTGCGCGGCAGCGGCGGGGCCAGCAGCGGGGTGGCGCCCTTGGCGGCCTGGGACGGTCGGGTGCGCCGGATCTCGTCCGGCCAGGCCAGGGGGATGCCGAGCGTCCCGCCGAGCAACCCCTGGAAGTCGGTGGTCAGGGCTGCGGAGTCGGCCACGGCCGCGGGTTCGTGCCCACCACTGAGGCAGTACGCGGCCAGCGCGCCGACCGCCTCACCGATGCTCCACTCCACCGGGTGCAGCCGGTAGCAGCCGTTGGTGATGTGGGTGGTGCCGATGTTCTTGTTGGCCGGCAGCAGGTTGCGTACCCGGATCGGGATCAGCGCGCCGAGCGGGATCTGGAAGGGGTAGCACTCGAGGTTGACGTAGTTGATGCCGGCGGTGCTCGGGTGCAGGTCGATGTTGTAGTGCCCGACGCCGACCGCGTCGGAGAACACCTGCGACCCGGCGCCCTCCGGCCGGTCGGTGACCGCCACATGGTGCTCCAACACGGTGAACTGGGCCCGGATACGCCGTGACTCGCGGACGTAGAAGCTCTTGGCGAGGCCGTCGTCGGTGTCGGTCAGGTCGGGGCGCAGCCGCAGGCCGGGGTAGCCGTGGCCACCGTCGGGGCGCGGGGCCTCGGTCTGCATCCAGTGCAGGTACGACAGGGAGAGCTCCCGGCAGCGCTGCAGGGAGCGCTGCCGCGCCACCTCGTCGATGTCGGCGCCGACGAGTGGGGCTTCCCAGTAGTCGATGTTGGGCCAGTTGACCAGGGTGATGTCGGTGTCCACCAGGTCGGGTTGGAACTGGGTGCGGGCGCGGATGCGCCGGAAGTGCCAGAGGTCGGGCAGTCGCACCGCGTCCATGTCGCCCTCGAAGATGCGGTTCACCTTGCCCGCCATGGTGTGGATGTCGATCTTTTCCCAGGAGAGTTGGGGGCCGGGCCAGAACGGGTCCACGTGGTTCTTCCAGTGGTCGTACGACGCGGGCCGATCCACCACGTGCTCTTCACCGGGCCGATACTCCAGCGGAAAGCACCAGGTGATGGCCTGTTGGTCGGTCGGGTCGGCGACCGGGGCGGCGTACCGTTCGCCGGTCTCGTCCTGGGACTCGGCTCCGACGACGTGTTCGACGCCGGCCAGTTCCAGCAGGTCACCGAGTTCCGTGGCGTCGGCGACCAGCGCGGCCGTGACGGTGAGCCGGTGCCCGGTGCACCGGTTCTCCAGGGTCACCGCGGTGATCCGGTCACCGTCGGTGGCCGCCGCCACCGGGACGTGGTGGTACAGCACCGTGATCCGGCCGGCGGAGACGTAGCGCATCAGCATCTCGTCGATGACCGCGACGCCGACGCGGGGCTCGTGGCAGAGCCTGCTCACATTGCCCAGCCCGGGGTTCAGGGTGGGGTCGGCGGCTGCGGTGTCCCGCAGTGGATAGTTGCGTCGGTAGTAGTCGCGGATCCGGCCGCGAAGCTCGCGGTAGCCGGGCGAGATGTGCCCGGTCTCGATCCAGGGGTGCTCGTCGGAGGGCACGGCCTGGGCGGTGAGCTGCCCGCCCAGCCAGTTCGTCTCCTCGGTGAGGATGACCTGCCGTCCGAGGCGTGCGGCGGTCAGCGCGGCGGCGACACCGCCGAGTCCCCCGCCGACCACCAGGAGGTCGGTTACCCGCTCCGCTCCCCCGGTCATTGTCGCGTCCCCCGCTCGACCCCGGCCGCGGCGCGGCCCCTCCGGCGGTCGGCCCAGCAGGACGAAATCCTCTGCACGCTCATCGCCACCCATCACTCCATGGATTGCTAATGTATTTGCGGATGTTGCTCGTTTCTGGATTGCGGCTACGTTACATCTGTTCGTCAGATGGATGTCAAGACAACTGTTACGGCAATCTTTCGTGCGGTGTCCGGAGTGGATTGAATTAGCAATTATCAGCACCTGTACAGCGGTAGACGCCGATGCTAGAACCAAAAGTCATGACCTCAACGCCCGCGCTCCCCGGCCTGCACCACTGCCCGCCCACCCCGCCCGCAACGGCCGCACCGCAGGTCCGCGAGGCCGACGTCGTCGTCTACGGCGCGACCTCCGGCGGTGTGACAGCAGCGGTGCGGGCGGCCCGCGCCGGGGTGACAGTGGTGCTGCTCGCCCACGGCGACCACGTCGGCGGCATGAGCGCGTCCGGGCTCGGCACCACCGATGTGGGCCGGGCGGCGACCGTGGGGGGCCTGGCCCGACGCTTCTACAACCGGGTCGCCGCCATCTACCACGCGCCGGCCCCACACTGGGACGTCGAGGCACGGGTGGCTGAGGAAATCTTCGACAGCTGGTTGGCCGCCGCCGGGGTACGCGTACACCGGCGACAGCGGCTGAGCGCCGTCCGGTGCGAATCCGGCCGGATCGTCGAGCTGGGCACCGACGACGGAAGCCGATACCGGGCGGCCGTCTACGTCGACGCGTCGTACGAGGGTGACCTGATGGCCGGGGCGGGTGTCAGCTTCACCGTCGGACGTGAGGGCGCCAGCACCTACGGCGAGCCGTTGGCCGGAGTGCAGCACAGCGTGAACCATCAGTTCGAGCGGCCGGTCGACCCGTACGTCGTTCCCGGTCAACCGGCCAGTGGCCTGCTACCCGGCATCGCACCGGACCCGTACGGCGCCGTCGGTGACGGTGACCGGCGGGTGCAGGCGTACAACTTCCGGCTGCACGTGACGACGTCACCCCGTCGAATACCGTTCCCCCGCCCCGACGGCTACGACCCCAGCCGCTACGAGTTGCTGCGCCGCTACATCGAGGCCGGTGTCTTCGAGCTGTACGGGCGTACCACACGGGTACGCGGCGACGTGTTCGACATGAACAACCACGGCGCCTTCTCCTCGGACCACATCGGTGCCAACTACGAGTGGCCGGAGGCGGACCACGCCCGCCGCGAGGAGATCTTCCAGGACCACGTGCGCTACCAGGCCGGGCTGCTGCATTTCCTGGCCAACGACCCCCGGCTGCCGGCCGCCGTGCGAGACGCCACCCGCGAATACGGTCTCGCGCCGGCCGAGTTCACCGATACCGCGCACTGGCCGCACCAGCTCTACATCCGCGAGGCTCGCCGGATGGTCTCCGACTACGTCATCACCCAGCACGACGGCAGCGGGCGGGCGCGGGCCGACGACCCGATCGCCCTGGCGTCGTACGTGATGGACTCACACAACACCAGGCGGGTGCTGCTCGACGGAGCCGTCCGCAACGAGGGGAACGTGCAGCACCCGCTCACCGTGCCGCTGGGCATCCCGTACCGGTCGGTGGTCCCCCGCGCGGCCGAGTGCGCGAACCTCCTGGTCGCCTCGGCCATCTCGGCCTCACACGTCGCGTTCGCCTCGGTCCGCATGGAACCGGTCCTGATGATGGTGGGCGAGGCGGTCGGCGCGGCGGCCGCCCGGGCCGCGGCGGACAAGGTCGGGGTGCAGGAGGTCGAGTACGAGTCGCTCCGCAAGGATCTGCTCCGCGCAGGTGCGATCCTGACCTGGCCACCGTCCGTCTAAGGAGGATGACGCGTGACGAAGCAACGCAGCCGCGGCTCACGCCAGGCGGACATCGCCCGCGAGGCGGGGGTGTCCCAGTCCACGGTTTCGATGGTCCTCAGCGGTGCCGGCGACCTCGGCAGGATCTCCGCCGACACCCAGCGCCGGGTGCTCAGCGCCGCCCGCCGCCTGCGTTACACCCCCAGCGGCCCGCAGCGGCCCGCCCCCGGCGGCAGACAGACCCCCCTGCTGCTCGGGGTGCACACCTTCGAGCCGATCTTCCCCACCAGCGCCCGGGACTACTACTTCGAGTTCCTCCAGGGCATCGAGGAGCAGGCGGCGGTCGACGGATGCAACCTGGTGCTGTTCACCGCCGCCCAGGACGAAGCCGGTGTGCGCCGGATCTACCGGGGCGGGGTCAACGGGCTGCGACAGGCCGCAGGCAGCCTGCTCCTCGGTCACCACGCGCACCGCGACGACCTCGCCCGGCTCGCCACCGACGACCACCCGTTCGTCTACATCGGTCACCGCGAGGTGCCCGGTACGGAGATCTGTTACGTGGGCGGCGACTACCGTGCCGCGACCGGCCGGATGGTGGACGACCTCGTCGCCATGGGGCACCGTCGTTTCGGGTACCTGGGCGAGGTCGTCCGTTACGAGCCGCAGGTGGACCGCTGGGAGGGTTTCGCCGCCGCGCTGGAACGGTTCGGGCTGCCGGTACCCGCTCCCGCCTTCGCCGGGCCGGAGAAGTTGACCGCCCAGTGGCTCGACGAGGCACTCGCCGCCGGCACCACCGCCGTGCTGGTCGAGTCGGTCAGCCTGCTGCGGGTCCTCGCGGCGATGATCGCCCTACGGGGTTTGACCGTCCCGCACGACCTCTCCGTCGTCCTGCTGGTCGACGATCCCGGCGGTGACGTCGGGGGTCGGTCCTGGGCGTCGCTGCACACCCCCCGCAACGCGATGGGCCGCCGGGCGGTCCGACTGCTGACCGCCCAACTGACCGACCCCGCCGGCGAGCACGAACGGCAGATCCTGCTCCCCTGTACGCACACCCTCGACGAGACCACGGCCCCACCGCGGCAGGGCCGGACCTGACCGGCGAGCGCCGGGCGAGGAGATCCGTGCCGGTGGACCGGTGCTGCGCTGCGTCAACGACCTGGTCGCTCAGGAAAGTTGCTCTTGACGGCCCGATGGGAGCGCTCCAAGATCGACACAGCGGACCGCGTCGGCGGCGGGACGCCCGGTTGGGGGTGCGGGGTGGGCGGTTGCTGGGCGCATTCGGTCTGACCGAGCTTGAGGAGGAGATCTACCTGGAGTTGGTGCGTGGCCGGTCGGGCAGCGCGAGCGAACTGTCCGAGCGGGTCGCCACCGGTGTCGACGAGGTCGAGCGCGCGCTCGACGCCCTCGCCCGGGCCGGTCTGGTACGCGTGATCGCCGGTCGGGCCGGTGCCGCGCCACCCGACCTGGCGATCGAGTCGCTGGTGAACCAGCGGGTACGCGAGCTTCAGGAGGCGCGGGTCGGCCTGTGGGACTGGCTGCGGCAGCAACGCCCGGCGGACCCCATGGACCAGGACGTCCAGTTGGTCGTCGGCGTTCCCGCGATCATGCAGGCGTTCGACCAGTTCCTGCGCGGGGCGCAGGAGGAGGTGCTCGGCTTCGACCGCCCCCCGTACGCGTCCGTGTTGCACGACAATCCGACCGAGGTCGAGATGCTCGGCCGGGGCGTCGCCTTTCGCGTCGTGTACGACCGGCGCGGGTTGGAACGCCCGGGCGCGGCTGCCCACATCGGCCGGTTCGTCGCCGCCGGTGAACAGGCACGGGTCGCCGCGAACGTGCCCGGCAAGCTTGCCGTCGCCGACCGTCGGGTCGCGCTGATCTCCTTCCCGGCCCGCGCCGAGAGCATCGAACCGTGGGCGCTGGTGGTCCGGGGCACCACCTGGGTGGAGGTGCTGGTGGCGCTGTTCACCGAGGTGTGGGACCGGGCGACGCCGCTGCGGCTCGCCCCGGCCACCGAGGTGGTCGACGACGTCGAGCGGCAGAGCACGCCCACCCTCCTCGACCGGCAGATCCTGTCACTGCTGATGACCGGGTTGCCGGACAAGGCGGTCGCCTCCCAGTTGGGCATCTCGCTGCGGACGGTGCAGCGGCGGTTGCGGCAGTTGATGGACGCGACCGGAAGCGCCACCCGGATGCAGCTCGGCTGGTTCATCGCCCGCCACGACTGGCTCTGAAACCCGGTGGTGGGGGCCTGCCGACACTGGAGGTGTCGGCAGGCCCCGGTGGTCACTTCGTGACCGTCACCGACACGGTGATCGGGGTGGCCGCGCCCTTCGCACCGTTGTTGGTGACCAGCAGCGTGGCGACGTGCGTGCCGGGCGCCAGGCCGGTGGTGTCCACGGTGACGGTCAGCGCGCCCTTCGCCCCCGCCGGCACCTCGCCGGAGGTGGCGGCGGACAGCCACGGCACGTCGCTGTACGCCGGCAGTGAGCCGTCGACGTGGTAGACCTTGGCACCGTACGGCCGGTTGGTGGCGTTACCGAGCACCCACAGGTTGCCCTGCTCGTCCAGGTCGAGCCCGGCGCCGCTGAGCGGGTTCGGGTCGGGGTCCGGCATCGAGGCGAGCGGCTGGCAGGTGGCCGGGTCGAGTGCCCAGATCGACTCCTTGGAGTCCTGGTTGATGCCCCACAACACGTTGTGTTCCTCGTTGAGGGCCAGGCCGGTGATCCACGGGATGGGCGGGGTGCACTCCCCCAGCACCGATCCGGGCTGCGGGTGCGACAGCCCGGCGAGGTGCCGGATGCGGTTGTCGCCGCTGAGGTAGAAGGTGTCGTCCGAGGCGCGGTAGGCCAGCCCGTAGTAGAGCTTGCCGGCCCACGGCCCGGTGATGGTCTCCTTCACCTCCAGGGTGTCCGGGTCGAAGCACACGATCGGCAGGTCCCCGATGAACGACATCTTCGGCGCGCACATCAGGTCCCGGCTCGGCACGTACGCCATGTCCGAGGGCCAGCCGTCGATCGGCAGCACACCCTTGGCCAGTGACCGGCCGTCGGTGCTGAAGCGCTGCATCTGCCCGAACAGGTACGAGTTGGAGACGATCAACTCGCCGTTGCGGTAGCCGACGCCGTAGGCGTTGTAGAGCTCCTTGAGCGGGAACGAGCTCAGTTGCCGGCCGGGGATGCCGCTCGGCGGGGTCGGCGAGTTGATCTCCCGGGCCAGCCAGGTGGCGGGCACGTCACCCCGGTTGGTCAGGTTCACCGTCGCGGTCCGGGTCGCCCCGGCCCGCGCGGTCACCGAGATCGCGTTCTTGTTCGCGAGCAGCAGCGGCGTACGCAGCGCCAGATCGTGCTTGACGACAGTCGACTCGACCACGTCGACGGTGCTCGCCGGCAGGTCGTAGCCCGGTTGCAGAGCGGTCACCGTGACCGGCCCGGCCGGAGCCTCCAGCTGGTAGAAGCCGTCGGCGTCGGTGGTCGCGGTGATCGGTTGCGGGGCGTCCGGCGACTCGACCCGCACGGTCGCGCCGGCCAGCGGCTGACGGTCGTTCGCGTCGCGTACCGTGCCCCGCAGCAGGCCACGACCGGCCACCCGGAAGGTGATCGCGTCGCCCGCGTCGAGCACCTGCTCGTCGCGCGAGTAGGTCAGCGCGTCGCGGCCGGTGGCGTCCTCGATGCCGACCGTCGCCGAGCCGCCGGCCCCCGCCGCGGTGGCGGCGAGCTTGCGGTACTGGATGGTGACGGTGCCGTTCTCGCCGAGGCGCACCTGGACGTCGACCCGGTTCTTCGGCGCGCTCTTGAGCGCGGCCCGGTTCCAGGTGACCACGAACTGTCGGGCCGTGCCGGAGCCGGACACCTTGGTGCGCACCGTCGAGGCGTGGTCCAGGACCAGGTCGTCCCAGAACGCGTAGACGGCCGGCGCCGAGACCGCCGGGGCGGGCAGCGGCCCGTTGTCGCCGACCGAGGTGCTCGCGTCGGCGCCGACGGTCAGGTAACCATCGGTGTGCACGGTGAGCTGACGGTAGGTGCCGCCGTAGAACGTCACCGGGAACGGCAGGTCGACGCCCCGGCTCGCGGTGTCTCCGGTGAGCGCCAGCACGGTGCCGCCGTCGACCCACTCCGCGGTGGTCGTTCCCGCCTGGTAGCCGTGCCGGTCGGTCTTCGCGGCGAGCGCCACGTCCACCGTCTCCGGCCCGTCGACGGTCAGCGCCACCGTCTTCGGTGCCAGCCACCGGCCGTACTCGACCAGCAGGTCGTAGTCGGCCTCGGGCAGCATCCCGGTGTAGTGACCGTCGGCGTCGGTGACGAACGCCGGGAACGTCTCCCCGGCGAGCGCCAGCCGGGCGCCCACGACCGGCTTGCCCGCCGGGTCGGTCACCCGACCCTGGACCGTCTGCCACGCTGCGGGCGCGGACAGGTCCAGCGTCAGATTGGTGGTGCCGCTGGTCGACACGGTGATGGTCTGCCGCACGGTCTGCCGCGCGAAGAACGACGCGGTCAGCGTGTACTCCCCGGCCGGGACCCGACCCAGCTGGACCGTGCCGCGCGCGTCGGTGCGGGCGGTGCGGGTGACCAGCGCGGAGGTCAGGGTGATCTTCGCCCCGGAGAGCACGGTCCCGTTCAGGTTCGCGTGCACCACGACGCCGCCGAGCTGCGCCGTCGAGGCCTGGGTGACCAGGTCGTACGCGTCGATCCGACCCTCGCCGTAGACGTTGTTGTCGGCCGGGGTGCCGCCACACTGCAGGTCGTTGACGTCGTGCGCGGTGCGGTCCAGCAGCTCGCGGGTGGTGGCCAGGTCACGGCGCAGGTTCGGCACGGCCGACCAGGCCAGGGCGACCGCGCCGGCGACGTGCGGAGCGGCCATGGAGGTGCCGTCGCTCATGGCCCAGGAACTGCCCGGCACGGTGGAGAGGATCCCCACGCCAGGAGCGGTGATGTCCGGCCGTACCGAGTCGTCCCGGCCCGGCCCCCGGCTGGAGAAGTCGGCGATCGCACCGGCGGAGTCGGTCGCGCCGACCGCGTACGCGAGGGGGTTGGTGGCCGGGTGGCCCGCCGAGCCGCACGGCTCGGGCATCTCCTTGGCCTCGTTGCCGACCGCGAAGATCGGGAAGATGCCGGCGGCGACCCAGGAGTCGATGATGGTGTCGTAGAAGGCGGGGTCACCGTCGTGGCCGCCCCAGGAGTTGTTGATGATGTCCGGCGCGAGGTCCGGGCGGGGGTTCTCGCCGTTGCGGTCGGTCGGCGCGAGCATCCACTGACCGGCGGCGAGCAGCGCGTCGTTGCTGCAGTAGTTGGCCTCGCACCCCTTGGCCGCGATCCAGCTGGCACCGGGAGCCACGCCCGTGACATGCCCGTCGCCGTCGTCGCCGACCATCGTGCCGACCGTGTGGGTGCCGTGCCCCTGGTTGTCGCAGGGCGTCGACGGCAGGCAGATCCCGGTCGGGTCGTACCAGTTGTAGTCGTGCGTGAAGGTGCCGTCACCGTCGTTGCCACGGTACTGGCGGACCAGGGCCGGGTGGTCGTACTGGACACCGGAGTCGACGCTGCCGACGACGATGCCCTCGCCGCGGGTGCCGTACTCGCGCCAGACCTTGTCGGCGCCGAGCGACGTGAGGTTCCACGGCAGTTGCGGGTTGTCGGCGGAGGCGCCGGCGGTGCGGACCGGTTCCGCGAGCTTGGTCCCACCGATCGCGGTGATCCGCGCGACGTCCGTCCGGCCGGCCAGTTCGGTGACCAGCTTCAGGTCGCCGGTGACCTCGATGACGTTCGCGATCCAGTACGGGGTGAAGTCGGCGTGCCGGTCGCGCAGCAGGGTGCGCAGGCCGCGCTGGGTGTTCTCGGCGTGCGCCACCTTGGTCTCGTAGACCCGGGTGGTGCGGGCGACCCGCCCGGCTCGGCCGCCGGCGGCCCGCTCGACCCGGTCCAGGTCGCTCTGGTCCAGCTTGGCTTCGCCGGTCAGCTCGACGAAGAAGCTGGCGTTGGTGCCGACACGGGCCGAGCCGAGCACACGCGGGTCCACCTTGCGCAGCGGGTCGGCGGCGCCGTTGCTGGGCGCGGGCGCGGCCACGGCGGCGCCGGTCGGCAGCGCGAGCACGATGGCCAGCGCCGCACCGACGGCGCCCATGGCTCGACGTGTCCGCTGTCTGGGTCTGAGCATGAAGAACGTCCTCCCTCTGGCGGCCGCCAGGGGAAGGCCGACCCGCCGTCGCCGATTCTCAGGCGACGGGGTCCGGGTTGAACACCAAGATCACTGGCGGAGCACGGACATGGCAGATCTCCGCCATACCGGGTTGGCCTGAACGACACCGGCACGTCAGCCGGAACGGTCAGGCCCGCATTCGCGCGGACGCCATGATGACGAGCCCCAGTGGCACGATCAGCAGGGCCGGGGCGACGACCGGCAGGTGCAGGGCGACCAGCGCGCCGACCCCCGCGCCGACCATGAGGGCCAGCAGCACCTGGGCCTTGGGGCGCAGGTCGGCCCATGGGCTGCGCGCGGCGACGCCGGCGATCAGGCTGGTGAGTGTGCCGGTCAGGTACGTGGAGGACAGGCCGGGCACGCCGAAGCGTTGGATCGCGCTGCTCTGCACCCCCAGCGCGACCGCGGACAGCATCAGCAGCGCCAGGTGGACGCGGGCGTCGGGGGTGCGCAGCGTGACCTCCCAGACGACGGCGAAGACCACGAACACCGACAGCTCCAGGACCAGCGCCCAGGTGACCCGCCGGGGCCAGACCGGGTCGTGTGGCTGTGCCGAGCCGACGACGCGGGCCCCCGCGAGGACACCGACGATGAAGCTGACGATGGCGCAGCCCGACGTCAGGGCCAGGTCGGCCTCGCCTCGGCCGGTCGAGAGCCCGAGCAGGACCATGTTGCCGGTCATCACGCTGGCGAAGGCGCCGCCGAGGGAGAGGAACCCGAGAGCGTCGGCGCTCCCGGTCAGGAAGGTCAGCACGACGACGAGCGTGTGCCGTCGCCGCAGCAGGCGCGGTTCCTGCTGAGCTGCGAGGTCGGGCTGGATCACGCGGGGCGCTGTGCTCGACACTGTCGGCCACCTTCCAATAATTGTTCTTCGTATACACTTTGCCCGAACACGTTCACGGAGAGGCGACCAGGTGGCTGAAGATCTGCGGGACAAGCTCGGCGCGCAACACCTGCCGCTACGCGATCAGGTCCTCGCCGCGCTGCGGACCGCCATCATCGACGGCGACTACCTGCCCGGGGAACGGCTCACCGAGGATCGGCTCGCCGAGGACTTCGGCGTCTCCCGCAACCCCGTCCGGGAGGCGCTGCGGGTCGCCGAGGCGGAGGGGTTCGTCGTGATCCTCCCCCGGCGGGGCGCGGTCGTCGCCTCACCGAGCAGCGGGACCATCGCCGACATGTTCGCCGTGCGCGAGCGGCTGGAGGCGCTGGCCGCCCGGCTGGCCGCCGAGCGGGCCACCGCGGCCGACGTGGCGTCCCTGCGGGCACTGCTCGACCAGGGCCGCGAGGCGACGCAGCGGAAGGACCTGGCCCGGGTCGCCGAGCTGAACAGCACCCTGCACCTGCGCATCCTCCAGATCAGCGGAAACCCCTGGCTGTCGTCGATCGCCAAGTCGCTCTACCTCCATGTCCAGTGGATCTTCCGGCTCGGAGCGGCCGAACGCGCGCCCCACTCGTGGGCCGAGCACATCCAACTCGTCGACGCCATCGAGTCAGGCGACGGTGACCGCGCCGAACGGGCCGCACTCGACCACCTCGACGCGGCATCCGCCGCGGCGTACGAGAACGCCGAAGGCGGCTACGCCGCCCGCTGACGGCCGCCCCGCTACCGGCCGCACGCGTAGCCCTGCATCCCCCGAGGGTTCGCGCCGGCGGCCAGCACGCCCGTGGCCGGGTCGCGGGTCACCGCGCAGAGCCGACCGAGGCTCCACCCGTCGACGACCCGCACCTCGTGCCCGTACGCCCGCAGGGCCGCCAGCACGCTGTCGTCGTACCGGTCCTCCACCACCAGGACACCGGGCTCGATGTCGCGGGGATAGAACGACCCCGGCAGGCTGAGCGTGTGCCAGGCCGGCGCGTCGATCGCCTCCTGGAGGCTCTGACCACCGACGAGATGCCGCAGCAGGAACGGCAACTGCCACTGGTCCTGCTGGTCGCCGCCAGGGGTGCCGCACGCCAGCACCGGCTCCCCGTCGCGGTGCACCATCGTCGGGCTCAACGTCGTACGCGGGCGACGCCCCGGTGCCAGCGACGAGGCGAGCCCCTCCTCCAGCCAGAACATCTGCAACCTGCTGCCCAGCGGGAAGCCGAGCTCGGGAATGGTGGGGGAACTCTGCAACCAGCCACCACTGGGCGTAGCGGAGATCATGTTGCCCCAGCGGTCGACCACGTCCACGTGACAGGTGTCGCCCCGGGTCACCCCGTCCGACTGCACGGTCGGCTCCCCCGTCGCGGCATCCGTCGGCCCGGCGCGGCGCACGACACCGGGTCCAACGTGGGCCGGCAGGCGCGGCTGCGCCCCGTCCGGACGCCCCGGCCGCAACTCCGCCGACGCGCGATCGCCGATCAGGGCGGCCCGCTCCCGCGCGTACTGCGGGGAGAGCAGTGCCTTGGCGGGCACGTCGACGCCGTCACCGTCGCCGTACCAGGCCTCCCGGTCGGCGAAGGCGAGCTTGAGCGCCTCGACCTGGGCGTGCACGCCCGCCGCGGTCCCCGGGTCGTACGCGCCCGGGTCGTCGAGCGCGTCCAGGGTGGCAAGTGACTCCAGCAGCACCGGGCCCTGACCCCAGAACCCGGTCTTCGCCACCGAGTAGCCGTGCCAGTCGAGGGTGGCGGGCGTCTCCCAGCTCGCCGAGTACGCGGCCAGGTCGTCGCCGGTGACCAGCCCGGCGTGGGGGCGTCCGCTGGAGTCCTGGAACGGTCGCCGGCTGAACGCGTCGATCGCCTCGGCGACGAAACCCGTGCTCCAGGCCCGACGCGCGGCCTCGATCTGGGCCTCCCGGTCGCCGCCGGCCGCCTGCGCCGCCTCGACGAGCCGGCGCAGGGTGTCCGCGTACGCCGGGTTGGTGACCATCTCCCCGGCGGCCGGTGGTCGGCCGCCGCGCAGCCAGAGCGCGGCGGACGTGGGCCAGTGTTCCTCGAACAACGACCGGACGGCCGCCACGGTGTCACCGACCCGGGCCACCAGCGGGTGCCCGGCGCTCGCGTAGCCGATCGCCGGCTCCAGCACCTCGGCGAGGGGGAGCGTGCCGTGCTCGCGCAGCAGCAGGAGCCAGGCGTCCACGGCACCCGGTACGGCCGCCGCGAGCGGCCCGGCCCCCGGGATGAGGTCCATCCCGAGCGACCGGAAGTGCGCGATGGTGGCGCCGGCCGGTGCCGGCCCCTGCCCGCACAGCACCTTCGGCCGGGGGTCCTGTGCGGTGGCCACGATGGCCGGCACCTCGCCGCCCGGCCCGTTCAGGTGCGGCTCGACGACGTGCAGGACGAACCCGGCGGTGACCGCCGCGTCGAAGGCGTTGCCCCCGCGTTCCAGGATGCCCATCGCCGCCTGGCTGGCGAGCCAGTGGGTCGAGGACACCATGCCGAAGGTGCCCTGCAACGTGGGTCGGGTGGTGAACGTCATGACAACACCTCACTGGGATCTGTGGTGCGAACGTCGGGACCGGTGCCGTCCGGCTGGACCAGGTGGCACGCGGCCATGCCGTCACCGATGGCGGTCTGCGCCGGCACCTCGATCGCGCACCTGTCGAAGGCGAGCGGGCACCGGGTCCGGAACCGGCAGCCGGACGGCGGGTCGAGCGCGGACGGCAGGTCGTCGCCGAGCAGCACCGGCTGACGGTGCCGCTGACGTACCGGATCGGCCACCGGCGCGGCGGACAGCAAGGCCTGCGTGTACGGGTGGGCGGGCCGGGCGAAGATCCGCTCGCGGCTGCCCGTCTCGACCAGTTGCCCCAGGTACATGACCGCGATGTCGTCGGCCAGGTACTCGACCGCGGAGAGGTCGTGGGTGATGAAGAGGCAGGCGAACCCGATGTCGCGTTGCAGGTCGGCGAGGAGGTTGAGCACCGACGCCTGCACGGACACGTCGAGCGCGCTGGTGGGTTCGTCCGCGATGAGCAGCATCGGCTCGGAGATCAGTGCCCGCGCGATGCTGACCCGCTGGCGTTGCCCGCCGGACAGCTCGTGGGGATAGCGACGGGCCACCTCGGCGCGCAGGCCCACCCGTTCCAGTTGGGGAGCGACCCGGGCGTCCCGGTCGCGCCGGGAGAGCCGCTTGCCGGCCAGCCGCAGTGGCTCGGCCACGATCTCGCCGACCAGCATGCGCGGGTCCAGCGACGCGGCCGGGTCCTGGAAGACGATCGACACCGCACCGCGATGGGGACGCAGCTGCCGTCGGGACAGGTGGGTGACGTCCGTGCCAGCGATCCGGACCGTCCCCGCTGTCGGTTCGACGAGGCGCACCACGCAGCGGCCCACTGTCGACTTTCCGGAACCGCTCTCCCCCACCAGGGCGGTGACCCGGCCGCGCGGGATGGTCAGCGACACCCCGTCCACGGCGCGCACCGGGCCGAAGTGCATCACCAGGTCCGCGATCTGAAGGGCGTTCGGCTGCGGCGTCATCGGTTCGCCTCCTGAGCTGCCGTTGGTGGCGTCGGTGCCGTTGCGCAGGGGTGCCAACAAGCCGCGACGTGGTCGGTGCCACCGATGCCCTCCAGCGGCGGGGCTGCCGTCCGGCACCGCTGGTCGGCGGCCGGGCACCGATCCGCGAAGGTGCAGGCATCCGGTTGGCTCGCCAGGACGGGCACCAGCCCGGGGATCTCGGTCAACCGATCCGTGCCGGCGTGCCGGCCCGGTTGCGGTGACGCCGACAGAAGGCCCGCCGTGTACCGGTGTCGTGGGTGGGCGAACAGGTCGTCCACCGGCGCCCGTTCCACCACCCGGCCCGCGTACATGACGACGACGCGGTCCGCGATGTCGGCGATCACGCCGAGGTCGTGGGTGATGATGAGGACGCTCGTGCCGAGCTGGTCGCGCAGGTCCCGCAGCACCTGGAGGATGCCGGCCTGAACGGTGACGTCCAGCGCGGTGGTCGGCTCGTCGGCCACCAGCACCTTCGGGCCGCAGGCCACCGCCATCGCGATCATCACGCGCTGGCGCATGCCGCCGGAGAGCTGGTGCGGGTAGCTGTCGACCCGCTGGGCGGCGGACGGGATCCCGACGAGCGTCAACAGCTCGACGGCGCGCGCCCGCGCCGCCCGTCGGGACATCCGCTCGTGGACCTGGAGCACCTCGCCGATCTGCCGCCCGACGGTGAGCACCGGGTTCAACGAGGTCATCGGCTCCTGGAAGATGTAGGCGATCTCCCGGCCCCGGACCCGACGAAGCGCCGATTCGCGGGCCCCGACCAGCTGTGTGCCGTCCAGTCGCACCGAACCGGTGACCCGGGCGCTGCCCGGTAGCAGCCCGGCGATGCTCATCGCGGTGACGCTCTTGCCGCACCCCGACTCGCCCACCATCCCGACGATCTCCCCGGGTGCGAGGTCCAGGCTGACACCGTCGACCGCCGAGACGGTGCCGGTCTCGGTGGGGAACGACACCGACAGGTCGCGGATCTCCAGCACGGGCGCGGAGGCCGTGGTCATCGCCGGTCTCCCTTCGGGTCGAGGGCGTCGCGCAGGGCGTCACCGAAGACGTTGAACGCCAGCGCCAGACCCATGATCACAACGCCGGGAAGGACGGCCGCCCACGGTGCGCGGGCGGCGAACTGCTGGGCGGTGGCGAGCATGGTGCCGAGGCTGGGCGCCGGGGGCTGGATGCCGAGGCCGAGGAAGGAGAGCACCGCCTCGCCGAGGATCGCCGCCGGGATGGCGACCGTGGCCTGCACCAGGATCACCGATGTGGCGTTCGGCAGGACGTGTCGGGCCAGCACCCACAGGTCGCTCGCCCCGTCGACGACGGCCGCCGCGACGAAGTCGAGCGACTTGAGGCGCAGGGTGTCCGAGCGGACCACCCGGATCACCCCGGGGATCTGGGCGATGCCGATGGCCACCGCGGCGTTGCCGAGGCTGGCGCCCCGGATGGCCGCCAACCCCACCGCCATGATCAGAAACGGAAACGCCAGCAGCAGGTCGGTGAAGCGCGAGATCACCGCGTCCCAGGCCCGGAAGTAGCCGGCCGCGAGCCCGAGCGGCACCCCGATGACCAGCGACGTGGCCACCGCCAGGAGCCCCACCTGCAACGACGCCCGCGCACCGAGCATGATGCGGGAGAGGACGTCGCGGCCGAGGTCGTCGGTGCCGAGCAGGTGCCCGGCGGTGCCGGGAGGTGCGAAGGTGCGGGCGAAGTCGGTCTGGTCGACCGAGTAGGGCGCGAGCCAGGGTGACAACAGGGCGATGACGCCCGCCAGCGCGAGCACGACGAAACTGGCGACGGCGAGCGGGTTGCGGCGCAGCCGCCGCAGCACCCGGGCACGCCGGGTGACGCTCGCGGTGCCGGTCTCCGCCATCGATACGGTAAGGACGGTCATGCCGGCTCTCCCGTCACCCGGATGCGTGGATCGATGACCGAGTAGAGCAGGTCCACGAGAAGGTTGATCACGATGTAGGCCGCCGCGGTGAGCAGGACGACGGCCTGGATCACCGGGTAGTCCCGTTGGAACACCGCGTCGATGGTCATCTTGCCGAAGCCCGGCAGCCCGAAGATCTGTTCGGTGACGACCGCGCCCGAGATCAGCCCACCGAGTTGGAGACCCACGACGGTCACCACCACGATGAGGCTGTTGCGCAGGGCGTGCCGGGTAATGACGGCGCGCGGTCGTAGGCCCTTTGCCTTCGCCGTCCGCACGTAGTCGGAGGAGAGCGAGTCGAGCATCGCCGACCGGGTCTGCCGCATGATGATGGCGGCGAGGCCGGTGCCGAGGATCACCGCGGGCAGGATGATGTGGTGCAGGTTGTCCACGGGGTCCTCCAGGATCGGCACGAAGCCGGAGGCGGGGAAGAGCCCGGTCGCCACGGACAGGTAGAGGATCGCCAGCAGCCCGAGCCAGAAGTGCGGCACCGACAGGCCGATCAGGGCCAGGCCGTTGGCGAACCACTCCGCCGGACGTCCACGACGGACCGCCGCGAGCACCCCGGCACCGACGCCGAGCGCCGCCGCGATGAGGATCGCCAGGACGGACAGCTCGACCGTCACCGGCAGGGCGGTGGTGAGCATCGACGAGACCGGGGTACCGGTGCGGATCGACACCCCGAAGTCGCCCTGCGCCATCCGCTCCACGTACTGGGCGAACTGCACCGGCAGCGGCTGGTCCAACCCGTAGTGCTGACGGATGGCCGCCAGGGCCTCCGGTGACCGGTCCTCCCCGGCCAGCGCGAGGGCCGGATCGCCGGGGAGCGCCCGTACGCCGACGAAGACCACGATCGTCGACAACAGCAGGGTCAGGGCCGACTGCCAGGCGCGGGTGAACAGATATCGGGCCACGACGACCTACTTGCCGAAGCCGGCGAAGGCCGCCCGGATGACGCCGTCGGGGTAGACCTGCAGGCCCTGGATCTGCTTGCTGACGGCGGTCAGGTTGCGCTGCCGGTAGAGGTAGATCAGGGCGTCGTCCTGCTGCAGCAGGGTGACCGCCTGCCCGTACAGCTTCCGGCGCTGCTCGATGTCACCGGCCTGGCGGGCCTGGGTCAGCAGGGTGTCGAGCTGCGGGTTGCTGTAGCCGGCGACGTTCTGGCTGGCGCCGGTGCCGACGAAGTTGGTGATGTTGGCGTCCGGGTCGATCCGGCCGCTCCACCCCAGTTGCAGCAGCTCGAAGTTGCCGCGGTCCTGCTCGTCGAGGAGCGACGAGTACTCCACCGGGTTGATCTTCAGGTCGAAGCCGCCGTCCTTGACCATGGACTGCAACGCCTGGGCGAGGCGCAGCGTGTCGGGGGTGTTCGAGGCGAGCATCGTCACCGTGTACGGGGTCTGCACGCCGGCCTCGGCCAGCAACTGCTTGGCCTTGGCGGGGTCGTGCGCCGGGCAGGTCTGCGCCTCGGGCGACGAGAACGTGCTCGCGGGCGAGATCGGAGAGCAGGCGGCGGCGTGCAGACCGTTGAAGACCGCGTCGACCAGGGCCTTACGGTCGATGGCGTGCTCGAAGGCCTGCCGAACCTTGGCGTTCTGCGCGAGGGGGCGGTTGATGGGCTTGGGGGCGGTGCCGATGCCGTCGACGTTGCCGACGTTGATGGTCATGCCCTGGTATCCGAGGGACTGCGACTGGAGGACGGAGACCGCCGCGTCCTGCCGGAGCGAGGCGACGTCCTGGGTGGAGACGGAATCGGCCACCTGCGCGTCGCCGGAGCGCAGGTTGGCGGCGCGGATGCTCGCGTCGGTGAGGATTCGCCACGAGATGGTGTCCAGGTGGACCTTGCTGGCGTCGTAGTAGTTGGGGTCCCGGACGACCTCGATGGAGTTCTGTGGCACCCGCTTCGCGAACTTGAAGGGGCCGACGCAGACCGGTGCCGAGGCGAAGTCGTCGCCGAGGCTCTGCAACGCCTGCGCACTCATGATCATGCCGGCCCGGTCGGCGAGGGCGCCGACCAGCGGCGCGAACGGTTGCTTCAGCCGCAGGACGACGGTCTGCGGGTCCGGGGTGTCGATGCCGTCGATGGGGCCGAGTTCGCTCTTGCGCGCCGACCGGGCGTTGGTGAGGTGCCGTTGCAGGGTGGCCTTCACGGCAGCGGAGTCGAACACCGTCCCGTCCGCGAAGCGCACGCCGGACCGCAGCGGAATGGTCACCGTGCGGCCGTCGTCGCTCGTGGTGGGCAGGGCCGTCGCGAGCTGCGGTACGACCTGCGCCTGCTCGTCGACGTCGTAGAGCTTCTGGCACATCGCCTGGAAGACGTAGCGGGAGTAGAGGCTTCTCGACAGCGTCGGGTCCAGCGCGTCGGGCTCGGCGGAGAGGGCGATGACCAGCTTGCCGCCCTGCTTGACGGCGGCCGGGTCCGCGGGCGTACCGAAGGAATCCTGGCCTGCCGACTGGTCGCCGCCGGACGGGTCGCCGCCGCCGTTGTCCGACACCGGTGAGCAGGCGACGACCGCGCAGACGACGGCAGCCGCCGCAACGGCGGCCCGGAGCACCCGACGGCGGGGCAGGTTCGTTTCGCGGGGGGAGAGGTTCGTCATGGAGAGCTCCTCGAGTGGGCGATTCGGGGAGCGTATGTTGTATACGATGACCGCCGCAAGACCTCCTCGGGTGCTTACCGGGCACCCAGAGTGAGCGCCGGACGAGCCCGGCCGGTGATCAGCTCGCGGGCCGAGCCCGGCCGCCCCTCGCCAGGCTGAGCAGGACAACCAGGGCGAGCACCGCCACCACCGCGCTGAAGATCTCGCCCGCGGGGCGCAGACCGATCGTCCGGATCAGCACGCCGACCCCGACGGCGGGCACCCCGAGCATGGCGAACAGGATGGCGAAGAAGGTCGACACCGCCTCGGCCTGGTGCCGCGGTTCGGTCCGCATCGTGATCGTCGCGATGCCGTCGCCGACCGCCACCCCGGACGCGACCCCGACGAGCACCGCGCTGACGAGCAGCGTCGCCAGCGACGCCATCCACATGCTGAACCCGAGCAGGCCAGCCCCCACGACCAGGCCGACGCAGGCGCTGCCCAGCGCGGCGGTCGAGGACAGCACGCGGGTCAGCAGCTGACCGAACGCCGCGCCGGCGAACGCCACGAAGACCACCAGCGCGGCCAGGGTGTGTGAGGTCTCGTGCAGGACCATGCCGAGGAACAGCCCACTCACCGACGTGAGCACCCCGAGCGCGGCGAAACCCGCGCCAGCGGTGATCGCCGAGCGGACGAAGTCGCCGCGAATGGCCGCCGGCACGTGCAACCGCTGCACCCGCAGCGTCACCGGCGAACGCTCCCGCATCGTCTCCGGCACCCCGATCATCGCGAGGAACGCGATCACCGCCAGCACCAGCACGATGGCCCAGGGCAACCGGAGCGGCTCGGGCGCCACGTCCGACACGATCCCGGACAGCAGGGTGCCGGTGGCCAGGCCACCCAGGTTCGCGAAGATCGACACGGTGGCGGCACGCTTCGGGTGCCGGGGGCTGATCAGCTCTGCCAGCGCGGCGGTCGCCGCTCCGATGACCAGGGCGGCGGAGAGACCGGCGATGATCCGGCCCACGATGATCATCGCCAGGTCCACGGCGGTCAGGAACACGGCGTCGGCGACGACGGAGAGGAACAGCGCGATGAGGATGACCGGGCGTCGGCCGATCTGATCGGAGAGCCGACCGAAGACCAGCAGCCCGACGACGACTCCCAGCGCGTACAACGCGTAGACCACCGTCACGGTCAACGACGAGAACCCGAACTCCATCTCGTAGAGCGGGTAGAGCGGCGTCGGCACGGTGGTGCCCACGAGCGTGATCCAGAACGCGAACGCGACCCGCACCGCGCCGGACGTGGAACCGGACCGTGTCACTCGTACAGCATGGGTCCCGGTTCCGCGCCGGGCGCGGTATCGGGCCTAAACGCCCCCATCAGGTGGCCCGCTCGGGCCACGGTGGGAAGCGGCCCGCACCGCGCCGCCCCCCACCGCGTACTCCTAGGAGTTGTACGCCTGGGCGGTCACCGTGACCTGGCGGGCGACGCCCGAGCGCGCCGGCCAGGAGATCCGCACCTCACGGGTCTCCCCCGGCAGCAACCAGAAGTAGTTGTCGTCGTAGCGGGCCGGCAGGACCCGCTCACCGCGCTGGTCACGCACGGCGAGCCGGACCAACGCGGCGACCGTACGGCCCTGGTTGCGGACCGTCGTGGTGACGGTGTTGCGCCCGTCCACGACCCGTACGGTGCTCGACGACGTCGACAGTCGGGTGCTCGGCACGTTGTTGAGTGCCCACCTGGTCGAAGCTGACCGGAGCGCCGAGATTGACCTGGATCCACTGGTTGTCCTCGGCCTCGGAGGCCCGTGGACCGATGTTTCCCGCGAGTCAAGAGTTCGCGTCCATCGTGGTTCCACGAACACGTCCCGCAGTTGCCGTCGCCGGTTCCCGGCGCAGCGCCACCGGTCAGACGGGGGTGCGGGCGGGCCTGCGCCGCCCGCACCCCGGCCGGTCACTCCGGGTACGAGGGCCCCGGCTCGGTCCGCAGCATCCGCTTGAGCATGCGGTTCGCCGCCCGCATCTCGTCGGTGATCAGATGGGTCCGCACCGTTCCCTTACCGGTCAGCTTGCCGCCCACCTCGAACACCTCCGTCTCGCCCGGCAGCGGCACCGCCTGGCAACCCGTGTACGTCTCCGAGGGAAGGCGACCGTCGAGCAGGAAGGCGTACACCGGGTCGTCCACGCACGGCGTGTAGTACGGGAAGACGCCATGACTGCCCTCGTTGTCGACGCTGATCATCGACGCGCCGGGAAGCTTCTTCGACGCCGCCAACGCACCTTCGTACGCCGTGGCGACATCGAGCTCGTCCTGGAGCATCAGCACCTTCGGGAAGGTCTTCCGGTCGAACGTCGGCATCCGGTTGCTCGTCGGCCAGTACGCGCAGGCCGGCGGGTTCTGCAGGTACGGCGCGACCAGCGGAGCGTCCCGGGTCAGTCGCCGACTGAACGCGTTCCAGTACCCGACACTGTCGTTCCACTGCCCGTCCTGGCAGCGGATCACCTCGAAGACGTAGTCGATGTCGTAGGTGTACTCGTCCGTGCCCTGGGCCAGCAGTGACCGGTCACGCTGCGTCTTCAGCGCCGCCTGGGCGCTGACCCGCGACTGCTCGATGTACGCCCGGTCGTCGGCGGTGATCCCCGGGGCGACGAGCATCTTCGCGGTGGCCGCGGTGAGAATCTGCTCGGGCGTCCAGCCGTTCCACTCCTCGTAGTACTGGATCACCGTGTTGACCGCCGCCGCCGCGGTCGGGTAGTTCTGGGTGTCGTAGAGCGCGCCGAGGATGAACCAGCCGAACATGAACGGCCCCATGCCGATGCGCGTGCCACCGGCCCGCTCGAACATCTCCCGGATCTTCATCGGGTCGGTGCCCCGGCCGTACAGATCGTCGTGGCGGGCCATGTACGGCAACAACTGCTCCTGGAACGCCCGGTCGCGGGTGAACGGCTGCAGGTCCCAGGTCTCCTGCAGGGTGCGCGAGCCGACCGCGGCCACCGAGTCGAGCACCATCCGGTCGGTGCGGCTCCCGAACGTCGCCGCATACCAGGTGCCCAGCCAGGTGCCGTACGAGTAGCCGAGGTAGTTGAGCTTCCGCTCGCCCAGCAGCACCCGGATGAAGTCCATGTCGTAGGTGGTCTGCTCGGTGGTGATGTACTTCGTCAGCTCGGTGCTACGGCAGCCGGCCACGTTGGCCCGGGTGATCAGGTCGTTGGTGTTGTCGGTGTCGCGGTAGGTGACCGTACAGAGCAGCGGGGTGCTCTGCCCGACACCACGCGGGTCGAACCCGATCACGTCGTAGTGCTCGGCGAGAGCGGGCGCGGACCGCGCCACGTACGGCGCCAGCGACAGGCCGCTGCCGCCGGGGCCACCCGGGTTGACCAGCAGGATGCCCTTGCGGTCACTACCGGAGGCGACAGTGCGGCTGATCCGGACCTGGATCGTCTTGCCGTCACCGGGGTTGTGCCAGTCACGCGGCACCGTGACCGTCGCGCAGGTCAGCCGCAACTGCGCCTCGTCCTCGGCGCTGACATCGGGCAACCCGCACGGCTCCCAGGCGAGCCGTTGACTGGCGAGCGTCGCGGCCAGGGCCGCGGTGTCCGGCTCGGCCGCCTTCGCCGCGGCGGCCGGGGTGCCGGCCGTAGCGCTGCTCAGGACGGCCGCGACCAGTGTCGCGGCGAGGATGGCGGCCGGCCGGCGCACCCGACGTGGGTGACGCGAGCTGGTCGTGAGGTGGGGCATCGTCCCGTCCTCTCGTGGAGCGGTTGATCGAGTGGCTCCACCCTGGACCAGGAGTGTTTCGCGGCGACGGTCTCCCGTTGACGAAGACCGGCCATGGCAGGATTCGGCCAGTCACAACCAGCCGCGGCGGCTGGCCTGCACCCCGAGCTGGAACCGGCTGCGCGCGCCGAGCAGTTCCTGCAGGCGACTGACCCGCCGGTGCACGGTCCGGTTGCTGACGCCGAGGTCGCGGGCGATGGCCTCGTCGGTGAGGCCCGCGGTGAGCAGGGCGAGCAGCCGCTGGGTGGCGGCCGTCGGCTCGGCGTCCGGCTGAGCGGCGTCGGTGCTGGCGTGGATCGGCGCGCCCAGTCGCCAGAACACCTCGAACAGCTCGGCGAGCCCGTCGAGCAGCCGGGAGCGGTGCACCAGCAACGCGTCGGTGTCCTCCCCGCTGCCACGCGGCAGGATGACGAGGCCACGGTCACTGTCGGTCAGCATCATCTTCAGCGGCAGCTCCGGGAAGACCCGCGCCTGCTCACCGGCCGCGACCGCGGCGCGTACCGCAGCCAGCATCGACTCGTCGTGCAGCAGTTCCCCCTCGTATACGCAGCGATAGCGCAGGCCGCGACGCAGCCCGTCGTACTGGACCTCTTCCGGCACCCGGGTTGTGTCGCGCAGGTACGGCCCGCGCTCCAGACCGCGTACCTCGGAGCGGGCACCGGCCTGGAGCTGACGGAACAGCTCGCGGACAGCGTGCTTGCCCTCGACGACCTCGACGAATGCGGCACCGGTGCCGTGGACCGCGCTGTACAGACCGGACAGCGCTTCCGCGGCGGCACGGGCCCGGGCGGCCTCCATCTCGCGCTGGGCGGCCCAGCTCTCGAGGGCGGTTCGCGGTGGCCGCAGGTGCAGTACACCGGCCGTGTCGCGGTGCACCGCCCCGCTACTCAGCAACCCGGCGAGCGCGCGGGCGGCCCGTGGCGACGCGGTGGACAGGAACTCCCGCTGCGGCACGGGTGCCACCCGCAGCAGGTCGCGGTAGACGTCCGCGATGTCCGAGGTGATTGGGAGCGATCCCAAGTCGAGGGCCACGGAGGCCACGCCGGGAGGCTCGGTTGGCATGCCGGGGATCGTAGAACGCGAGGCTGGCGGCGGCTCAACGGGGCCGGACGCCGCCTGCCGCTGCCGCTGGTCGTGATCGGAATCGGCGTCGGCGTCGGCGTCGGCGTCGGCGTCGGCGTCGGCGTCGGCGTCTGAATCGAAATCGGAGTCGGTCAGGACATCGCGATTCTCGCCGTCGCATACACCCGTGCCAACTCCGCCACCGACCCGACGACGGGGCTCCAGGGCTCCGCGACCCCGCGGCCCCGCGGTTCCGGGGTTCTGGGCCTCGCGGTTCCGGGGTTCCGGGGTTCCCGGGGTTCCCGGGACTCCGGGACCCCGGGACCCCGGAGCCCTGCGGCTCCGCGGCCCTGCGGCTCCCGGGCGACAGGCTTAGCCGTTGCCTTTGGAGCTGATGTCACAAACGATTCAGGCCACCGACACCAACTGGCCGGCGATGCCGCAAACGATTCAGCTCCAAAGGCAACGACCACCACCATCCCCTCGGTCCACGGCTCGGCCCAGAAGCTGCCCACCCACACGACAGCGCCCGCGCAGCCGCCGATACACCCGAAGGCCCGCCAGCGACTCAGCCATCGATCCGCTGGCGCCACGAGCCACGAGCGCCGAGCCATGAGCGCCGGGCACCGAGCACCGGACACCGGACACCGAGCACCGAGCGCTGGGCGCTGGGCGCTGGGCGCCAAGCACCGGACACCGAGCACCGACCGGGCGACGAGCACCGGGCACCAGGCACCAGGCACCAGGCACCAGGCGAGGAGTCCATCCGTACCCGTCGACCACCTGGCCGGGTGACGACCAGCGCCCGCGCGGTCAGCTCGCCTGGCCGCCCGCGCGGTGCCCGGGATCGCGAGGGCGGTACTCGGGGCGGAGCTTCGCGCTCGCGAACGCCGCCTTCACCGCCGCAGAGAGGGCCGCGATGTCGTACGCGCCGTGGTGTCTACGGCCATTGATGAAGAAGGTCGGGGTGCCGGTGACACCGCTGAGGTCGGCGGAGTCGACGTCCTCGGCGATCCGGTCCGCGCCCACCCGCTTCACCATGTGTTCCCGGAACCCGTCCAGGTCCAGGCCGAGCTGTTCGGCGTAGCCGAGCACGTCGGCGGGGTTGAGCGCGTCCTGGTGGGCGAGCAGCAGGTCGTGCATCTCCCAGAACGCGCCCTGCTCCCCCGCCGCCTCGGCGGCCTCGGCGGCGAGTTGCGCATGGGGGTGGACATCGGTGAGCGGCAGGTGCCGCCAGACGTACCGGACGTTGGCGAAATCCGCCAACAGCTCTCGGACCACCGGCTCGGCCTGACCGCAGTAGGGGCACTCGAAGTCGCCGTACTCCACCACCGTCACCGGCGCGTCAAGCGACCCGCGCAGGTGGTCGCGGTTCGGATCGACCGGCGGCATCAGGTCGACGATCCCCTCGGTGACGCCCAGCAGCGCGCGTGAGCGCCGCGCCGGCGAGAGCCTCCCGACGGCGCGGAACACCAGCCAGGTGACGAGGGACGCGCCAAACGTCGCCACGATGATGCCGAACTTCGCCTCGTCCAGTGCCGGGCCGTGCAGGGCATGGGTGGCGATCAGGAGCGCGACGGTGAACCCGATGCCGGAAACCGTGCCGACCCCCACGACGGCGATCCAGCCGACGGGTGGCCGGAACCGGTTGCCGCTGAGCCGGGCCACCAGCCACGCGGTGAGCACGATCCCGGCCGGCTTGCCGACGACGTACGCCACCACGACTCCGAGCGTGACCGGGGAGGTCACCGCCCTGGTCAGCAGCTCGCCGTCGATCACGATGCCGACGTTGGCCAACGCGAAGAGTGGCACGATCAGGTAGCTCGCCCACGGGTGGTACAGCGTCTGGAGCCGCTCGTTCGGCGACAGCGCCGAGGTGAGCCCGGCCCGGGCCGTCCGCGCCAGTTGCGGGGTGGGCTGTTCCCGGAAGAGCCGGAACTGGTCGCTGGCCCGCTGCAGGTCGCTGCGGCCGGGGGCGTACGCGTAGGTCAGCAACCCCATCACCAGGCCCACCGCGACCGGATCGACACCGGACATCGAGACGGCGAGCCAGGCCGCCACCCCCAACAGCCCGTAGACCGGCCCGAACCGCACACCCCAGGCCCGGACGAGCAGCACCACGCCGAAGATCGCCGCCGCGACGACCAGCGCCGTCAGCGAGGGATGGTGCGGGTACGCGATGGCCAGCACCGCGATCGCCACCACATCGTCGACGACGGCGACGGTCAGCAGGAAACCCCGCAGCCGTTCCGAGAAGCGCGGCCCGAAGACGGCCAGCGCGCCGAGCGCGAGCGCCGTGTCGGTGGCCATCACCGCACCCCAGCCCGCCATGGTGGTCTGCCCGGCGTTGATCACGAGATAGATCGCGATCGGCACGAGCATGCCGCCGACCCCGACCAGGACTGGCAACGCCAGGCGACGCCGCTCCCGCAACTCGCCGATGTCGAACTCGCGGCGCAGCTCCAACCCGGCGACCAGGAAGAAGAGCGTCATCAGGCCACTGTTGATCCAGGTACGCAGGTCGTGCGACACGTTCCAGCCGCCGAGCTGGAACGAGAGGGAGGTGCTCCAGACCGACTCGTACGACGACAGATGCAGATTCGCCCAGCCGAGGGCGATCACCGCGGCGATCAACACCACCCGCGCGCCGCCGGTCTCGGTACGCAGGAACGCGCGCAGCGGAGCGTTGAACCGCCCCTCCCAGGCCGTGCGGCTGGTCCAGCCCCGGCGCATGTTGTCGCTCGTCACGCGGACAATCTTCGCCGACCTGACCGTCACGCGGTTCGGATTGCTACTCCTCCCCGGCGAAGACGACCGCCCGGCGCTGGCGAATCGTCGGGAGGATGGCGACGACGAGCGCGACGAGGGCCAGGACCAGGAGCGCCGCGGAGATCGGGCGGGTCAGGAAGACCGACGGGTCGCCGCGGGAGATGATGAGCGCGCGCCGCAGGTTCTCCTCGAGCAGCGGGCCCAGGACGAAGCCGAGCAGCAGGGGCGCCGGCTCACACCCGCACTTGATCAGGATGTAGCCCAGGATCCCGAAGAACGCGATCGCGTAGACGTCGTACGCGTTGAAGCTCAGTGAGTAGGTGCCGATCGCGGCGAACAGGATGATCATCGGAAAGAGCACCTGGTACGGGATGCGCAGCATGCGCACCCAGAGGCCGATCAGTGGCAGGTTCAGCAGCAACAGGAGCACGTTGCCGATCCACATCGACGCGATCAGGCCCCAGAACAGCGCCGGCTCGTCGTTGATGACGTTCGGTCCGGGGGTGATGCCGTGGACGATGAACGCACCGATCATCAGCGCCATCACCGGGTGGGCGGGCAGACCCAGGATGAGCAGCGGGATGAACGACGTCTGCGCGGCGGCGTTGTTCGCCGACTCGGGGCCGGCGACACCCTCGATCGCGCCCCGCCCGAACTCCTGCGGTCGCTTCGAGATCCGCTTCTCCACGGCGTACGAGGTGAAGGAGGCCAGCACGTGACCGCCGCCGGGCAGCACACCGAGCGCGGCGCCGAGACCGGTGCCCCGCAGGATCGGGGCGACGATGCGACGCCGGTCCTCGCGGGTCGGCCAGAGGTCGGTCACCCGGCTGACGATCGCCGTACGGGTCTGCTCGTTCTCCAGGTTGCGCAGGATCTCGGCCACCCCGAACAGGCCCACGGCGACCGACACGAAGTCGATGCCGCCGTACAGCTCGCGCTGCTCGAAGACGAAGCGCGGCGTGCCGGTGTAGAGGTCCTGGCCGACTGTGCCGAGCAGCACGCCGAGCGCGATCATCGCCAGTGCCTTGAGCGCCGCGCCCCGGGCCAGCGCGATCGACACGATCAGACCGAACAGCACGAGCGAGAAGTAGTCGGCCGGGCCGAACCTCAACGCCACACTGGCCAGGGGCGGGGCCGCGGCGGCCAGCACCACGGTGGCGGCCGTACCGGCGACGAAAGACCCGATCGCCGCGGCCGCCAGGGCCGGGCCGGCCCGGCCCTGGCGGGCCATCTCGTGCCCGTCCAGCGCGGTGACCGCCGCGGACGACTCACCGGGCAGGTTGATCAGGATGGCGGTCGTCGACCCGCCGTACTGTGCCCCGTAGTAGATCCCGGCCAGCATGATCAACGCCGTGACCGGCTCGAAGCTGAACGTGATCGGCAGCAGCATCGCCACCGTCGCCGTCGGCCCGATGCCGGGCAGCACGCCGACCGCCGTCCCGAGCAGCACTCCCACGAAGCAGTAGAGGACGTTCTGGACCAGCAGGGCCGTCGAGAAGCCCAACGCGAGGTTGTCGAGGAGTTCCATGCCTCAATCCGGATGGCGCGTCAGAACCCCAGCCACGGGCCCCACAGCGGGATCCGCAGCTGAAGTCCGACGACGAAGATGAGCGTGCTGGCCACGGTCAGACCGGCGGCCACGGCCACCGCGGTGAGCAGTCGTACGCGGGCGCTGGCCAGCGTGGTGAGCAGTGCGGTCACCGCCGTCGTCGGCACGAACCCGAGGCGCCGGATGGTGACCCCGAAGAACAGGACCGCGAGCACGATGGCGGCGACCGCCCGCCACGGGATCGGCCCGAACGAGATCACCTCACCGGCGATCAGCCCCTTGCCGGCGATCGCCAGGCCCAGCGCGACAACGGCCGCGCCGACCAGCAGCGGGAAGGCGCCCGCGCCCATCCGCGTCGGGGTGCCCAACTCGTAGCCGAGCGCCCCCACCACGAATGCGCCACCGATCAGGACGAAGACGCCCCCGGCGAGAACGTCCGGGAACGACCGACGGCGCTCCATCTCAGGAGACCTTGACCCCGGAGTCGGCGATGATCTTCGCCCAGGTGCCGAGCTGCTCGTCGAGCTTCGCCCGGTGTGCCTCCGCTGTCGCGTCCTGGGCCGGGACCGGCGCGGTGCCGAGTTTGGCCATCTGGTCAATGACCGCCTGGTCGGCCAGCGCCACCTTCAGCGCCTCGGACAGCTTCTGGACGATCTCCTTGGGCGTGTCGGCCGGCACGTAGAGACCGTGCCAGACGCTGACCTTCAGCTGCGGCAGCCCCGCCTCGGCCGTGGTGGGCAGGTCGGGCAGGCTCTTCACCCGCTCGGGCGTGGTCACCGCGTACGCCTTCACCTTCCCCGCGGCGATCTGACCGCTGGTGTTGGTGGTCTGGTCGCACATGAAGTCGACCTGGCCGCCGACGAGGTCGGTCAGCGCGGGGCCGGTGCCCTGGTACGGGACTTCCTGGAGTTTCACACCGGTGGTGGTCTGGAACAGCAGACCGCACAGGTGCGAGGCCGCGCCGATGCCCGCGTTGGCCAGCGTGACCTTGTTCGCGTTCGCCTTCACGTACGTCACCAGGTCCTGGAGTGTCGCGGGGGCGAAGTCCTTGCGGGCGACGATCGTCATCGGCACCTCGGTCACCAGCCCGACCGTCTCGAAGTCCTCCAGAGGCCGGTAGCCCAGGCTCTTGTACAGGGCGGGCGCGGTCGACATGCCGATGTGGTGCATGAGCACGGTGTAGCCGTCCGGCTTGGCCCGCGCCACCTCACCGGCGCCGACCGTGCCACCGGCACCCTCGACGTTCTGGACGACGATCTTGCCACCGAGCTTCGCGGCCATCGGCTCGGCGATCATGCGGGTGACCGTGTCCGTCGGGCCGCCGGCGCTGAACGGCACGACGATCGTGATGTTGTCGTCCGGGTAGCTCGCCGCGTCGCCGCCACCGGCGGCGCCCCCGTTGCCGGAACAGGCGGCGGCGAGCGAGACGACACCGATCGCGGCGATCATTCGCGCGGTGGCCCGGTACCTGCTGGTCGTTCGCATACGACGGCCTCCCATCAGCGCATGGACATTCCTCGGTGCGTTGGTGGACCCAGTCTCGGCTGGTCGGGGCCGGGATGGTGTCAGAAAAATCCCAAGAAGCGGGGCGGCACGAGCATCGACCTGGGCCGTACAATCCGCTGCTATGCGGATAACCGTCATCGAGGATGACGACCGCGTGGCGAGGGGTCTGGTGACCGTCCTGACCCAGGCGGGCTTCGAGGTCCACCGCGTCGCGACCGCCGCGGCGGCCGGGCGTGCGGCGCCGTCCGACGTGGTCCTCGTCGATCTGGGTCTTCCCGACGGCGACGGGCTCGACCTGATCCGCAAGCTGCGGGACCACCCACAGACGGCCGTGATCGCGGTGACCGCGCGATCCGAGGAGCACGAGCGGGTCCGTGGCCTGCGCGCCGGTGCCGACGACTACATCGTCAAACCGTTCGGCATCCCGGAGTTGCTCGCCCGGATCGACGCCGTCCTGCGGCGTACCCGGGCCGCTCGCGCCCTCGGTCAGTCGGACGAACCGCTCGTCCTCGGCCCGATACGGATCGGCGTCGGCACCCACGAGGTCACCGTCGGCGGCACCCTCGTGTCGTTGACCCGCAAGGAGTTCGAGCTGCTTCTGCTGCTGGCCCGGCGGGCGCCCAACGTGGTCAGCCGTGACGTCATCCTCGACCAGATCTGGGGCGCGAGCTGGGAGTCGTCCAGCCGCACCCTGGACACCCACATCGCGGCGCTACGGCACAAGCTGGGGCCGGACGTGGTCATCCGGACGGTCCACGGCGTCGGCTATCGGCTGCTGGCCGACCAGCCGGAGCTGATCGGTTGACCCGCCGTGCACCGCCGGCTGCTCGTCGTCCTGGTCCCCCTCGCGGTGCTGCTCGTCGCGGCGCTCGGGCTGCCGCTCAGCGTCACCGTGGCCGAACGGGAGATGCAGGAGACGTACGTCAATCGGCTCAACGACGTCGGCCGGTTCGCCTCGCTGGCCGAGACCGCCCTGTCGACCGGCCGTACCGAGGCGCTGCAGCAGGAGTTGACGCGCTACCACGAGCTCTACGACATCCCGGTCGCGCTGATCGACACGTCGGGCGCGGTGCTGCTCGGGCCGGCCGAGGCGTACGAGGAAGCGGCGCGCGTTGAGGCGGCACTGCCCCGGATCGTGACCGCGGCGCTTGCCGGCGCGCGGTCCGAACCGTCCGGGGAGTGGGCGCCGTGGGACGACGCCGCCCTCGTCGTGGCCGAGCCGGTGGGCCGGGACAGTGAGGTCGTCGGCGCCGTCGTGACGATCTCCGACCTGGCCAAGACGCGCGAGCTCATCCTCGTCCGCTGGGCCCGGCTGGCCGGGCTCGGCCTGCTGCCGCTGCTCGCGCTGACGGCCGTCGCCTGGCCGGTGTCCGCGTGGGTGCTGCGGCCGGTGCGGAAACTGGACGCCGCGACCTCGCGGATCTCCGCGGGCGACCTGACCATCCGCGCCGACGCCGAGGCCGGCCCCATCGAGCTGCGGCGGCTGGCGCAGTCGTTCAACACCATGATGGACGCCGTCGAGAACGCCGCGCAGCGACAGCGCGCCTTCGTCTCCGACGCGTCGCACCAGTTACGCAACCCGTTGACCAGCCTCCGGCTCGCGGTGGAGAGCCTCGCACCCCACCTGCGGCCCGACGGCGACGGGCAGCAGGTGTACGACGTCGCCGTCGACGAATTGAAGGCGATGCAGCGGCTGCTGAGCTCGCTCCAGGCCAGCGCGCGGATAACGAGCATGCGGACGGCGTCGCCGGTGGACCTCGACGAGGTGCTGGCGACCCGAGTGGACCGGTGGCGGGCGCTCACGGCCACGGCCGGGCAGACGCTGGCGGTCGACGTACCCCCGGGGTTGTGGTTGCTGGAACCACCGGGCGGCCTGGGCAGCATCCTCGACGAGCTGATCAGCAACGCGTTGCGGCTGTCCGACGCGCAGGCCGTGGAGGTGACCGCACGGGTCGTACCCGGTGGTGCGGGCACCGTCACGCTCGCCGTTCGCGACGACGGCCAGGGAATCGACGGGTCCGAGCGGGCCCAGGCGTTGCGACGGTTCTGGCGGTCGCCTCGGCACCAGAACGTGTCCGGGACCGGCCTGGGCCTGGCCATCTGCGCCGACCTGGTCGGGGCGGCCGGGGGTGAGCTGCGGCTGGAGGAGGGCCTGCCGCGTCCGGACGGGTCCGGGCACGGGCTCGCCGCGGTGGTGGTGTTGCCGGTCGCTCCCCGGGTGGCCTCACCGTCCGACGCTTCCGCATCGACGCCGGTCTGACGGCGGGTCGCGGGCGTCAGCGCTTGCGGTCGCGGAACCAGGCCGCCGCGCCCGGATGGAGTGGGACCGATGCAGTGGAGATCCCGGTCCGCACGTTGATCTGCCACGCCTCCGGAAGGGTCCCGGCATCGTCGCGGTCAGCGGAGGTGATCGCCCCGGTGTGCCGGAAGACCGTGTCGGTGATGGCGTAGACCAGGTCGTCGGGCAGGTCGTCGCGCGCAAGCAGCACGTTCGGCACCGCGACGGTGCGGGTGGCCGGAACGCCGGCGTAGGCGGCCGCGTGGATCGTCGCCGGAGCGTACGGACCCGGGTACGCCGTGAAGAGCCCGCCGGCCTGCGCGTCCAACGGGATCATCCGGATCGGGTGCCGCTGCGCCAACTCGGTGATGGCGGGGGTCGGGACGCCGGTCAGCGAGAACATCGCGTCGATCGTGCCGTCGCGCAGGGCCGCCGCCGACTCGGCCTGACTGAGATTCCGGCCGACGGCGCGCACCGGGCCGAGCTGCAGCACCCGCCGCGAGGTGAACTCGGTGCCCGAGTCGTGCGCACCGAGCGACACGCGCTTGCCCGCAAGGTCGCGAAACTCGTCGATCGCCGAACCGGCCATGACCACAAGATGCAGGTGGCTGTCGTAGAGCCGGCAGATCGCCGAGAGGCCGGCGGGCGCGCTGCCGTCGCTGGTGATCAGCGCGTCCAGGCTCGTCAGCCCCAGGTGCACCGCACCAGCCCGCAGCATTCGAATGTTGTCGGTGGACGCGCCGCTCGGCACGGTACTCACCGTCGCACCCGGCACCCGCGCCGAGATGTGCTCGGCCAACGCACCGCCGATCCGCCGGTAGACCGCCCCCGCCGGCCCGGTCGCCAGCCGCAGGTGAACCTCGTCCGCCTCGGGCCGCCGCGAACAACCCACCAGCAGCCCGCCGGTGGCCAGCAACACCGCCCGCCGACTGAACCGCGTCATGCCGAGATGATACGGACGCCCCGCCCCGCCCCGCCCCACCGCGCCGATCTTGCAGTTTCGGTCGTCGAGATGCCGGATTCTGACTCCTTTGTCGCGACAGTAAGTGCAAGATCGCGCGGAGCGGGCGGGCCCGTTGTGACCACCCTGAGGGGCATGCACGCAGCGCCACCGGTTGGTAGCGTGCCGGTGATGTCGCTGGTTGCCGCCGGCGGCGCTCCCCTGGGGAGGGTCGGCATGTGGGCGGATGACGCTGCGCTCGACGCGGCGGAGCGCCGGCTCGACGAGTGGGAAACGTCGCTCGCAGAGCGGGCGGAACGAGCGAAAACGCTATCGGCGACGACGCGGAACCTGACCGGCACCGCCCGCAACGCCGACCGGACGGTCGAGGTCAGCGTCGACTCGGCCGGCCTGCTGATCGACCTGCAACTCGACGAGCGCATCCGGCAACAGCCCGCAGCGCGCACCGCGCGGCAGATCCTGGAGACCACCACTGCCGCGCGCGCCGACCTGCTCCGAAAGGTCAGCGACGCAACCACGGAGGCATTGGGCGACGACGCGAGCGCGCAGGCCATCATCGACTCGTACCGCAGCCGGCTTCTCCCCGACCAGGGGTCGAACGATGCCCGCCGGTGACGGCATCCAGGTCGACCCGGACGACCTGACCGCCCATGCCGCGCGCCTCGACCGCTGCGCCGGCAGCCTCGACACCGCCCACCAGGCAGGCCGGCACGTCCGGTTGGGCGCGGACGCCTACGGGCAGCTCTGCGCGATGATGCCGGTGCTGCTCGACGGCTTACAGCAGGCCCTGGTCGACGGCATCGGCACCGCCGCCACGTCGGTACGGGACACCGCCGGCAAGCTGCGGGTCGGCGCCGACCGCTACCGCAGCTCCGACGCCCACGCCAAGAACCTGCTCGACGGGGTGCGGCAGCACCGGCCCGACGGGGTGCGGCAGCGTCCGTGACGTCGAACCCACTCGTCGCCGCCGCAGCGGACACCCCGCCCAGCGCCTGGGCGGGAGTGTGGATCTGCGAGGACATCGACCTCATCGCGCAGGGCGTCCGCAACGGCAGTTGGATCGACGGCAGCCTCGGCGTCGTGAGCGCCGGCCTGGACGCCCTCGCCCTGGTCTCCGACCCGGTCGGCGCCCTGCTCCAGTACGGGATCGCCTGGCTCATCGAACACGTCAAGCCGCTCAGCGAGGCGCTGAACTGGCTCGCCGGCGACCCCGCGCAGATCACCGCACACGCCCAGACCTGGCGCAACGTCGCCGGGTCACTGCGCGACGACGCCGCCGAACTGGCTCGCGCCGTCCGCACCGACGTCGTTGGCTGGGGAGGCAGCGCCGGCCCCGCCTACCGGGCCTGGGCCAACGAACAACACCAGGCCATCACCGGCCTCGCCCAGGGCGCCGACACCCTGGCCGCGATCACCGAAGGCGCCGCCGGCCTGGTAGCGGCCGTCCGGCTCCTGGTCCGCGACGCCATCGCCACCTGCGTGTCCCGCATCATCGTATACGCGGGTGAACTCCTCATCACCGGCGGGCTGGCCGCGCCGCTGGTCGTGGAGCAGGTGACGACCCTGGTCGCGTCTTGGGGGGCGCGGATCGCGCGGCTGCTACGCGGGCTGCTGGCGAGTCTGCGGCGGCTGATCCCGGAGGTACGCCGGCTCGGCGACCTCATCGAGAAACTCAAGCAAGTCCTGGGCCGACTTGGCGACACTCCGCGCGGGCGTCCAGCGAACACAGCAGATGGGGCTCGCGGCGTTCATGGAGGCCACACCACTCGACCTCGTAACCTTGCAGACTACGGAGGGCAGGACCGTTGGGCGGAGGAGGCGTACGAGGCGATCCGCCAGCAGGCCGATGCCGACGTCATAGCTGGCCACGTCGGAGACGCGCCCCGCCTGGACGGTTCCCGAGGTTTCTCTCAGGAGGAGATTGAGCAGATCCGCCGGCACGTCTTCTTCGACGCCCACCCAATGGATGACTATGCGGGCGGAGTCATCCACCAACGATACGATCCGAGCCCGCCCATGGCTGAGGCGTGGCTGCGTTTACGGCGAGGTAGCCCACTGCCCGAGGATTACGCACTCTTGGAGCACGAGTTGGCAGAACTGCAGTACTACCGGACACACCCGCAGGCGGCATACCGGGAAGCCCATCTTGCCGCCAACCAGGTGTCCAATTGGGAGACGTTCATACCCGGGCCGACCTACGAAGACTACTCGGGTATTGGAGGCTAGAACGTGGGGATGATGGTGACCGCACGGCGCGTGGAGGCGGCCGCAGGCGAGGTTCGGTACGAGTTCGGGTTGGATGACAGGTTTGATCGAATCCTCACGATCGATCCGCACACCCTCGACGCCCGTGTCGAAGATGGCGATTTCAACTCAGCTGCGGGTGCGATCGCGTCAAAGATCGTCAAGGCTTGGCGATCGAGCGGTGAGTTTCCGACGAGAATGCTGTTCGCAAGCTGAGCGAATGGCGCCGGTCTCTACGGGCTGCGCAACCGTAGTAGACCGTGCTAAACGTCAGCGGCGCAGGCGGCGGGAGCAGCCGCCGTCGTGGCCGTCGCGCAGGAGGCAGGACACGGATCCTCGGCTACCACTGACGCCACACAGGACCAGGACCAAACCCATGCGTCACCTAGACGTTCGAAGGTTCAACTCGCAACAGGCGGCGCCTATTGGACTGATGCCTGGTCCACGAGTATTCACTGTGGGGAAGTAATGGCTGGTCTCATCGTCCTGAAACCTGGCGTCGACTGGATCGCGACCGGAGGGTTGTTCGACTGGACGCTGGAGTTCCTGATCTCCCGCCTCTCGGACCGGCAGACCACCAATCGCCTGCAGGAGATCGTCGACAACAACCTCGGGTCGTTGTGGATCGACGACTTACCGGCCGCCGTACGGCAGGAGATCGTCAGCCACTGGCGCAACGGTCTCGTGACGGCTGCCAGCAACAACTGCCGGAGACCGATCACCAGTTCCCGAAAGAGGAAGGATGACCAGTTGGCGCTGCACGACGTGGTCGAGCTCCGAGAGGCCCGGCCAAGTGAACAACTGTCTGCGGGTGCAGTGGGAACCGTCGTTGACGTCTTCGAAGGCCCCCCGCCTATTTACGAAGTCGAGTTCACCGACGCCGATGGCCGCACCCTCGCCATGGTCACGCTGCGGGCCGACCAGGTAGTGCGGCGCGATGGCAACCTTTGATGAGTGGCAGACGGCGTACGACGTCGTCTACCGTGCGCTGCCGGCGGCGTCAGATCTCGCCTGCCCGAACTGCGGGCGGCGGACCCTACGGATCGTCTTCACCGCTCAGCCCGCAGCCAACGCCGGGTACGTCTCGTTCTGGTGCGACACCTGCAGGGAGGGGATCCATGTGTGTCGGGCGCCTATTCCAGACGGCGTCACCGTCCGACCGATGGACAAGCCCATCGAGGAACGCCACCCTCACGTTCCTGACTACCGTCTCGTGACCTGACGACGGATCGAGCGGGCGCCAGCGATTCCCGACCGGAGCCGACTGAGTACGCCGGCACCTGCCGCAGATCGAGCAGAGGATCGACGTCATCCGCCGTGACCAACCCGGTACTCACCCTGCTCTTGTTGCCGGTTCGAGGTGTTGGCTGTCGTCAGCCTCTGGCGAGGCGGCCCTCCTGGTCGTAGCGGAGCCGACCGCTGGTCACGGCGACCCGTACCGGAGCAGTCCGCCCCGGGCCGCGACGGGGCCGGCCAGCGTACGCGTCCACGGCTCGGTCAGCCCAACTTCGAGCTGGTCGTCGTCGGCGGTGCGCTGCGCGAAGACGCTGTCGGACATGGGCGTTTCTCCAGGTGGGGAGACCGGGAAGGGCCGGCCTCTCGGTCAACCGACCGGTGGAGAGGGCCCCGGCCGTAAGACGATCTTGGAAGTCGTAGGTCTGAGGCAGGATGTGCGCCATGACGACGCAACACCCGAACACCCAGCGCCTGGTCTACGGCCACGCCACGGCGCACGACTGCCTCGCCTTCGCCGACGCCGGCACCGCGACCGAGGAGGCCGCGGAGATCCGGGCGCTCGCCGCCGCGCAAACCTGGGGCGAGGCACGGCAGGTCCAGATGACCCACCTGTGGAACCCCGCGGGCCCGGAATACCACGAGCCGGAGGACGGGTACGCCGACGACAAGCCCTTCACCATCACCGCGGTGGGTGCGGTCGAGGACGGAACCTGGCCGCCCATGGTCACGGTGCGGGCGTTCACGGTGCTGCCACAGGACCTCCAGGACCGCTACGGCAAGCGCCGGGCCACCGTGCACGACGGCGACTACCTGGAGGTTCCGGTTGCTGGCGAGGGCGAACTGGTGGCCGAGCTGCGCCAACGCGGCTACGAGGTGACCCGCGACGACGAGCTGATCAACCTGCTCGACGGCTTCAGCCTGGGCTCCCTCGCGGGCTGACCCTCGTCGGTTCAGTTAGCGGCGCCGCTGGATCGGACTCCTGCTTACCGAACCAGCGGCGCGCATCCGCTTGGTTTACGGGGGTGCTCACGCAATGGCGAGGGCGGCGGTCAGCAGCGGAAGGTCGTAGGGGGCGACCAGCCGCAGCGGCTTGTCTGTCCTCCGGCCGTTCTCAGTGATGATGAGCGCCGGGCTCAACTGGCCAGCCTGCCTTCCACTGCTCAGCCGTTCGATCGCCTCGACCAAGGTGATCGGCTCGCTTGCCTCCCTCACCGGCGCAGGCGGCGGAAGCAGTCGCCATCGTGGCCGTCGCGCAGGAGACAACGCCGGCCGCCAGGCATCAGCAGGTCACAGAAGACCCGGTGACGGAGGAACTGCTGGTCCTCCTCGGAAACGGTAGTCTCCCCCGGGTCCGCCATGGGCAGCACCAGCATCCATCGGCCGATGACCCGGGCCAGGCGTTGCGCGGCAGGCAGGTCGTTGGCAACGACGGGCAGGTGGACGACGTACCGCTGGCTCATCGGGCCTGGTCCCGCTCGTTGCGGGTGCCGGCGTGGTCGGTCTGCCAGCGACGCAGCCCGGCCTTGATCCGGGCGGTCTCGCGGCGGCTCTCGGCGAGAGCGGCGTAGACGGCGGCCATGTCGACGGCGACCCGGTCGAGGAAGGCGTACACGTCGTCGGGGTTCAGACCGCGACGTCCGAGCCCGACCGGTGCGAAGCGACGCTCACGCACCTGCCACGGCAACAGACTGGTGTACGCGGCGGAGCGGTAGCCAGCGCCACCGCGCGGCGGCTCCGGTCGCTGGTTTCTGGCGTTCATGTCTGCCTGCCTTCCCGCCGCGCAGGGATCTTCGGGGATGCACGGCGGCCGTTCGGGGGGACCGGCCGGCCGCCGTGCTGTGACCAGCCTGCGACAGTCCGCATCGGAAACGCAACGTTCAATACCGCGATTTCCCCGTTGTGCATTGACTTTCTTTGCTGAAACCCGTAGGAGTTGCAGGAGCAGGTCACGCAGTGTTGCGTGTTGGAACCAGGGAGTGTGCGGATGCCCGACGACATTGGATCGACTGTCCCGCGCCGGCAACTCGGCCGGCTGCTGCGGCAGTTCCGCAACGAGGCCGGGGTGACGCTCGACGCCGCCGCCGAAGCCCTCGAATACAGCCGGCAGAAGATCTGGCGCCTCGAATGCGGCCAGGGCTCCGTCCGGGTGCTCGACGTCAAGGCGATGTGCGAGCTGTACGGGGTGTCGCCCGAGATGACCGAGGCGATGCGCGGGCTGGCCGTGGAGACGAAGTCGAAGGGCTGGTGGCACGCGTACGGCGATGCGGTGCCGAACTGGTTCGAGCTGTACGTCGGCCTGGAATCCGCCGCCGCGCACCTCCGTCGTTATGACGAGTCGCTCATCCCTGGGATCCTTCAAACCAAGGAGTACGCCCGCGCGCTCTATCGCCTTGGCGGGATGCTGAACGAGGACGAACGCGAGCGGGCAGTTCAGGTCCGGCTTCAACGGCAGGCATTGCTCTTTCGGCGCCTGCCGGCAGCTCCCAGGGTTGAATGCGTGCTATCTGAGGCGGTGCTTCGGCGTGGTGTTGGCGGCTCGCCCGTCATGACCGAGCAGCTCGCTCACCTCGCCAAGTTGTCCGAGCTACCGAACGTCAGCGTCAGGGTGCTGCCCCTGGCAGCAGGCCCGCAGCCTGGCGCGGTTGCGGGATCCTTCGTGATCCTCGACTTCCCGGCGACAAAGGGCGGTCGTACCGCGCCGGAACCGTCCGTGGTCTACAGCGAGTCGTTGACCGGTGCCTTGTACCTCGACAAGCCCGACGAGTTGGCCGCCTACGAGCGCGTCTGGCGAGGGCTGGATGCGCTGGCCCTCGGCGAGGCAGAATCGACTGACATGATCAAGCAAATCGCTGGGGAGATGCGGCATGACTGACCTGACCGGCGCCGTCTGGCGCAAGAGCACCCGCAGCGGCGACAACGGCGGCGACTGCGTCGAGGTCGCCACCAACCTTTCCCAGGTGGCGGTACGCGATTCCAAAGACCCCGCTGGCCCAAGCCTTCAGTTCAGCCGTCCCGGATGGTCCGCCTTTCTCACGGCGCTGACGAACGGTGCACAACACCGCTGAGGCAGCTGATTCGGACCAGGGATCAGGCGCTCGGGTCGTGGGTCGGGATGATGCGGACCTGGTTCCGGACGGCGTGCAGCCGGTGCAGCGTACGGAAGGCTCCGTCGCGATCGTCGTCGACGAGCCGCCCCGGGTACGGCGCCTTCTGCCGGACGTGTTCGATCTGCAACCCGTGCCAGGCGGCGTCACCCGCGACCAGCACCGGCCCGCTGGCGGTACGGAGCAGGACGCCGGCACTTCCCGGCGTATGCCCGGCCAACTCGACCATGATCACTGACCCGTCGCCGAGCAGGTCGTGACTGCGCTCGAAGGTGAGCACCGGCGGCCCCTCCAGCTCGTAGCTGTCCACCTGGCGGCCCTGCAGGGCAGCGCGGACGCCGCCTGCTGGTGCAGCGTCGCCGGACATCATCCAGTCCCGCTCCCGCTCGCGCACCATCACCGGCAGGCCGGGAAGGTCGAGCAGTCCGCAGACGTGGTCCCAGTGCAGATGGGTGGGGAGCGCGAAGGTGATCGTGTCGGCCGGGATGCCGGCCCGTTCCAGCGCCGTCGTGGTCGGCAACACCTGATAGCGCGGCCGCACCGCCGGCCGCAACGTCCACGGCAGCTCGCCGATCACCCGGTCGCTGACGTCGACACAGACCGACGGGTCGAGCAGCACGGTGACCTCCGGATGCCGGATCACGTACGTGGTCAGGGCGTTGCCGATCCGGCGCGGTTTCCGGACGGCCTCGGCGATCAGTGGCGTCGGCACCGTCCGCACCGTCTGGTCCAATGCGATCAGCTCGACCTCGACATCCCCGCGCGGGATACCGGCGTCGGACAGCCCGGCCAGGAAGTGCCGGTCGATCGGGCGCGGCCGAATCATGCGGTACGGCACCGCAGCCAACGCACCGGCCGCCACCGCAGCCTGACGTACCCCGTGGATCATGAGCTTCTCCCCTACCCTGGCGCACCACGCGCCAGGGGGAGCACCGTAGAAGTTCAGGTCGACCTGAAGTCAATTCCTAAGGAGCCTGCGTGACGACGTGGCGAATCGGAGACGCGGCAGCGTTGGTCGGCGTCCCAACGCATGTGCTGCGGCATTGGGAGGAAGTCGGGGTGCTCGAACCGGCCCGGCTCGCCAACGGACACCGGATCTACGACGACGAGACGATCACGCGGGCGCGTCTGATCCGGCTCTGCCAGCGGGCCGGCATGTCACTGGCCGAAATCGGAGACCTGTATCGCGGCGACGGTCAGCGCCGCGCCGCCTTGGTGCGGGACCGGCGAGACCGGGTCCTCGGCCAGATCCGCCGATTGCAGGCCGCGCAGGAGTTCCTTGACCACGTACTCGCCTGCGCCCACCCGGTGGTGTCGACCTGCCCCGACTGCAGCGGCTTCGCCACCAGGTCGGCATCAGAGACACGACAGTCAGAACCGGATCTCCAGCATTGAGAGAACGGTTCGGGATGCTGTGTCCGATGTGAGCGGGGCGAGAGTGAACGGGCCGACCTCGGGTTCTCACTAAGGGACGTCTCGTAACCCCGGTGTCTGTCTGGTCAGGACGACAGGTCAGGATCCCTGGGT
>NZ_JBAKHR010000032.1:0-73782 GCF_036902955.1 Micromonospora sp. CPCC 205558
ACCGCCCGCCCCGCTGGTGCGACGGCCACCACATCCGGCACTGGGCCGACGGCGGCACCACCAACCTCGACAACGCCGTCCTGCTCTGCGGCCACCACCACCGACATATCCACCACAGCGACTGGGCCGTACGACTCGGCAGCGACGGCCATCCCGAGTTCACGCCGCCCGCGTGGCTCGACCCGGACCAACTCCCCCGCCGCAACCACTACCACCGACGAACGTGATCTTTCCGCGTCGATCCGGATCCCCGTGTCGACCAAGGCCGGCGTGCTGCAACCCGGCCACCGCCCGATGCCCGACGTTCGGCGCCGCGCCCGCGATCAACCGCCACCCCAGGTGGCTGATTCGACGACTCGGCTTGGGCTGACTACAGGATGTACTGAATGATGCCGATCCCTGCTACGGCCGATGCCGCCCCAGCAAGTAAGAGGAGAATCCACCGGATCGGACTCTCGGATGGTTGGGCCGGAAGAATTCTGACGGGGAGATCCATACCTACTCGGCACCACAAATGTCCCGAGGAGTCCGTGAACCGGATCTCGACAACCCAGTCAGCCGTTGGCTCGCTTGTCGACGCGGGAATGAGTTTCCTCAGGTCAGCGTGCCAATCTGTTTCTTCTGTCAGCACGGAGAATATCCCATCCTTGACACTGAGGACTGATCCATTGTGCAGTAGACGGAGCTTGACGTTGAAGATCGGGGCCCCACTGTAGTTGCTGATCAGGCAGTCCGCCTTTGTGAATCCTGGTAGGCCAGCGTTGCCACTCATCTCCGGCAACCTGGCGGTCCGCGCCGCGCTTGTCGCCGCGGTCGGCGGGCCGGAGGGCCGGGTGCGCGCCTTCGCCACCCTGCGCGCGGTGGCCAACCTCGGGGTGGCGCTCGGCGCAGGGCTGGCCGCGTTCGCGTTGGCGGTCGACACCGGGTGGGCGTACCGGATGCTCGTGGTCGGCAACGTCGCGACCTATCTGGTCTCGGCGGTCCTGATCATGCGACTACCGTCGTTTCCGCCGGCTCGGCGGCCACTGCGGCCGAAACCCGGTCGGGCGTTGCGCGACTGTTGGTTCCTCGCGGTCGCCGGGGCCTCGGCGGTGCTCTCCCTGCACGGGGTGGTGCTGTCGGTCGTGCTGCCACTGTGGGTGGTGGCCCGCACCGATGCGCCGCTGGTGACGATCTCCGCGGTGCTGCTGGTCAACACGCTGCTCACCGTGCTGCTCGCGGTACGACTGAGTAGCGGTGCGCGGCACGCGTTGCCGGCGGCGACGACGATGCGCCGGGCCGGGCTGGTGCTCGCGGCCGGGATGCTGCTCTGGGCCACGACCGCCGTCGTGCCCACCGTGGCCGCGGTCGGCCTACTGCTGGGCGCGACGGTGATCTACACCCTCGGCGACCTGTGGCACAGCGCGTCCGGGGCGGCGCTGGCCTACGACCTCGCCGCCCCGGACGCGATCGGCGCGTACCAGGGGGTCGACACCCTGCTCGCCGGGCTGGCTCGCGCGGCTGGGCCGGCGGTGCTGACCTGGCTGATCCTCGACCGAGGGCCGATCGGTTGGTTGGTGCTGGCCGGGCTACTCGCGGTCACCGGGCTGGCCGTGCCGCCGCTGACCCGACGGGCCCTGGCGAACCGCGCCGAGGCGCTCCCGGCCAGCGGTCAGCCGATCTCCTCGTCGATGAAGCACCAGCGCCAGGCTTCGCCGGGCTGCGCCGAGCGGATCACCGGGTGGCCGGTGGACGCGAAGTGCTTGCTCGCGTGTTGGTTCGGTGACGAGTCACAGCAGCCGACCTGCCCGCAGCTCAGGCAGGTGCGCAGGTGCACCCAGTAGGTGTCGCCGGTGGCGACGCAGTCCGCGCACTGGTCGGGGGTGCGCGGCTCGGCAGCGCCGGCCTCGGTCAGGTGCTGACAGCTCACTTTTCAACCTCTCGCAGCAACGACTCTTCCAGGTCCAGGTCACGGTAGGCCCGCACCAGGACCTCCTCAGGGATCCGACCGGAGTCCCGGGCAGCCCGGAACACGTCCCGCTCGACGTCGATCATCTCCTGTCGCAGCCGACCGTACGCCTGCGACGGGGTCTCCCGCTCGTCGCCGCCGAGCCGTTCCCACGCCATGTTGGTGCGGTCCTCCACCGCTCGACGCAGTCTGGCCACCACCGCCTCGGGGGCGCTGTCGGCCAACTCCTCGAGGCGGTCCTGGGCGGCCTTGCTGGCCTGCTGCTGCACCGCGGCCGCGGAGAGCGCGTCCTGCACCGGGTCGTCCTGCGGCAGCTTCAGCCGGCGGGCGACCAGCGGCAGGGTGGCGCCCTGGCCGACCAGGGTGAAAACGATCACGGCGAAGGCCAGCCAGATGAACAACGGCCTGGGGTACGGCTCGTCGTCGGCCAGGGTCAGTGGCAGGGCCAGTGCGGCGGCCAGGGTCACCACCCCTCGCATGCCGGCCCACCCGATGATGATCGGGAACTTCGGTGACGGTCGGGGGTCACGGCGGCGGACCTGGGGGACCAGCCGGGCCAGGTAGGTGGCCGGGAAGAGCCAGATGAACCGGGTCAGGAAGACGGTGGCGAGCACCGCGAAGGTGATCAGGGTGAGCGAGCCGATCGGCTCGTCGAGATCGCGCAGCACCTCCCGCAGTTGGAGCCCGACCAACAGGAAGACCAGGCCCTCCAGCAGGAAACGGACCAGCTTCCAGAACGCGCCGATCTGCAACCGGGACGCCGCGGACAGCAACTGGGGCAGCTTGTGCCCGAGCACCAGACCGGTGACGACCACCGCGACCACGCCGGAGGCGTGCAGGTGTTCGGCGGTGAACACCACCGCGAACGGGATGATCAGCGACAGCGCGTTGTCCAGCAGCGGGTCGGTGATCCGCCGATGCAGGAAGCCGAACACCAGCGCCCCGAGCGCCCCGATCAGGATGCCGCCGCCGGTGGCCCGCAGCACCTCGACGGCGACCTCGGTCGTGCCGACGGCCGAACCGATGGTGGCCATCGTCGCCACCCGCAGCAGCACCAGCGCGGTCGCGTCGTTGACCAGGCTCTCGCCCTCCAGGATGGTGACGACCCGGCGGGGCAGCCCGACCCGGCGGGCGACGGCCGTGGCGGCCACGGCGTCCGGCGGGGCGACCACCGCGCCGAGGGCCAGGCAGATCGCGAACGGCACCTGCGGCAACAGCAGGTGCAGCACCACCCCGACCACGAACGCGGTGAAGAGCACCAGGCCGACCGCGAGCAGCAGGATCGGCCGGATGTTGTTCTTGAACGCCGGCACGGAGGTTTCCAGCGCGGCCACGTAGAGCAGCGGCGGCAGGATGCCGACCAGCACCAACTCAGGCTCAAGGTGCACCTGCGGGAAGCCCGGCACGAACGAGAGCGCCAGGCCGAGGATGACCAGCACGATCGGCGCGAGCAGGCCGAGTCGGCGGGCCAACGCGGCGCCCAGGGTGGCGATCGCCAGGAAAACGACGACCGGAAAGAGGCTTTCCATGGGGTACGAGCCTAGGGGTACGCCGATTCGGCCTCGATCAGCCGCCCGGGCGCAGCTTCGGCAGCACCTCCGCGCCGAACGCGTCGATGAAGCCGCGCTGCTCCTGCCCGACGTGGTGCAGGGCGATCTGGTCGAAGCCGAGCTGCACGTACTCCTCCAGCCAGCCGACGTGCCGGCCCAGGTCGGAGGAGACGTTCACCACCTCGGCGACCCGCTGCGCCGGAACGTCGGCGGAGACCACGTCGAAGTGTTCGGCGGTCTCCAGGTCCCAGCAGACCGGCGGGACGAAGACGTTGCTGCGCCACTGGTCGTACGCGATCGCCTCGGCCTGTGCCTGCTCCGGCGCCCAGGAGACGTGCACCTGGAGGTGCAGCGGCCCACGCCCGCCCGCGTCCCGGTACGCGTCGATCATCTCGCGCAGGTGCGCCACCGGGGCGTTCACGGTGATCAGCCCGTCCGCCCATTCGGCGCACCAGCGGGCGGTGGCCACGCTGACGGCGGCGCCGACCAGCGCGGGCGGCTGCTCGGGGCGGGTCCACAGCCGGGCGCGATCCACCCGGACCAGGCCGTCGTGGCTGACCTCCTCGCCGGCCAGCAGGGCTCGGATCACGTCCACGCACTCGCGCAGCCGGGCGGCGCGTACGTCCTTGCGCGGCCACGGGTCGCCGGTGATGTGTTCGTTGCTGGCCTCGCCGGTGCCCAGGGCCGCCCAGAACCGGCCCGGATACATCGCGCCGAGGGTGCCGATCGCCTGCGCGATGATCGCCGGGTGGTATCGCTGGCCGGGGGCGTTGACCACGCCGAACGGCATGCCGGTGGCCTGCAGGGCCGAGCCCAGCCAGGACCAGGCGAAGCCGGACTCGCCCTGCCGGGCGCTCCACGGGGAGAAGTGGTCGGAGCACATGGCGGCGTCGAAGCCGGCCCGCTCGGCGTGCATCACCGCCTCCAACAGGGCGCGCGGACCGATCTGCTCATGCGAGGCGTGGAACCCGAACGACGTCATGGGCACACCTCCTACCCACGACGGCGCCGGCTGACGCGTGCCCGCTCCCCGAACTATTCGGCGTGCGCGCCAGCGCCGGCCGAGGCGGCGCCCTCACCCACCCAGACCGTCTTGGTGTTGCAGAACTCGCGCATGCCCAGCGCCGACAATTCCCGCCCGTAACCGGAGTTCTTCACACCGCCGAACGGCAACTCCGGGTAGGAGGTGGTCATCCCGTTGATGAAGACGTTGCCCGCGTCCAGGTCGGTGGCGAAGCGCTCCTGCTCGGCCGGGTCGCGGGTCCAGGCGTTCGAGCCGAGCCCGAAGCTGGTGCCGTTGGCGACCTCGATGGCCTCGGAGTACGACGAGACCCGGAACAGGCCGGCGACCGGGCCGAAGACCTCCTCGGACCACATCCGCATCTGCGGGGTGAGGTCGGTGACCACGGTCGGCGGGTAGAACCAGCCGTCGCCGGTGGGCGGCTCGCCACCGCAGAGCACGGTCGCGCCGTTGTCCACCGCGTCGCGCACCTGGGCGTGCACCTCGTCGCGGCCACGCTCGCTGGCCAGCGGCCCGACGTCGGTGTTCGGGTCCATCGGGTCGCCGACGCGCAGCGCGGCCATGTTGGCGGCGAACTTCTCGGCGAAGGCGTCGAACACGTCGGTGTGCACGATGAACCGCTTCGCGGCGATGCAGGACTGGCCGTTGTTCTGGCAGCGTGCGGTGGTGGCAACCTCGGCGGCCCGGTCCACGTCGGCCGAGGGCATCACCACGAAGGGGTCACTGCCGCCGAGTTCGAGGACGGTCTTCTTCAGCTCCCGCCCGGCGATCTGCGCAATGGACCGGCCGGCCGGCTCACTGCCGGTGAGCGTGGCAGCGCGGACGCGGGGGTCGCTGAGGATCCGGTCCACGGCGTCCGAGCCGACCAGCACCGTGGTGAAGGCCCCCTCGGGGAAGCCGGCTCGCCGGAACACGTCCTCCAGCAGCAGCGCGGTCTGCGGCACGTTCGAGGCGTGCTTGAGCAGGCCGGTGTTGCCGGCCATGAGCGCCGGGGCGGCGAAGCGCATCACCTGCCAGAGCGGGAAGTTCCACGGCATCACCGCGAGCACCACGCCGATCGGCTGGTAGCGGATGAATGCCCGGGTCGCCTTCACGGCGGCGGCGTCGGCCGGCTCGTCGGCGAGGAACGCGGGGGCCTGGTCGGCGTAGAAGCGGGCGGCCGTGGCGCACTTGGTCACCTCGGCCTGCGCCGCGACGTACGTCTTGCCCATCTCCGTGGTCATGATCCGGGCGATCTCGTCGCGCTCGGCGTCCAGCAGGTCGGCGGCGGCGTTCATCCACCGGGCGCGCTGGTCGACGGTCGTCTCCCGCAACTGCTGGAACGCGAGGTCGGTGCGCTCGATGGCATCGTCGAGTTGCTCGGTGGACATCGCCTCATAGGTCTTGAGCACCTGTCCGGTGGCGGGGTTGGTGGTGGCGATGTGGGGCATCTCGTCCTCCTGTCACTCGAACAACGAGTGTCGTACACCCGGCTCCTCGCGGCGCCGGGCGGCGCGGCGGCGCTGGATCACGACCAGGTCGACCACGGCGACCGCGGCGAAGATCGCGCAGAGTACGCCGAGCCAGGCGATGCCGGCCCAGAACGCCAGCACCGCGAAGATCACCATGATCACCAGGCCGAAGCTGGCCAGGGTGAGCCGGAGGTTCAGCGCGCTGTTCGCGTGGCCGACCGTGCCACGGGCGCGCCGGGGCTGCGATCTCGTCATACCCACCGATCTACCCCCGATCGGCCGGGTTAACCGGTACTGCGCGCTTGCCCACCCGGCCGCGCCGGTGTGCTCCGGCACATCCGTTCGCGCCGCGGCCCCGTCGACCGGAGGATGGGCCCATGTCAATGACCCTCACCGTGCCGGTGACCGTCTCCATCGCCCGCCGCGTCGACCCCGCCCGGGCCAGCGAGATGGTGGCCTGGATGCGCGCCGGCACCGCGCTGGCCGAGGCATTTCCCGGCTTCCTCGGCGCCGGTTGGGTGCAGAGCGGCCCGGGTTCGCCGCAGTGGCACATGCTCTACCGCTTCGCCGACGCCGAGACCCTGCGCCGGTGGGAGGAGTCACCGCAGCGGCGCTGGTGGCTCAGCTCGGCGCAGGGCATCGTCGAACACACCCGGGTGGAGCGGCGTACCGGGATCGAGGGTTGGTTCGACCCGCCGTTGGAGCACTCGGTGGAGCCGGTCCCGCCCGCGTCGCCGCCCCGCTGGAAGCAGGCGGTGACCATCTGGCTGGCGTTCTTCCCGCTGAGTCTGACCGCTACCCTGCTGACGAGCCACTTCCTCGACGCGGTGCCGCTGGCTGCGCGGGTGCTGCTGATGACGCTCTGCCTGACCCCGCTGATGACCTATCTGGTGCTGCCCCGGATCACCCGGGCGTTGCACTGGTGGCTGCACGGCCAACGGGCACCCTGGCGGGACGCATAGCACCCCGACGGCGCTCGCGTCGGCACTCTGCCGCATACCCGACAGCAACTTCCCGGCCAACCGCATCCTGCGCATAGAGTTACCGCGCTGTCGCTCTGTGCTGCGGGAACGGGAGACGTCATGCCTCGACGCTGGGTTGCCGCCCTGGCCTGTCTCGCAGCGCTGGTCGCGCTCGCCTGCGAGGGCGGCAACACCGCGACACCCCGACCCACCACGAGCGCCCCGCCGTCGAGTGGGCCCGGTGGCATCGCCGCCCTCGGCGACTCGATCAGCACCGGCTTCGCCTCCTGCCTGGTGCTCACCTCCTGCGAGCGCAACTCCTGGTCGACCGGGGACGGGCTGCGGGTGCAGAGCCACTACCGGCGGCTGCTGGAACAGAACACGGCGATCCGCGACCGGCGGTACAACCACGCCCGTCCCGGCGCCCGCGCGGACGCTCTCGTCGGTCAGGCGCAGGCGGCGGTACGCGACCGCGCCGACTACGTGACCGTGCTGATCGGCGCCAACGACGCCTGCCGGGGCGGGGTCGACGCGATGACGCCGGTGGCGCAGTTCCGGGCCGACGTCGACCGGGGGCTGCGGGTCCTGCGGACCGGCCGACCGAAGGCCCGGGTGCTGGTGGTGAGCATCCCCGACCTGTACCGGCTCTGGGAGGTGGGGCACGACAACGACCGGGCGACCCGTGCGTGGCGGCGAGGTGGCATCTGCCCGGCCCTGCTGGCCGAGGCGACCTCGACCGCGCCCGCCGACCGGGCGCGCCGGGCCGCCGTCCGGGACCGGATCGACGCGTACAACGCCGAGTTGAAGGCGGCCTGCCGGGCGTACGGGTCACGGTGCCGGCACGACGGCGGCGCGCTGCACAAGGTCCGGTTCACCCTGGATCTGCTCAACCCGCTGGACTGGTTCCACCCCAACGCCACCGGCCAGGGCCGCATCGCCGAGGTGACCTGGCGCTCCTCCGGTCTGGCCAACTGACGACCGGGCAGGCAGTCAGGGCTGCCGCGGCTCTGGCACGGCGTTGCCGCGGGAGCGGTAGAGGGCCCGGGAACGTTGGGCGAGGTCCTTTGTCGCCGAGGAGTTGGCCCAGGTGCCGAGCACGATGGCCGCACCGGGGACGACCTTGGCAATCATCCGCTTCGCGGCCCGGACGCCGGCCATCTGGGCCAGCCGGATGCCGAGTTGGAGCATGACCCGACCGAGCGGACGCTGACCGCCCAGGCCGAAGAGCGCGTCGGCGCGTTCCCGACCGGCGGCCACGCCGAGCGCCAGCCGGGCGCTTTCGGCGACCTTGTGCACCCGCTGGAGCACCAGCAGGTCGGTGGCCCGATCGTGGTGCAGGGGGTCGACGTCGTACGCGGCGGCGATGTGCAGCACCATCCGGGCCTGGGTCCAGGCCAGCACGCCCACGTCGATCACGGCACCGGGCAGCCCGGCCGCGCCGGAGACCGCGCCGGAGAGCCGGGCCAGGTTGACGAACTTGCGGGCCGCCTGGTCGGCGAGGGCATCGGCGGAAACCCCGGGCTGCTCGGCCCGGGCTCGGCCGGCCCACTGCACGGCTTCCGGCCCGAGGCGGCGCACCGCCTCCAGGGCGAGGTGCTCCGGCGCGTACTGCGGGTCGTCACGCATCCGGTCCCAGAGTCGGGCCGGCGGGCCCTCGGGGGCGTCCACCGGCACGGCAGGCAGGTCGACGGGCTGCTGCGGAGTCGGGGCGGCGGGCTGACCGCCGACGGGCGGAATGTCGGTCACCGGGTCTCCCCAGGGGTGGGAACGGTGGACAGGGCGGCCGATGCAGCGGTCAGCGGCGGCGGTTGGACAGCCTCGCCGCCAACCCCTTCAGCTTCTGCTGGTTGCCCGGCTTGGCCAGCTCCCGACGGCCTCGCTCGACCAACTGCTGCCCCTTCGGCGATTTCAGGAAGGTGCTTATCCGCTGCATGAGTGACATGACGTCCTCCTGTCGACAATCCCGTAGTCATGTTTGTACCCCGTACCCGCAAGACATGTACCCGGGATGCGACAGCCTCAACCCCTGACCGTCCATAGTGGGCGGTAGGTTACCGCCCCGCCGCCAGGATGGCGTCGACGACCCGGGTGGCCCGCCACTCGTGCTGCTGGTAGTACTCGGGGTACGCGGAGACCTGCACCGCCTGCGCGGCGTCGGTGAGCCGCATCCGCTCCCAACCAGGCACCTGCTCCAGCGCGGCGAGGAACTGTCGGGTGGCGAACTCGGGGTCCATCAACCGGCCCACCGGTCCCCAGCCGCTACTGGAACGCTGCTGGAACAGCCCGACCGAGTCGTGGTCCCAGCCGACCCCCTGGTGCGGATGGTTCTGCGACTCGGGCAGCACCCCGCTGGCCACGTTGTAGAGGTTGCTCTCCTGCATGGCGGTGGCCACCGCGATCACCAGACCCCGGCGCGGCACCCCCATCTTGCGGCCGGTGCGGACGATCGCCTCGGCGTTCTCCATCTGGTCCTTGTCCAGGCCGGCAACCGGGGCCGGCTTGGTCGGGCGAGCCGGGGCGGCCTTGCGGGCCGGCGCCGTGGTGTCCGGGTCGGCGAGGCTCGCCGTGGCGGACGGGGCAGCGGCCGACGCGCTCGGGGCGGCCGTGCGGTCGAGGGCACGGGAGGCGCGCTGCTGCTCGGCGCGCTGCGCCAGCTCGGAGCTGGAGGGCGATCCACCCCGGGTCGCCGCGTCGGCGCCCCCATCGCGAACCTGGGCGACGGCGGCCAGACCGAGGCAGCACACCACACCGGTGGCCAGCGCCATCTGTGCCCGGCGTCGACCGGTCAGGTCCCGGGCGTACGCCCGGAGCCGGCTCGCGGCGGTTGTCCGTTCGGTTGAGGTGCCGTCCTCCGTATCGGCGGTGGGGCTGCTCGGGGCGTACGGGTCGTCGAGGGTGCCGTCGTCACGCATCAACCGAGGCTAGGCAGACCGAAACTCCGATCACGCACGGTGATCACGTGGCGCTCGACACAGATCGGACCCGTGGTGGTGGACGACCCGGGCGGGTCGACCCGCCCGGGGAACGTACCTCGCGTACCGGATGAAGCGGGCGGCCCGCGCGGACTGGCATGGCCCCACACAGGGCCGGACATCGGGCCGCCGAGCCCGCCACGATCGACAAACTCGACCTTTGGGCCGAACCGCCCTCCACCGATCGGACAGGAGGCTCGACCTGGCGGGGTAAACAGACGATTAGTCCGGTCACGCCCACCACCCGGCCAACGGATCGCCCGACGCAGGAATGCACCAGGATGGCGGGTACGTTGCCCGAACGGGTGCCCTCCGCAGCGAGCGCGCCCCGCAGGCACATTTCAGGGAGGTCCGCACCGGTGCTCGACCCACACGAGCTCTACCAGCTCACCGACGATCTGCCCGACCTCGGGCAGCCGGTCCTGATCCAGGCCCTCACCGGGTTCGTGGACGCCGGAAACGCCAGCCGACTGGCGCGTGAGCAGCTACTCACCTCGCTGGAGGGTCGGCCGATCGCCACCTTCGACGTCGACCAGCTCTTCGACTACCGGTCGCGACGACCGGTGATGACCTTCGTCGAGGACCACTGGGAGAGCGTCGACGCGCCCAAGCTGGAGCTGCACCTGCTGCACGACGACGACGAGACCCCGTTCCTGCTGCTCACCGGCCCCGAGCCGGACCTGCAGTGGGAGCGTTTCGTGGCCGCCGTCGCCGGGCTCGCCGCCCGGCTGGACGTCCGGCTCACCGTGGGGCTCAACTCGATTCCGATGGCGGTCCCGCACACCCGGCCGACCGGGGTCACCGCGCACGCCACCCGCCCCGAGCTGATCGGCGGCTACGAGCCCTGGCTGCAACGCGTCCAGGTGCCCGGCAGCGTCGGTCACCTGCTGGAGTTCCGCCTCGGCGAGCAGGGCCGCGACGCGCTGGGCTTCGCCGCCCACGTGCCGCACTACGTGGCGCAGACCGAGTACCCGGCAGCCGCCGAGGTGCTGCTCACCTCGGTGTCCCGCAGCACCGGGCTGCTGCTGCCCGGCGACGGGCTGCGCTCGGCCGCCGAGGTGGTCCGGGTCGAGATCGACCGGCAGGTCGCGCAGACCGAGGACGCGGCGGCCCTGGTCCAGGCCCTGGAGGAGCAGTACGACGCGTTCGCCCGGGGTCGGGGCGAGAAGAGCCTGCTCGCCCCGGACGCCGGCCCCCTACCCACGGCCGACGAACTCGGCGCGGAACTGGAACGGTTCCTGGCCGAACAGACTCGTCCCGGCGACACCCCGGGCAGCTGACCCGGCGTCGCGGCGGCGGATGCGGCAGGCTGAGGGCATGCGCCTGGCGACCTGGAACGTGAACTCGGTGAAGGCCCGCCTACCCCGGCTGCTGGAGTGGCTGGCCGACACCGGGCCGGACGTCGTCTGCCTGCAGGAGACGAAGTGCCCGGACGGCGCGTTCCCGGTGACCGAGGTGGGCCAGTTGGGCTACACCGTGGCCAGCCACAGCGACGGCCGGTGGAACGGGGTGGCCATCCTGTCCCGGGTCGGGCTGGGCGACGTCCGGGTCGGGTTCGCCGCCGAGCCCGGCTTTCCCGAGCCCGAGGCCCGGGCCATCTCCGCCACCTGCGACGGGGTGCGGGTCTGGTCGGTGTACGTGCCCAACGGCCGGACGCCGGACGACCCGCACTACGCGTACAAGTTGGCGTGGTTCGCGGCGCTGCGTGACGCGCTCGACGCCGAGCTGGCCGGCGGGTTGCCGCTGGCGGTTTGCGGCGACTTCAACGTCGCCCCGACCGATGACGACGTCTGGGACCCGGCGGTCTTCACGCACTCCACCCACGTCACCCCGGCCGAGCGGGCGGCCCTCGCGGCGCTGCGCGACCTGGGCCTCAGCGACGTGGTGCCGACCCCGATGAAGGGCCCACACCCCTTCACCTACTGGGACTACCGGGCCGGCATGTTCCACCAGAACAAGGGCATGAGAATCGACTTGGTGTACGCGTCCGCGCCGTTCGCCCGCGCGGTCCGCTCCGCGTACGTGGACCGCGAGGCCCGCAAGGGCAAGGGCCCGTCCGACCACGCGCCGATCGTGGTCGACGCGGACCTGGTCCCGGCGGTGGAGGCGTTCTGAGTGGCTAGGGTGGGCAGATGGCAGTCGTGAAGATCAACGCAATCGAGGTCCCGCCCGGCGGCGGCGCGGAGTTGGAGAAGCGGTTCGCCGCACGGGCCGGCGCGGTGGAGAACTCCCCCGGTTTCCTCGGCTTCGAACTGCTCCGCCCGGTGGCCGGCGAGACCCGCTACTTCGTCTACACGAAGTGGGAGAGCGAAGAAGCCTTCCAGGCGTGGGCCGCCGGCCCCTCGCGTGCCGCGCACGCCACCGCTCCCGGCGACAAGCCCCGTCCCCCGGTCTCCACCGGCGCCAGCCTCCTGGAGTTCGAGGTCGCCCTCCACGTCCCCCAGCCCTGACCCACTCCCCCGCGGCCTCCCGGATACGGACGAAGCCCCCGGGCCTGGTACGTCGTCGGGCAGGCGCCTTGATCGTGCTCGATCCTGGATGTAGTCCCCTCCTCGCGGCGCGAGGCCACTACATCCTGGTTCGAGCACGATCTTGACCGGGCCCGGTCACTGCTTGCGGGAGGACTGGAAGGTGGCGAAGGCGATGACGTTGTCGGCGTAGCCGGTGCGGCCCCCGATGAACTGCCCGCCGCAGGTGATCAACCGCAGCCCGGGTGGCCCGTCGTGGCCGTAGATCCGTTCGGCGGGTAGCTGGTCCTTCGGGAAGTGCTCGACGGTGTCGACCCGGAACACCACCACCGACTCGTCCGCCCGGGCCACCTCGATCAGGTCCCCGGGGTGCAGCTTGCCCAGGTCGTAGAAGACCGACGGGCCGGTCTTCGTGTCCACGTGCCCGACGATCACCGCCGGGCCCGGCTCGCCGGGGGTGGGCCCGCGGTCGTACCAACCGGTCTCGTTGTGCCGCTCCAACGGCGGTACGGCGATCGAGCCGTCGCGCGCCTGCCCGACGGGTGCCACCGGCGCGGCCACCTTGATCGCCGGGACGCTGAGGCGCACCGGACGACTGGCCGACAACCCGACGGACTCGCTGCGGGCCGGCCGGTCGCCGCCGGCCGGGGCGAAGTCGAGTGGGCCGACCGAGCGGCCCAGCCCTGCCCCGGTCGCGAAGACCCCGGCCAGCACCAGCACCACGGCCAACGGTACGGACCAGGGGCTGCGGCCGGTCGGACGACTACGCCGTGGTGCGACGGCGGTCGGCGGGCGCGCCGCCACCGACGGGCGCTCGGGGGCCAGCGGACTGTCGTCCAGCGGCGGTGGGGTGGGACGAAAGATCTCCATGGCGGCTTCAGCGACGCGCGGCAGCTCGGGGACGGCGTAGCGCCATCACGGCGACGACCAGCCCGGCGATGGTCAGCGCGGCGCCACCGGGCAGCAGCAGCTTGCCGGTCATCCCGCCGGAGCTCCCGCCGAAACCGGTGGCCGGACCACGACTGGGCTGGGGGGACGGCACCTTCTTGACCACCTGGAGCATGGTCGAGGCGGTCTCGCCGTCGCGGCACTCCAGCTTGACCCGGTAGTTGCCGGGGCGGGTGCGCTCGCGCACCATCGGCGCGGCGGTGAGCACCCCGCGCTGCGGCTGCACGCCGACCGCCCCGAAGGCGTCGGAGACCACCGTGGCGCCCACCGAGTTGTCCCGGCAACTGGCCCGGATGCCGACCAGATAACCGGGCTGCACCGTGCTGGGGCTCACCTCGACGAAGATGTCCACCGGCGGCGACGGTTGAGGCGCGCCACCGGGCGGCCCTCCGGGCTGCGGCGCGGCCGCGACGGCAACAACGCGCTCGGACACCGCAGAAGCGGCGAGGGCGCGCTCGGACACCGCAGAAGCGGCGAGGGCGCGCTCGGAGACGACAGGAGCGGCGTCGGCAACGCGTTCATGAGCGACAGCGCGCTCGGGCGCCGCGAGGGCGGGCGCGGCGGCCAGCAAAGGGCTGGCGAACACGGCCACCAGCGACAGGGTCACGACGCCGCGGGTCACTGTCACGATGCCCCCTTCCGACGCCGTGCGGCCGGGTCGGGCAGTGGACCACCCGGCCTGCCGTACCAGTTGGATCCTCTCATTTCCGGTCGCACATCACATCCGATCCGGCGGCGGCGTCGCGTAGGCTCGGGTCGCTGTGACCGCCACCGACCATTCTCCCGCCGTCCCGCCCGCGAGCCGGACGATCCGCACGTTCCACCCCCGACGGGGTCGGATGAGCGAGCGGCAGACCGACGCGCTGAGCCGGCTCTGGCCCGCGTACGGCCTGGATGTGCCGGACGGGCCTGTCGTGCCCGTCGACCTGGCCGACCTGTTCGGTCGTCGGGCACCCGTCGTGCTGGAGATCGGCTCGGGCATGGGCGACAGCACCGCTGCGATGGCTGCCGCCGACCCGGATCGAGATTATCTGGCGGTCGAGGTGCACACGCCGGGAATCGCCAACCTGCTAAACCTGGTGCAGCGCGCCGGCCTGCGCAACGTGCGGGTGGCGCAGGGCGACGCGTTGTCCCTGGTCAGCGGTCTGCCCGAGGGCGCGTTGGACGCGGTGCACGTCTTCTTTCCGGACCCGTGGCCGAAGACCCGCCACCACAAGCGGCGGATCATCCAGCCGACGCACGTGGCGCTGCTGCGGTCCCGGCTGCGGCCCGGCGGCATGCTGCACTGCGCTACCGACTGGGCCGAGTACGCCGAGGCGATGCGGGAGACGCTGGACGCGGACCCGGGGCTGGTGGACGCGTACGGCGGGTTCGCGCCGCGTCCGGCGCACCGCCCGGTGACAAAATTCGAGCGGCGGGCGATCACGGCCGGTCGGCCGGTCGCCGACCTGTTGTACCGCCGACGGTGACCGGCGAAACGCCCCAACCGGAACGCGCCGGCGCTTTCGGGACGCCCGGACGGGGGTCCGGCGCAGACCGGGTTGGCGTAGCGGGGCATGATCCAGGCACCATGGACAGGCTATGACGCTCACCGCCGCGCTGCCGACAAGCGCCGACCCCGACACCCTCTTCGACGCGTTCGCCGGCTGGGCGAAGGAGCGCGGCCTCGACCTCTACCCCCATCAGGAAGAGGCGGTCATCGAGATCGTCTCCGGCGCCAACCTGATCATGAACACGCCCACCGGCTCGGGTAAGAGCCTGGTGGCGATCGCCGCGCACTTCGCGGCCCTCGCCGACAGCCGGACGACCTTCTACACCGCGCCGATCAAGGCGTTGGTGTCGGAGAAGTTCTTCGCCCTCTGCGAGGTCTTCGGCGCCGAGAACGTCGGGATGCTCACCGGCGATGCCAGCGTCAACGCCGACGCCCCGATCATCTGCTGCACCGCGGAGATCCTGGCCAACCTGGCGCTGCGCGAGGGCACGAAGGCCGACGTCGGCCAGGTGATCATGGACGAGTTCCACTTCTACGCCGAGCCCGACCGGGGTTGGGCGTGGCAGGTGCCGATCATCGAGCTGCCGCAGGCCCAGTTCATCCTGATGTCCGCCACCCTGGGAGACACCACCCGCTTCGTCGACGACCTGACCCGGCGCACCGGGCGGCCGACAGCCGTCGTGCGCTCGGCGGAGCGGCCGGTCCCGCTCATCTTCTCGTACGCGATGACGCCGCTGCACGAGACACTTGAGGAGCTGCTGGAGACCAAGCAGGCCCCGGTGTACGTGGTGCACTTCACCCAGGCCGCCGCGCTGGAACGCGCTCAGGCGCTGACCAGCGTGAACGTCGCCACCCGCGCCGAGAAGGACATGATCGCCGAGGCGATCGGTGGTTTCCGGTTCACCGCCGGCTTCGGCAAGACGCTGTCCCGGCTGGTCCGGCACGGCATCGGCGTGCACCACGCCGGCATGCTGCCCAAGTACCGCCGCCTGGTGGAGACCCTCGCGCAGGCCGGTCTACTCAAGGTCATCTGCGGCACCGACACCCTCGGCGTCGGCATCAACGTGCCGATCCGCACCGTGCTGTTCACCGGCCTGTCCAAGTACGACGGGGTGCGTACCCGACTGCTCAAGAACCGCGAGTTCCACCAGATCGCCGGGCGGGCCGGGCGGGCCGGCTACGACACCATCGGCCGGGTCGTGGTGCAGGCCCCCGAGCACGTCATCGACAACGAGAAGGCCCTGGCGAAGGCCGGTGACGACCCGAAGAAGCGGCGCAAGGTGGTCCGCAAGAAGCCCCCGGAGGGCTCGATCGGCTGGGGTCAGCCCACCTTCGACCGACTTGTCGACGCCGAGCCGGAGCCGCTGACCTCCAGCTTCCAGGTCAGCCACTCGATGCTGCTCAACGTCATCGGCCGGCCCGGGGACGCGTTCGCCGCGATGCGGCACCTGCTCACCGACAACCACGAGGAGCCCGCCGCGCAGCGCCGGCACATCCGCCGGGCGATCGCCATCTACCGGGCGCTGCGGGCCGGCGGGGTCGTCGAGGAACTGCCCGAGCCGGACGAGACCGGCCGGCGGATCCGGCTCACCGTCGACCTCCAGCTCGACTTCGCCCTCAACCAGCCGCTCTCCCCCCTCGCGCTGGCCACCATCGAGTTGCTCGACGCCGAGTCCCCGTCGTACGCGCTCGACGTGCTGAGCGTGATCGAGTCGATTCTCGACGACCCACGGCAGATCCTCTCCGCGCAGCAGTTCAAGGCGCGCGGCGAGGCGGTCGCCGCCATGAAGGCCGAGGGCATCGAGTACGAGGCGCGCCTCGAACTGCTCGAGGATGTGACCCACCCGAAGCCCCTCGACGAGCTGCTGAACGCCGCGTACGAGATGTACCGGCAGGGGCACCCCTGGGTGGCCGACCACCAGCTCTCCCCCAAGGCCGTCGTCCGCGACATGTACGAGCGGGCCATGACCTTCACCGAGTACGTGCAGTTCTACGGGCTGACCCGCTCGGAGGGCCTGGTCCTGCGCTACCTGGCCGACGCGTACAAGACGCTGCGCCAGACCGTGCCAGAGGACGCCAAGACCGAGGAGCTGATCGACCTCATCGAGTGGCTGGGAGAGCTGGTCCGCCAGGTCGACTCCAGCCTGATCGACGAGTGGGAGCGGCTGCGCAACCCGTCCGACGTGGCGGAGGTGGCCCAGGCGCACGCCGCCCTGACCGACCGGCCACCGGCGGTGACGCGCAACGCGCGGGCGTTCCGGGTGCTGGTGCGCAACGCGCTGTTCCGCCGTGTCGAGCTGGCCGCGCTACGCCGCTGGGACCTGCTCGCCGAGTTGGACGCCGGCGACGGCTGGGACTACGACGCGTGGGCCGACGCCCTCGGGCCGTACTTCGAGGCGTACGACTCGATCGGGGTCGGGCCGGACGCCCGCGGTCCGGCGCTGCTCATGATCGAGCAGGGCCGGGAGCGGTGGACTGTGCGGCAGATCTTCGACGACCCGGACGGTGACCACGACTGGGGCATCAGCGCCGAGATCGACCTGGCCGCCTCGGACGAGATCGGTGCCGCGGCCGTCCGGATCACCGACGTCGGCCAGCTCTAGCAAGCGTCTCGAAAGGGGGGTCGTCCGCACGCCGGACGGCCCCCTTTGTCGCGTCTTCCGCACCCCTTCTTTCGCTGGGCGATGTCAGACCCGTCGATTAGAATGTATGTACTAATCGAGTTCCTGACCTGCAGGATTACGATCCAGGAGGACGCCCGTGACCGCGCCCGCCGCCACGCCCCTCACCCCCTACGCCACGCTGCTCGGCTTCACCCGCTACGTCGACCGCACCGGCCCCACCAAGGCGACCTTCGTGGGCGGGCTGCGCAAGCAACGAGCCAGCCGGTCCGGCTTCAACCCGCACGGCCAGTTCGTCAAGGCGCTCAAGGCCGACATCGCCTTCCACACCGGCGGCACCCACCTGACCGGGGTGGTCGACGTGGTCAAGCCACGCTGGCGCCCGCTCTACCAGGCGCTCGTTCCCGGCGCCACGGCCTGGCTGCACTCCCTCGGCGAGCCGGCCGCCGTCGACCTCGCCCAGACCCGCGACGCCCTGGCCATGCTGGGCGACCTGCCCGTCAAGATCAATCCCCATTTCGGGGTACGCCACGCCGACGGCCGCGCCGAAGCGGTCCGCCTGCACTTCGACGAGACCCCACCGAGCGAGGAGTCGGTGCTGGCCACCCTGCACCTGATGGCCCGACACATGGACGCGGTGCTCCCGCACGCCGAGCCGGTCCTGGTGGATGTCCGCCGTGGCCAGGCCCACCGCATGCCCACCGACGTCAAGCCCGAGCAGATCGAACGCTGGCTGGCCGGCGAAGCTGCCGCCTTCCGCGCCATCTGGTCCACCGCCGCCTAACCCACCCGCCCCCGCACGCCCACGCCCACCCGCACGCCCACGCCTACGCCTACGCCCGCGCCCACCCGCACGCCCACCCGCACCCGCACCCCCACCCCCACCCCCACGCCCAACCCCCACGCCCATGCCCACCCGCACCGCACCCGCACCCTGCCCAACCGCGCTGCCCGCCCGCGCTTGCCCGCCCGCGCTGCCCGCCCGCGCTTGCCCGCCATGATCGCGCTCGATCCAGGATGTAGTGGTCTCCCCGTCGAGGGAGGCCACTACATCCATGTTCGAGCGCGATCATGGGCGACAGAATTCGTCCCGCGGGCGGTGTGACGGCGGCGGTTATCCACAGGGGCAGCGGGCGGTTACCGCGTTCGGCCAGCCTTAGACCATGCCAAGAGCTCCTCGTCGGCCGCCGCAGTTGCGGGGTCGGGTCTTCCGTGGTTCCAAAGCGGTGTCGCGCGGGCTGCTCACCCGCAACGACCTCCGCAGTTCAGCATGGCGGCCGCTCTTCCGCGACGTCTATGCCGATGCCCAGCTCACCGTCACGCACGCCATCAGATGCGCCGCCGTCAGACGGTGGCTGGTGCCGCCGGGCGCGGCCATCGCCGGACGGGCCGCAGCGGGTCTGTATGGCTGCCCGAGCACAAGCGTGAACGAACCAGTCGACGTCCTGGTGCCCGCCGGCTCTCGGATCGGCCCGACCACCGGCATTCGCGTCCACCACGGGCACATCGACCCCGGAGACACGCTGGACCGGGCCGGGATCACGGTGACCAGCCCAGCGCGGACCTGCTGGGACGTGGCCCGTTGGCTCGACATCGTGGAGGCTGTGGTCATCATCGACGCCATGCTGGCCCGCCGGCTGACCACCGTGTCCGCCCTGCGCGAGTACGCGTTGAACCGGGCCGGTCGCCGTGGCTGGCGGTCACTGCTGCGCGCGGTCGACCTGGCGGACGCGGGCGCGGAGTCGCCGCAGGAGTCCCGTACCCGGGTCCGGCTGGTGCTCGCCGGCCTGCCCCGGCCGGAGACGCAGTGGGTCGTGGCCGAGTTGGGAAGGTTCGTTGCCCGACTGGACCTCGCCTGGCCGCAGTTCAAGGTCGCGGTGGAGTACGACGGACTCTGGCACGACGACCCCGAGCAGTTCCATCGGGACCGGCAACGCCTCAACCGACTGCTCGGCGGCGACTGGATCGTGCTCCACCTGACCGCCAAACGCCTCCGGGAGGACTTCGACGGGTTCCTCGCCGAGGTCCGAGCCGCCTTGCGGGCCCGTTCGCGCTCCCCTCGGTGACGGTGATCGTGCTCCAACATGGAAGTAGTGGCCTCCCGGTCCAGGGAGACCACTACTTCATGGATCGAGCACGATCATGACCGGTGTGCGCGGGTGCGCGGGTGCGCGGGTGCGCGGGTGCGCGGGTGCGCGGGTGCGCGGGTGCGCGGGTGCGCGGGTGCGCGGGTGCGCGGGTGCGCGGGTGCTGGTCAGGCGGCGGGGAGGTACTTGGCCAGGTCGTCGAGGATCTTGTTGGCGGCGCCGACACCGATACCGGTCATCCAGACCTCGTCGGAGACGGGGTACGCCTTGCCGGCCTTGACGGCGTTGAGGCCCTTCCAGAGCGTTCCGCCGGCCACCTTGGTCTGCTCGGCAGCGGCCTTGTCACCGTACGCGGTCACGAAGATGACGTCACCGTCGACCTCGTTGATCCGCTCGGGGCTGACCAGGTCGAAGCGCTTGTCCTCCTTGTTGGCCAGCAACTGCCGCTCGGGGCGGCCCAGGCCGGTGTCGCCGATGACGATGCCGGAGAAGGAGTCGGGGCCGTACACCCGGATGTTGCCGGGCAGGAACCGCACGATCGACACCTTGCGGGCGGCGGCGTCACCGAGCGTGGCACCGAAGTCCTTGGCCCGCTTCTCGTACGCGCCGAGCAGGTCCTTGGCCTGCTGCTCGCGGCCGAGCGCCTTGCCGTCGAGGAGCAGGTTCTCCTTCCAGGTGATGCCCACCTTGTCGGTGAACACGGTCGGCGCGATGGCGGCCAGCTCGTCGTAGAACTTCTCCTGGCGGAACTTGCTGCCGAGGATGAGGTCCGGCTTCAGCGCGTTGATCGCCTCCAGGTCGGGCTCGGTGAGCACCCCGACCTCCTTGATGCCGGCGAGCTTGTCCGCGCCGAAGTAGGTCGGCCAGCTCTTGGCCTCACCGGCGGTGGCGGCGCCGACGGGCGTGATGCCCAACGAGAGCGCCGTGTCGATCTTGTCGGTGTCGAGCACGACCACCCGCTTGGGCTCCGCCGGGACCTTGGTGGTGCCCATGGCGTGGGTGATCTCCCGGGTCTCCCCGGTGGTGGTGCCGGCGACCGGGTCGCTCTCACCGCAGGCGGTGAGTCCGACGCCGAGGGCGGCGGCCGCGGCGAGAGCGGCGACGAGACGACGCATCAGAGTCCTTTCGAGGGGTACGAGCCGGCAAGCGGGATCGCTTCGTCGGCGGGGGTGACCGGGCTGGCTGAGTTGCCGCCGGTGTACGCGGGCACCACCAGCGGTGCCCCGGTCACCGGGCAGGGCACGACCACGCAGGCCAGCCCGAAGACGTCGCGGACCAGGTCGGCGGTGAGGATCTCCCGGGGCGGTCCGGCCGCGACCACGGTGCCGGCCCGCATGGCGACCAGGTGGTCGGCGTAGCGGGCGGCCTGGTTCAGGTCGTGCAGCACGGCGACCACGGTGCGGCCCCGCTCGGAGCGCAGCCGGTGCAGGAGGTCCAGCACCTCCACCTGGTGGGCCAGGTCGAGGAAGGTGGTCGGCTCGTCCAGCAGCAGGGCGTCGGTGTCCTGGGCGAGCGTCATGGCGATCCACACCCGTTGCCGCTGACCGCCGGAGAGGCTGTCCATCGGCCGGTCGGCCAGGTCGGTCACGTCGGCGAGGGCCATCGCCTGGTCCACCGCCGCGCCGTCCTCCGACGACCACTGCCGCCACCACCGCTGGTAGGGCTGCCTGCCACGCCCGACCAGGTCCGCCACGGTGACGCCCTCGGGCACCAGCGGGCTCTGTGGCAGGACGCCGAGGCGGCGGGCGACCTCCCGGGTCGGCAGGTCGCGGATGGCGGTGCCGTCCAGCAGCACCGCGCCACGGCGGGGGGTGAGCAGCCGGGCCATCGTGCGCAGCAGGGTGGACTTGCCGCACGCGTTGGGGCCGACGATCACGGTGAACGCGTCGGTGGGCAGGTCGAGGTCGAGCCCGTCGAGCACGGTCCGGTCGTCGTAGCCGGCGACCAGGTCGCGGGTGGAGAGCATCACACGACTCCTTGAGGCGTCACGACGACCGCCGCCGGCCGCGCAGCAGCAGGAAGATCAGGTACGGGCCACCGATCGCGGCGGTCAGCACCCCGGCGGGCAGTTGGGTGGGTGCGAACAGCCGCCGGCCGGCCAGGTCGGCCAGCACCAGCAGCAGGGCGCCGAGCAGCGCCGCGCAGACCAGCGGCGGTCGTTCGGCGCGTACCAGGCGGCGGGCCACCTGCGGGGCGACCAGCGCCACGAAGTCCACGGCGCCGACCTGGGCGGTGACCATCGCGGCGACGAGCACGCCGGTGCCGGCGAGGCCGATCCGGCGGGCCACCGGGCGCAGCCCGACGCCCCGGGCTGTGTCGTCGTCCAGTGCGGTGCTGTTCAGCGCCCAACCGGCCCAGGCCAGCACCGGCAGCAGCACCAGCAGCGTGCCGGCGATCCAGGCGGCCTCGGTCCAGCCCTTGCCTGCCAGGGTGCCGATCAGCCAGATCTGCGCACGCAGCCCGTCGATCGGGTCGGCGGTGAGCATGACCACCTCGGTGAGCGCCCGGAAGCCGAACGCGACAGCCACCCCGGCGAGCACGAACCGCTGTGCCGCCAGCCCGTGCCGGGCACCGAGGGCGAACAGCAGCACCGCCGCGAGCAGCCCACCCACCAGCGCGGTGGGCGCCACCAGCACGGCGGCCATTCCGCTGGTCAGGGCCACGGTGGCGGCGAGGCCGGCACCCTGGGTGATGCCGATGACGTCCGGGCTGGCGAGCGGGTTGCGGGCCACGCTCTGGATCAGCGTGCCGGCCACGCCGAAGGCGGCGCCGGCCACGGCGGCCAGCACGACCCGCGGCAGCCGAAGGTCAAGAACCACCAGGTCGTACGGGGTGCCGGCGCCGGAGAGGGCACGCAGCACGTCGGCCGGTGCGACGTACGGGGTGCCCAGCGAGAGGCTGAGCACGACGGCCAGCAGGAGCAGCACGGTCAGCACGGCGGCCACCAGTACCGCGCGACGGCGGATCAGCAGGCTGACCGGGCCGACCCGCAGCAGCGACCGCCCGGGCAGCGCGGCCCGCCCGGGATCGGACGAGCCGGCGGCCGCGACGGCCGGCGCACCGGCGGGGCCGAGCGGGTCAGCGGGGCCGAGCGGGTCAGCGGGGCCTGATGAACGTTGGGTGGTGGTCACGCGGTCACCACCCGGGCGCGACGGACCAGCACGGCCAGCAGTGGCGCACCGATCAACGCGGTGACGATGCCGGCCGGAATCTCGCCGGGTGGGGCGACGAGCCGACCCACGATGTCGGCGGCGAGCAGCAGCGCCGGCCCGAGCAGGGCGGAGACGGCAAGGGTCCAGCGGTGGTCCGCGCCGACCAGGGCGCGCGCCAGGTGTGGCACGGCCAGGCCGACGAACGCGACCGGTCCGGCGGCGGCCACCGCGGCACCGGTCAGCAGCACGGCGGCGAGGCCACCGCCGAGGCGAACCAGACCGATCCGGTGGCCGAGACCACGGGCCACGTCGTCGCCGAGGGCCAGCGCGTCCAGACCACGGGCCACCAGGGCGGCCAGCACCAACCCGACGAGGACGAAGGGCAGCACCTGCGCGGCGACCGACAGGTCCCGGCCGGCCAGCCCGCCGACCACCCAGAAGCGGTACTCCTCGAAGGTGCGGGCGTCGATGCTGAGCAGCGCGTACACCCCGGAGGCCAGGCTGGCGTCGAGCGCCGCGCCGACCAGCGCGAGGGTGACCGGGCTGGCGCCCTCGCGGGCGCTCGTGGCGATGGCGAAGACCAACAGCCCGGCGATCAGGGCTCCGGCGATGCCGAACCAGACATACCCGGCGAGGGTGCCGACGCCGAAGACGGAGATCGCGAGCACCACCCCGAACGAAGCGCCCGCGCTGATGCCCAGGATGCGCGGCTCGGCGAGGGGGTTACGGGTGAGCGCCTGGAACAGCACCCCCGCGACGGCGAGCGCGAGCCCGACGGCGAGGCCGAGCGCGGTCCGTGGCATCCGCAACTCACGGACGATGGTGCTGGCGTCGCCGCCGTCCGGCGCGACGAGCGCGTGCCAGACCTGGTCGACGCCGAGTTGTCGGCTGCCGAGCGCGAAGCTGGCCAACACGGTGAGCAGCAGCACCAGCGCGGCCCCGACGGTGACGGCCACCCGGCGGCCGGTGCGGGTGCCGGACCGGTTGCGGGCCGCGTTCGGCCGGGTGGCGAGGGTGGTCACGAGTCTCCTGCATGTTCGGGCTTAGGTTCGCCTAACCTTAGCCGAGCTGCAGAAAGCGGCCTAACCGGAGTTTGTCGATGCGGTTCCGGGGCCCAGCTGCCCGCCCGACGAGCCACCGTCACCGGCCGCCGCCCCACCGCGCGGCAGCACGGTCAGCGGTCGCATCATCTCGTTGTCCTCGTGCTCCAGGAGGTGGCAGTGCCAGGCGTAGCGACCCGGCAGGTCGAAGTGCGCCTTGATCCGGGTCACCTCCCACGGGTACGCGAGCACCGTGTCCATTCGCCCCCGATCCCCCGGGCCCGGCAGCGATCTGCCCGAGTGCCCCCGGCCGAGCAGTTCGAACTGGACCTGGTGCAGGTGGACCGGGTGCACGTGGCGGGTGAAGTTGCGCACCTCCCAGATTTCGGTGTCGCCGAGGGTGGGCTGCTCGGTCACCGGGTCTCTCCAGCGCAGCGGCAGGCCCCGACCACGCTCGTCGAGGACGCCGAGCAGCATGACCATCGACCCGCCCGAGCTCCGCTCGTTGAGCGACAGCCGGCGTACCCGCTGGGCTGGGCCGAGCCGAGGGTGTGCCGGCAGCCGCAGGTGCTCCGGGGGGACGCTCGGGTCCGCGCCGGTGGCGTCGGTGACCACGAAGCGCAGCACCTGCCCGGTGGTCCGCGGATCCGCCGGGGCGAAGTCCACCCCGGGCCGGCCGCCGCCGTACATCCCGTCCGGCCCTTCGTTGACGAGGTACAGCTCGGTGCCGGCCGGAACGTCGGTGAAGTCGACGATCGCGTCGACCCGCTGGGCGGGGCCGAGTGCCACCTGTTCGTGCGGCACCGGCTCCGGCAGGAAGCCGCCGTCGCTGCCGATCTGCCAGACCGGCAGCACCGGCCGGGCCGGCCGGGCGGTGGCGTTCGCGGCGACGCTGAGCAGCAGGAATCGGCTGTTGCAACCGTTGAGCAGGCGGAACCGGTAGCGCCGGCGCCGCACGGTCAGCGTGGGCCAGGTGCGGCCGTTGACCACCATGGTGGAGGCGGAGAACCCGGGCACCCACACCGGTGGCCCGTCGCCCTGTGACGAGCCGCCGATGGAGTACCGCTCCGGGTAGTGCAGGTCACCGTCGGCGGTGAAGCTGCGGTCCTGGATCAGGAGCGGAATGTCGCGGTGTGCGGTGTTCGGCGAATCATCGCGGGCCGGAGCCGGGCCGGGCAGCGTCCCCTCCGGCAGCTCGTCCCCGCCGCCGAGCAGGTAGAACCCGGCGGGCCCGGCGTAGACGTTCTCCCGGGTGAGCCCGAGCGTGTGGTCGTGGTACCAGAGGGTGCAGGGCCGCTGGTCGTTCGCGTACTCGAAGGTGGCCGAACCCGGTGCCCAGCGCAGGCCGGACCGCTCGGCGAAGCGGGACCGGAACTCGCGGTACGCGCTGCCGGACACGGCGAAGTCGGGCGGAAGGTCCCGGGCCGCCGGCAGGTACCACGCCTCGGCGTGCCCGTCGCTCTCCTGGGTGCTGTGCGCGCCGTGCAGATGCACCACCTGGGGCACCGGCCCGCGATATCCCCGCGGGCTGCCGTCCCACTGCCCGTGGTGGTCGCGATGCGCGATGCCACCGGCCGGGTTGGCCCAGTGCAGGGTGGGATCCACCGGCAGCAGGTGCGGTAGGTAGTCGCCGCGGTCGTCGACGAGTTGGTTGACCCAGGTCACCCGGACCGGCCGACCCACCCGGGCCATGATGGTCGGCGCCGGGTAGCCGAAGCTGCCGGGGTGGGCGGTGGAGCCGTACCCCCACACGGTGGTGCGCGGCCACGATGGCGGCAGGATCTGCTGGCGGAACTGTCGTACCGCGATCTCGTACGTGTCGCGTTCGGAATCGGTGGCCACCGTGGGCATGGCCGGGGGGATCCGCAGCGCCGTGACGTACTTCGGGATGTCACGGGGGTCCAGCGGCGCGGCCGCGGCGAACGCCCGGCCCGATGCGGCCCAGCCCGCCGGGATCAGCGCCGCCGCGCCGCCGGTGGCACCTGCCGCGAGCAGCCGACGTCTGGTGACCATGTCGCACCTCCCCCAATCGCCTCGAACCTCAAGATGAGAATGAGATTCGCGGATGCTCACAGGACGGACAGATGGCCGATGACACCCGGAAGAGGGACATTCGCGTCATAGGGTGTGGGCATGCGATTCGACCAGCACACGGTCGTCCTCCTGGTCCGGCCGGCGGACGTCCCGGAGCTGCCGCAGGACGCGATCGACCGCTTGCAGGACGCCCACCTGGCCCACCAGGCGGGCCTCGTGCAGCAGGGGCTGGTGCTCGCGGCCGGGCCGTTCCTGCACCCCGACGACGAGCAGTTGCGGGGCTTCGCGGTGCTGTCCATCGCCCCGGACGAGGCCCGTGAGCTGTATCACAACGATCCGGCGGTGCGCGCCGGGCAGCTGGTCGTGCGGGTGATGAGCTGGATGGTGCCGGAGGGCAACGTGCGCTTCGAGAGCGTCCCGATGCCCCGGTCGATGCTGGAGGCGGCGGCCGGCGACTGAACCGGCGGCGTCGGGTTCAGCCGGTGGTGCCGGTCCGGGCCACGGGCACCCCGCCACCGGCCGGCGTCGGGTCGACCTGCTGGTCGGCCCAGACGTACGTCTCCGGCAGCAGCTCGGAGATCTCGACCACCCGCTGGGCGTCCGCCGGACCGACGATCACCCGCAGGGCCGGGAAGTAGTCGCGCAGCACCTGCCGGCACCGTCCACACGGCGGAATGACGCCCCGTCCCCGGTCCCCCACCGCGACGATGGTCTCCAGTGCGGTCACGCCCTGGGTGGCGGCGGCGCCGACTGCGACGATCTCGGCGCACGGGCCGCCGGTGAAGTGGTAGACGTTCACCCCGGTGAAGACCCGCCCGTCGGTGGTCCGGGCGGCGGCTGCCACGCTGTGGTTCTCGCTGCGGCACCGCAGCTTCGCGACCGCCGTGGCGGCCTGCACCAGCGCCCGGTCGGTGTCCCGCAGCTCCATTCCGGCCCCCCAGCGCTCGACGTCGGCCGCCAACTCTAGACCGCCGCGTTCCGCCGGGAGAGCGGTGGCGCGATAACCCAGGGGCGGTGTGCCGCCGGGCTGCCTATCCTTGGGCACGACATGCAGAATCCAACCGCCTCCGTCGCGTCCGATTCGGTTCGCGAGCTGCACCGCCGCCTCACACCTCTGATGTTCCGCGACCAGCGCCGGCTCCAGCGGCGCCTCGACGGTGCCCGCAAGCTGCGCGACCCGCAGCGTCGGGAGGCGGCGCTGACCGAGATCACCGCCGACCTGGTCCGGGCCGAGCAGCGGCTCGCCGCCCGCCAGGCGGCAGTGCCCGTGATCACGTACCCGGCGGGTCTGCCGGTCAGTGAGCGCAAGGACGACATCGCCACGGCCATCCGCGACCACCAGGTGGTGATCGTGGCGGGCGAGACCGGCTCCGGCAAGACCACCCAGATCCCCAAGATCTGCCTGGAGCTGGGGCGCGGCGTGCACGGCCTGATCGGGCACACCCAGCCCCGGCGGTTGGCCGCCCGCACGGTCGCCGACCGGATCGCCGACGAGCTGGGCACCGAGCTGGGCGACGTGGTCGGCTACAAGGTGCGCTTCACCGACCAGGTCAGCGAACGCAGCCTGGTGAAGCTGATGACCGACGGCATCCTGCTGGCCGAGCTGCAGACCGACCGGATGCTGCGCCAGTACGACACGTTGATCATCGACGAGGCGCACGAGCGCAGCCTCAACATCGACTTCATCCTCGGGTACCTGCGGGAGCTGCTGCCCCGGCGGCCCGACCTCAAGGTGATCATCACCTCGGCGACCATCGAGACCGACCGCTTCGCCCGGCACTTCGCCGGGCCGCCCACCGCCGACGAGCCGGACGGGGTGCCGGCGCCGGTGGTCGAGGTCTCCGGACGCACCTACCCGGTGGAGGTGCGCTACCGGCCGTTGCTGGAGGTCGCCGAGGGCGAGGAGGACGGCGACGGCGACGAGGAGAACGTCCGCGACCAGATCCAGGCGATCGGCGACGCCGTCGAGGAGTTGGCCGCCGAGGGCCCCGGCGACATCCTGGTCTTCCTCAGCGGCGAGCGGGAGATCCGGGACACCGCCGACGCGCTGGGCAAGCTGGTGCAGAAGAAGCGGTCGCTGCTCGGCACCGAGATCCTGCCGCTGTACGCCCGGCTGTCCTCCGCCGAACAGCACCGCGTCTTCGCCGCGCACTCGTCGCGCCGGGTGGTGCTCGCCACCAACGTCGCGGAGACCTCGCTGACCGTGCCCGGCATCAAGTACGTGGTGGACCCGGGCACCGCCCGGATCTCCCGCTACTCCAGCCGGCTCAAGGTGCAGCGGCTGCCGATCGAGCCCATCTCGCAGGCGTCGGCCAACCAGCGCAAGGGCCGGTGTGGCCGCACCTCGGACGGCATCTGCATCCGCCTCTACGACGAGCAGGACTTCGCGTCCCGGCCCGAGTTCACCGACCCGGAGATCCTGCGCACCAACCTGGCGTCGGTCATCCTCCAGATGACCGCGATCGGGCTCGGCGACCTCGCCGCGTTCCCGTTCATCGACCCACCGGACAAGCGCAACATCACCGACGGCGTCAACCTGCTGCACGAGCTGGGCGCGTTGGACCCGACCGAGGCCGACCCGGCGAAGCGGCTCACGGCGCTCGGCCGGCGGCTGGCCCAACTGCCGGTCGATCCGCGCCTGGCCCGCATGGTGGTCGAGGGCGAACGCAACGGTTGCGCCACCGAGGTGCTGGTGATCGCCGCGGCGCTCTCCATCCAGGACCCTCGGGAGCGGCCGGCGGAGAAGCAGGCCCAGGCCGACCAGGCGCACGCCCGGTTCGCCGACAAGGAGTCGGACTTCGTCGCGTACCTCAACCTGTGGCGCTACCTGCGCGAGCAGCAGCGCGAGCTCTCCTCCAGCGCGTTCCGCCGGATGTGCAAGGCGGAGTACCTGAACTACCTGCGGATCCGCGAGTGGCAGGACATCGTCAGCCAACTGCGGCAGGTGCTGCGTACCCCGTCCGACGGCGACCGGCGTGGTGGGCGGCCGGCGCGCGACACCACCGACGACGCGGACGCCGGCCGCGGTGGCAACCGCCGGGGCGGCGCGGACCTGCCGGAGGAGATCGACACTCCGAAGGTGCACCAGTCGCTGCTGCCCGGCCTGCTGTCGCACATCGGCCTCAAGGACGCCCAGAAACACGAGTACCTGGGGGCGCGGGGCGCGAAGTTCGCGCTCTTCCCCGGATCGGCGTTGTTCAAGAAGCCGCCGCGCTGGGTGATGGCCGCCGAGCTGGTGGAGACCTCGCGGCTGTGGGGCCGCATCGCCGGCCGGGTCGAGCCGGAGTGGGTCGAGCCGCTCGCGCAGCACCTGGTCAAGCGCAGCTACAGCGAACCGCACTGGGAGAAGAAGCAGGCCGCGGTGATGGCCTACGAGAAGGTCACCCTGTACGGCGTCCCGCTGGCCAGCTCGCGCAAGGTCAACTTCGGGCGGATCGACCCGACGCTGAGCCGGGAGCTGTTCATCAGGCATGCCCTCGTCGAGGGCGACTGGCAGACCCACCACCAGTTCTGGGCGGACAACAAACGGCTGCTCGCCGAGATCGAGGAGCTGGAGAGTCGGGCCCGACGCCGGGACATCCTGGTCGACGACGAGACCATCTTCGGCTTCTACGACCAGCGGATCCCGGCCGACGTGTCCTCCGGCCGGCACTTCGACTCGTGGTGGAAGACGACCCGCCGCGAGCAACCCGACCTGCTCACCTTCACGCGCGACCTGCTGGTCAACGATGGTCGAGCGGGGGTCGCCGAGGACGACTACCCGGACGAGTGGCGGGCCGACGGGGTGAGCCTGCCGCTGACCTACCGGTTCGAGCCGGGCACGCCCGACGACGGCGTCACGGTGGACATCCCGCTGCCGCTGCTCAACCAGGTGCCGGCGGAGAGCTTCGACTGGCAGGTGCCGGGGCTGCGCGAGGAGACGGTGATCGCGCTGATCCGCTCGCTGCCCAAGGCGATCCGCCGCAACTTCGTCCCGGTGCCGGACTACGCCCGCGCCGCCCTGGCGGCGATCACGCCCGGCGAGGAGTCGCTGCTGGACGCCCTCACCCGGCAGCTGCGCCGGATGACCGGGGTGACCGTGCCCCGCGACGCCTGGGAGCCGGGCAAGCTCCCGGCGCACCTGCGGGTGACCTTCCGGGTCCTCGGCGACGACGAGAAGCCGGTTGCCGAGGGCAAGGACCTGCCGGCCCTGCAACGCCAGCTCCGCCAGGAGGTACGCCAGGTGGTGGCGGCCGCCGCGCCGGAGGTGGCCCGCACCGGGCTGCGCGAGTGGAGCATCGGCACGCTGCCGCGGACCATCGAGCAGGTCCGTGCCGGGTACGCGGTCACCGCGTACCCGGCGCTCGTGGACGAGGGCGCCACGGTCGGGGTGCGGGTGTTCGACTCCCCCGCCGAGGCGGAGGCGGCGCACTGGGCGGGCACCCGCCGGCTGCTCCGGCTCACCGTGCCCTCCCCGGCGCGGTTCCTGCAGGGGCGGCTGAGCAACGAGGCGAAGCTGGCGCTGAGCCGCAACCCGCACGGCGGCGTCCAGGATCTGATCGAGGACGCGGCCGGCGCGGCCATCGACCGGTTGGTGGGCACGGCCGGCGGGCCGGCATGGGACGCCGACGGTTTCGCGGCCCTACGGGAGAAGGTTCGCGCCGACCTGATCGACACCGTCGTCGAGGTGATGGATCGGGTCCGCAGGGTCCTCGCCGCGGCGTACGCCGTCGAGCAGCGGCTCGGCGCGACCCGCAACCTCGCCGTGGTGGCGGCTCTGGCCGACATCCGCAACCAGCTCGCCGGGCTGGTGCACGCCGGTTTCATCACCGAGACCGGGTACGCGCGCCTGCCCGACCTGCTGCGCTACCTCACCGCCATCGAACGTCGACTGGACCGCCTCGGCGGCAACCCCCAGCGGGACCGCCAGCAGCAGGACCGGATCGCGGTGGTGCAGAAGGAGTACGCCGACCTGCTCGCCAACCTGCCGCCGGCCCGGCGTCAGGAGACGGCCGTCCGGCAGATCCGCTGGATGATCGAGGAGCTGCGGGTGAACGTCTTCGCCCAGGCGTTGGGCACCCCGTACCCCGTCTCCGAGCAGCGGATCTACCGGGCGATGGACGACGCCGAGGGCCGCTGACCCAGGCGGGCAGGGTCAGCGGCCGAAGCCAAGGCGGGTCAGCGTGCCTGGACGGAGAGCGCGCGGGCGGCCGGGACGCTGCGGACCGAGGTGCTCAACGTCGAACCGCGGGGCTCAGCGGGGGTGGGCGCCCACCAGGCCCGGTTCTCCCGGTACCAGTGGAAGACCTCGGTCAGCCCGTCCTCGAACCGGATCTGCGGCTCGAAGCCGAGCTCCTCGGAGATCTTGCGGTAGTCCAGCGCGTAACGCTGGTCCTGCACCTTACGGTCTGGCACGTGCCGGACCCGATCCCAACCGGCCCCACCCAGCAGGAGGATCCGCTCGGTCAGCGCGCGGTTGGTGAGCTCGATGTCGCCGCCGATGTTGTAGACCTCGCCGGCACGGCCCTTGGCCAGCACCAGCGCGATCGCCCGGCAGTGGTCGTCGACGTGCAGCCACTCGCGGACCGCGCTGCCGTCGCCGTGCAGGGTGATGTCCTGGCCGTTGAGCAGGCTCGTGACGAAGCGGGGGATGACCTTCTCCACGTGCTGGTACGGCCCGTAGTTGTTGGCGCAACGAGTGATTGAGACGTCCACGTCGTACGTGCGCCAGTAGGAGCGGACCACGTGGTCGCTGGCCGCCTTCGAGGCCGCGTAGGGGGAGTTCGGCTCCAGTACACAGCTCTCGTTCCAGGAACCCTCACTGATCGAGCCGTACACCTCGTCGGTGGACACGTGCACGACCCGGCCGACACCAGCGCGGGCGCACGCCGCCAGCAGGTGATGCGAGCCCATCACGTTGGTCTCAAAGAACGGCGCCGGGTCATCGATGGACCGGTCGACGTGGGACTCGGCGGCGAAGTGCACCACCGCGTCGTGCCCCGGCACCAGATCGGCGAGCATCTGCCGGTCGCAGATATCCCCGCGGACGAACGTCAGGCGGGGATGCGCGGCCGGCAAGTTGGCCCGATCACTGGCATAGGTCAGCTTGTCGAGCACCGTCACGTCGCAGTGCTCGAACCCGGCGTAACGCCCGCCGAGCAGACTCCGCGCGAAATGCGACCCGATGAAGCCAGCGCCGCCGGTAACCAGGATCCTCATGTCTAGCCTCCCTGCCGGCGAAATGCCCGCCGGTGAGCTGTTACGAGATGAATGAGTATTTTGCCCTGTGCAAGGCTCCACCTTAAGTGACCTGAGAGGACATTGAGCCGGATACTGCGAGCTTAAGGGCGATTTAACCCAGCAAGGACGAACGGGATGATCAACGCAGACTGGTCGGTCGGCCGATATGGACCGGTCGGCCGACCGACACCGGGCGATCGTGCGGGTAGCGGACCCCGACACGCACCTTCAACGAGGCTCGACCCCGGGCGGAAGCTCGTCGCTGTCGATGGCCGACTGGACGTAGTCGAGCAGGATCCGTCGGAGCTCCCGACCGGCGTGGGTGGGCACGACGTCACGGCGGCGGGCCACCGCGATGGTCCGCCGCACGCCGGGTGGGGCGAGGGGGGTGATCCGCACGCCCGGCCGGCGAGCCAGCACGATGCCCGGCACGAGCGCGATGCCGAGCCCGGCCTCGACGAAGCTGAGCACCGCGTCCATCTCGCCACCGTCCACCGCGAAGGTGGGCTCGAAGCCCGACTCCCGACATGCCTGGATGGTCGCGTCGCGCAGGTCGTACCCCTCCCGGAACATCACCATCGGCTGGCCCCGCAGGTCGGTGATGCGCAGCTCCCCGGTCGTCGACGCGGTCGCCACCTCCCCCACCGAGGCCACCACCAGGCTCTCCCGCAGGATCGGGTCGACGCGCAGCCCCGGGTCGGCCCCCTGGCCCGGCATGATGATCAGGGCCAGGTCGAGGTCGCCGCGGAGCAGGTCCCGCACCAGGTCCTGGGAGCCGCCCTCCTCGACCCGCAGGTCGACGGTGGGGTGCGCGTCGCGGAAGCGGCGCAGCACCGGCGGGGCGAGCGAGGTGGCCAGACTGGGGGTGGCCCCGAGCCGGACCCGGCCCCGGCGCAGCCCGACCAACTCCTGGACCTCCCGGGTCGCCGTCTCCACGTCGGCGAGGATCCGGGTGGCCAACGGCAGCAGCACCTCACCCGCCGCGGTGAGCGCGATGTTGCCCCTTACCCGCTCGAACAGCGGTGCCCCGAGGTCGGCCTCCAGAGCGTGAATTTGCTTACTGAGAGAAGGCTGAGTGATGCCCACCAGGTCGGCGGCTTGGGTGAAATGTCGTACTTCGGCCACCGCGACGAAGTACCGGAGCTGATGGAGCTGCATCTACATAGCCTACGGCTATCAACGCTGCGAGTTTGATGCATTGGACGACTGATCGAAGTGCTCCTAGCGTCGGTCGTGTGGTAATCACGAAAACTCGGTCGCCCATCCGCTCGAACGTCGGCCTCAAGGCCGTCATGGCGGTGACGGGCATTGTGCTGGTGCTCTTCCTCATCGCCCACATGCTCGGGAACCTGAAGGTGTTCACGGGGGAAACCTCGTTCGACCACTACGCGCACTGGCTGCGCGACATCGGCAAGCCACTGCTGCCCGGCGTCTGGTTCCTGTGGATCCTGCGCACCGCGCTGGTGGTGGCCGTCGTCGCCCACATCGTGGCCGCCACCGTGCTGGCCCGGCGGGCCCGCGCCGCCCGCCCGGTCAAGTACGCCCACCGCAAGAAGGTCAACGGCAGCTACGCGGCCCGCACGATGCGCTGGGGCGGCGTGATCATCCTGCTCTTCGTGATCTACCACCTCCTGGACCTGACCACCGGGACGCTGAACCCGGTCGGCAACGAGAGCAAGCCGTACGGCAACGTCGTCGCCGACTTCGCACCGGAGCGCTGGTACGTCACGCTCTTCTACACGCTCGCCATCCTCGCGGTGGGCTTCCACCTGCGTCACGGCGCGTTCAGCGCGTTCCGCAGCCTCGGCCAGCAGACGCCCCGCGGCGAGCGGCGGGCGCGTACCGCGGCTCTGGTCTTCGCCGTGCTGCTCTGCGCCGGGTACCTGGTGGTCCCGTTCGCCGTACTCACCGGATTGGTGTCCTGACATGGAACTCTTCACCGAGGGCGACCCGATCGCCGACACCAAGGCTCCCGCCGGCCCGGTCGAGAAGCGTTGGGAGACCCGGCGCTTCGAGGCCAAGCTGGTCAACCCCGCCAACCGCCGCAAGATGACGGTGATCGTGGTCGGCACCGGCCTGGCCGGCGGCTCCGCCGCGGCGACCCTGGCCGAGCAGGGCTACCACGTCAAGTCCTACTGCTACCAGGACAGCCCGCGCCGGGCGCACTCCATCGCGGCACAGGGCGGCATCAACGCGGCGAAGAACTACCGCAACGACGGCGACTCCGTGCACCGGCTCTTCTACGACACCGTCAAGGGCGGCGACTTCCGCTCCCGGGAGTCGAACGTGCACCGGCTCGCCGAGGTGTCGGTCAACATCATCGACCAGTGCGTCGCCCAGGGGGTGCCGTTCGCCCGCGAGTACGGCGGCCTGCTGGACACCCGCTCCTTCGGTGGCGCCCAGGTGCAGCGCACCTTCTACGCCCGGGGCCAGACGGGCCAGCAGCTGCTGCTCGGCGCGTACCAGGCGCTGGAGCGGCAGATCGGCCTGGGCAACGTGGAGATGAACGCCCGGCACGAGATGCTGGAGCTGGTCCTGGTGGACGGCAAGGCCCGGGGCATCGTCGTCCGGGACCTGGTCACCGGCGAGATCAGCACCGAGATGGCCGACGCCGTCGTGCTCGCCTCCGGCGGCTACGGCAACGTCTTCTACCTCTCCACCAACGCCAAGGGCTGCAACGTCACCGCCACCTGGCGCGCACACCGCAAGGGCGCGTACTTCGCCAACCCCTGCTACACGCAGATCCACCCGACCTGCATCCCGGTCTCCGGCGACCACCAGTCGAAGCTGACCCTGATGAGCGAGTCGCTGCGCAACGACGGCCGGGTCTGGGTGCCGAAGACCAAGGGTGACGACCGCAGCCCCAGGGACATCGGAGAGGACGAGCGGGACTACTACCTGGAGCGGATCTACCCCTCCTTCGGCAACCTGGTCCCCCGCGACATCGCCTCCCGCGCCGCGAAGAACGTCTGCGACGAGGGCCGGGGCGTCGGGCCGACGAAGCTCGGCGTCTACCTCGACTTCGCCGACGCCATCGGCCGGCTGGGCCGCAAGGCCATCGAGGCCAAGTACGGCAACCTCTTCGAGATGTACGAGCGGATCACCGGCGAGGACCCGTACGAGGTGCCGATGCGCATCTACCCCGCCGTGCACTACACGATGGGCGGCCTGTGGGTCGACTACGACCTCCAGTCGAACATCCCCGGCCTGTTCGTGATCGGTGAGGCGAACTTCTCCGACCACGGCGCGAACCGGCTCGGCGCCTCGGCGCTGATGCAGGGCCTCGCCGACGGCTACTTCGTGCTGCCCACCACCATCGCCAACTACCTGGCCTCCGGTCCGCTGGAGAAGGTCGACGCCAGCCACCCGGCGGCTGTCGAGGCGCGTACCGACGTCGAGGACCGCGTTCAGCGGCTGCTCGCGGTCAACGGCGACCGGACCGTGGACTCGTTCCACCGGGAGCTGGGCCAGATCATGTGGGAACACTGCGGCATGGAGCGCAGCGAGGCCGGGCTGCGAAAGGCGATCGACGAGATCCGGGCCCTGCGCGAGCAGTTCTGGCAGCGGGTCAAGGTGTCCGGCACCGGCGAGGAACTCAACCAGTCGCTGGAGAAGGCCGGCCGGGTGGCCGACTTCTTCGAACTGGCCGAGCTGATGTGCATCGACGCCCTGCACCGCGAGGAGTCCTGCGGCGGCCACTTCCGGGCCGAGCACCAGACCCCCGACGGGGAGGCGCAGCGCGACGACGACCGGTTCGCGTACGTGGCGGCCTGGGAGTTCACCGCCGACGGCGAGCCCTCGGTGCTGCACAAGGAAGACCTGAATTTCGAATACGTCCACCCCACGCAGCGGAGCTACAAGTGAACCTGACCCTGCGCATCTGGCGCCAGAAGGGCCCTGAGGACAAGGGTCGGATGGTGACCTACCCGGTCGACGACGTGTCCCCGGACATGTCGTTCCTGGAGATGCTCGACGTACTCAACGAGCGGCTGATCCTCGCGGGCGAGGACCCGGTGGCGTTCGACCACGACTGCCGCGAGGGCATCTGCGGCATGTGCGGCCTGATGATCAACGGCGACGCGCACGGGCCGCAGCGCGGCACCACCGCCTGCCAGCTGCACATGCGGCAGTTCACCGACGGCGAGACGATCGACATCGAGCCGTGGCGGGCCAGCGCCTTCCCGGTCGTCAAGGACCTGGTCGTCAACCGGAGCGCCTTCGACAAGATCATCGCGGCTGGCGGTTACGTCACCGCGCCGACCGGCAGCGCGCCCGAAGCGCACTCCACCCCGGTCGCCAAGGCCAACGCCGACGCCGCCTTCGAGTCGGCGGCCTGCATCGGCTGCGGCGCCTGCGTGGCGGCCTGCCCGAACGGCTCCGGCATGCTCTTCACCGCCGCCAAGCTCACCCAGCTCTCGCTGCTGCCGCAGGGCCAGCCCGAGCGCTACACCCGGGTGATCGGCATGGTCGACGCGCACGACGAGGCCGGCTTCGGCGGCTGCACCAACGCCGGCGAATGCACCCCGGCCTGCCCGAAGGGCATCCCGTTGAACACCATCGGCCGGCTCAACCGCGACTACCTCACGGCCACCGCCAAGGGAGCCAACAACACCCCCGGTTCCTGAGGGTCCGCCGTACCAAACGCCCGACCGCCGTACCCCGCGCCTGTTTGGGGTACGGCGGTCGGGCGTATGACCTTCTGGGCTCTGGGCGGGCTGTCTCTTGGCGGGGTTGGCTCTTGGTTGCGGTGGGGCTGGGGCGACCGTCCCCAGGCCCCCACCGCAACCACCGGCAACCCCGAGGCAGACCGGAGGCATGCGCGAGAGACAGGACCGAGGCAGGCGGCCGGTTCAAGTGCCTGAGCCCGGGTAGCAGTCTTCTCAGACGGCAGTGAGAGGGGACGAGGGGCATGAAGGCACTCACCTGGCAGGGCAAACGAGACGTACGGGTCGAGGAGGTCCCGGACCCCCGGATCGAGGAGCCGACCGACGCGATCGTGAAGATCACCTCGACCGCGATCTGCGGCTCCGACCTGCACCTGTACGAGGTGCTCGGGCCGTACCTGAAGCCCGGTGACGTTCTCGGCCACGAGCCGATGGGCATCGTCGAGGAGGTCGGGTCGGAGGTGACCGGGCTCAGGCCCGGCGACCGGGTGGTGGTGCCGTTCAACATCGCCTGCGGCAGGTGCTGGATGTGCGAGCGCCAGCTCTATGCCCAGTGCGAGACCACCCAGGTGACCAGCGAGGGCAAGGGCGCGGCCCTGTTCGGCTACACCTCGCTCTACGGTTCGGTGCCGGGCGGGCAGGCCGAGTACCTGCGCGTCCCGCAGGCCCACTTCGGGCCGATCAAGATCCCGCAGACCGGTGCGGACGAGCGCTACCTCTACCTGTCCGACATTCTGCCGACCGCCTGGCAGGCGGTGAGGTACGCGGACACCCCGCCGGGCGGCACCCTGGCCGTCTTCGGGTTGGGTCCGGTCGGGCAGCTCTGCGCGCGGATCGGCCGCCACCTCGGCGCGGGCCGGGTGATCGGGCTGGACCTGGTGCCCGAGCGGCTGGAGCTGGCCCGCCGGCACGGCATCGAGGTGCTCGACGTGAGCGACCTGTCCGACGTGCCGGGCGCGCTGATCGACCTGGTCGACGGCCGTGGCCCGGACGCGGTGATCGACGCAGTGGGGATGGAGGCGCACGGTTCACCGGTGGGCAAGCTGGCCCACGCCGCCGTCGGGTTGCTGCCGGACAAGCTGGCCCGGCCGATGACCGACCGGGCCGCGATGGACCGCCTGTCGGTCCTGCACGCCGCGGTGAAGGGGGTTCGCCGCGGCGGCACCGTGTCGGTCTCCGGAGTGTACGGCGGCGAGGCGGACCCGATGCCGCTGATGGAGATGTTCGACCGGGGCATCCAGCTGCGCATGGGGCAGTGTCACGTACGCCGGTGGACCGACGACATCCTGCCGCTGCTCGCCGGTGACGACGATCCGCTGGGCGTGGAGGACCTGCGTACCCACCGGGTGCCGCTGGCCCGGGCGCCGCAGGCGTACGAGATGTTCCAGAAGAAGGAGGACGGCTGCATCAAGGTCGTGCTCGAACCATGAGTGCGAGCGTGCAGTGAGCCGGGTGGTCGTGATCGTTGGCGCGAGCAGCGGGATCGGCCGGGCGACGGCCCGGGCGTTCGCCGAGCGCGGCGACCGCCTGGTCCTCGCCGCCCGCGCCACCACGACCCTGGCTGAGGTACGCGCGGAGTGCGCCGACGTCGACGTGCTGACAGTGCCGACCGACGTGACCGAGCCGGACGCGTTGGAAGCGCTCGCGGGCGCGGCGATCGACCGTTTCGGCCGCATCGACGTGTGGGTGCACACGGCGGCGGTGATGGCCTACGGGCGCTTCGACGAGTTGCCGGAACGGGTCTTCGATCAGGTGGTGCGGACCGATCTGCTCGGCTCGGCCGGTTCGGTGCGGGTGGCGCTGCGGCATTTCCGGGTTGCCGGGGCCGGCACGGTGATCCTCACCGGTTCGGTCCTCGGGCACGTCACCGCGCCGTACATGAGCGCGTACGTGACGAGCAAGTGGGGATTGCAGGGTCTGGCCCGGACGGTGCAGCAGGAGTTGCGCGGCAGCCCGGAGATCCGGCTGTGTCTGGTCAACCCGGGCAGCGTGGACACTCCCGTCTACCAGCAGGCGGCCAACTATCTGGGCCGGTTCGGGCGGCCTCCGGCGCCGGTCGCCAGCCCGGAGCGGGTGGCCCGGGCCATCGTGGACTGTGTGGACCGGCCCCGCCGGGAGGTCTCGGTGGGCCGGCTCAACGTGCTGCTGCGCGCCGGCTTCACCATGCTGCCGGGGGTCTACGACGTGCTGGTCGGGCCATTGATGCGGGCGGCGGGCCTCAGCAAACGACCGGTCTCCGCACACGACGGTTCGGTCTTCGCGCCGAACCCGGCCGGTGAGGCGGTCCGCGGTCACCTTCCCGACCTGCGGCAACTCGTGTTCGGGCCGGTTGGCGCGGTGGGCGCCGCACTGCGCCGACGGCTCGGCTGAACTGTTCGGGATGATTCGGGGGCATCGTGTATCGATCAACTCGCATAGGGTGGTGGGCCAGCAAGCGCTCTGGCGCACCACGATCGGGGAGACGATTGACCATGCGACTGAACCGCAGAACGGCGCTCGGGCTGGGCACGGTGGCCACCGCCGGCACGGTGTTGGGCGCTGCCGCCCCGGCGAGCGCCGCCGAGGCCACCGAGGCGTCGCCGACGACCCCCGCTCGGGCCGCCCGTCGGGTCGCCACCGTCTTCACCAGGCACAGCGCCGAGGCCGGCGGCAACTGGCAGGCCTACGTCAGCGTCGCCGACCCGGCCGGTACGCCGGTGGTCGCGGTGCAGGCCGACGCGGACCGGCGGATCGAGGCGTACAGCGTCAACAAGATCGCGGTCGCCACGGCGGTGCTGGACAAGGTCGACCGCGGCCTGCTCACCCTGGACCAGCAGGTCGAGGTGAGCGCGGCGATCGTCGTGCCGGGCGGTGACGGCATCTTCAGCCTGGACGGCGCGTACCCCAGCATGGTGACCCTCGGGCATGTGCTGGCCAACCTGCTGACCGTCTCGGACGACACGGCGGTGCGGCTGTGCGGGCTGGTCGCCCCGGCCGCCGAGATCAACTCCATTCTGGTCGCCAAGGGCTTCCCGAACACCCAGGTCGAGCCGGTGGCCAACCCGAACCGGTTCTTCCTCGGCACCAGCACCCCCCGGGAGACGCACGACCTGCTGCGCGCCCTGGTCGCTGGCACGCTGCTCTCCCCCGCCTCGACGACGTACCTGTTGGGCATCCTGCGCTCCCCGGTGGCGTTCACCGACGGCATCCGGCGCACGATGTCCTCCGACGAGCGGGCTCGGATCGCCACCAAGGCCGGCTGGTACGCCGACGCCCGACACGAGGCTGGGGTGATCTTCGACCGTTCCGGCGCGGCGGTGCTCACCTACGCGCTCTTCGCCGACGGTCAGGCCAACCCGGATGACTTCGGCGCGACCCACCCGGCGGTGCAGGCCCGGGCTGCCATGGGCCCCAAGTTCCTGGCCGCGGTGGACCGGATCGCGGGCGTTGGCAAGACGTTCCGGGTCGCCGCCCGACGTCCGAGCAACGGCGGCTGAGTCCGTCCCGGGTCGGTCACCGCTGCCGGTGACCGACCCGGCGTGACGACCGCCGAGGCACGGGTCGGTCCGGATGACTACCGTGTAGGGCGGACACGTCGGAGGGACGGCAATGGCACGAGCGCAGAGCACGGATGTCGAACGGTCGCTCGGGCGGCGAATGCGGGGCGCGGCTGGCCTGGCCGCGCTGGCCGGCCTGGCCTGGGTGGCCCGGGACGTGCCGGCGGCGCTCGGTGGCCGGCTCAGCGGGGCGCGGGCCGAACGGGCTGCCCGCTCGCCCCAGTTCCGCGACGGCACCTTCCACAACCGGTCCGGCAGCCGCGCGATGGTCGCCGAGCCGGGGCGCAACCTCGTCCGCGAGCTGATCTTCGGCAAGCAGAAGCGGCGTCCCACCGCGCCCGTGCCGCTGCTGCGCCCCACCGGGAGCGCCGGTGCGGCGGAGGCCGCCGACGAGCTCAACATCGTCTGGTACGGCCACGCCTCCACGCTGATCGAGATCGAGGGCCGGCGGGTCCTGCTCGACCCGGTGTGGAGCGACAGGTGCTCCCCTTCGGGTCTGGTCGGCCCACGCCGGCTGCACGAACCACCGGTGGGCATCGACGAGTTGCCTCCGCTGGACGCCATCCTGATCTCCCACGACCACTACGACCACCTCGACATGGCCACCGTGCGGGCGCTGCTCGCCGGGCAGTCCGCGCCGTTCCTGGTGCCGCTCGGCGTCGGCGCGCACCTGGACCGCTGGGGCGTACCCGCCGAGCGGATCATCGAACTGGACTGGTCCGAGTCGTACCAGGTCGCCGGCCTGGAGATCACCGCGACCGCCGCCCAGCACTTCTCCGGTCGCGGGCTGCGCCGCGACGGCACGCTCTGGAGCTCGTGGGTGGTGGCCGGGGCGCGCCGCAAGGTCTTCTACACCGGCGACTCCGGTTACTTCGACGGGTACGCGGAGATCGGCGCCGAGCACGGCCCGTTCGACGTGACGCTGATGCAGATCGGCGCGTACGACCGGGCCTGGCCGACGATCCACATGTTCCCGGAGGAGGCGGTCAGCGCCCACCTGGACCTGCGCGGCGGGCTGTTCGTGCCGGTGCACTGGGCGACGTTCAACCTGGCCCTGCACGACTGGTCCGAGCCGGTCGACCGGTTGTGGGCGGAGGCGAAGGCGCGCGACGTGCGGCTCGCTGTGCCCCGCCCCGGCGAGCGGGTCGTGGTCGACGAGCCGCCCGCCGTCGACGGCTGGTGGCAGTCGGTCGCCTGAGCCCGGTCGTCGCCTGGGCCCGGTCGTCGCCTGGGCCTGACGTCAGGTCAGAGCGCGAACCGTCAGAGCACGAACGCGTCGGTCCAGAGCGCGCCGGACCGGCCGGAGAGCACATCCAGCATCGCCACCGCCTGACCGTCGGTGAGCTGCGCGACGAAGTCGACGATGGCCCGTCCCCGGGCCCGACCGATCCGGTCCGGGGTACGCGGGTGCAGCTCCGCCTCGGCCAACTCGACCAGGTCGTGCAACCGGCGGGGCAGCCGGGACTCCTCCTCCGGGTCGAGCAGCCACTCCCAGAGCGCCTCGACCAGGGTGCCCAGCAGCCGGGCCTGGCCGCGCTGGTGCAGGGCGAGATCCGGGCGGGCCAGCACGAACCGGTGGTGGACGAACTTGAGCACCTGCACCTCGTGCCACTGCGCGCAGCCGAGCAGCACGTGCCCGGAGCGCACCGACGGCTGATCGGTGACGGTTATCGCCTCGACGAAGCGGGTGGACCAGCGGGCGGAGAACCGCGCCACGTACTGCTCGGCCTCGATGGAGCCGTCGAACGGCATCGCGAGCAGCCCGTCGACCAACTCCTCACGGACGTGCTCGACGGCGGCGGCGAACGCGTCGTCGTCGGCGATCCACGCGTCCTTGCGGTGCAGTTGCCGGCGGAGCCGCTCGATCGCCGCCCCGGGTCGCCGGGCCGCCGTGGCCAACGCCGCGTCGGTGATCGCCCGGAAGTGCCCGCTCTCGCGCTGCCAGGCCATCAACTCGGCGGAGACCGAACCCTGCTGGAGCACACCGACGCGGTAGAAGTCCTCCACGTCGTGGATGGCGTACGCGATGTCGTCGGCGGTGTCCATCACGGACGCCTCCACGGTCTGCTGCCAGTCCGGGATGCGGCCGGCGAACGGCTCACGGGCCTGCCGCAGGTCGTCCAGCTCGGTGCGGTACGCGCCGAACTTCGACGAGCCGCTGTCCGGGTCGTCCGGCGGCGGGGTGGCTCCGCGCGGCGGTGGATCCATCGTGCGGGGGTGCGGGTCGGGGTGGTCCAGGCGGGTCCAGGGGTACTTCAACATGGCCGCGCGGACCGCCGCGGTCAGGTCCAGCCCGGTGGTGGCCGCGCCGCGGATCTCGGTGCTGGTGACGATCCGGTACGACTGCGCGTTACCCTCGAAACCGTCGGAGAGCCCGAGGCGCTGGCGGGCCAGCCGGTCCAGCACCCGCTCCCCCAGGTGCCCGAACGGCGGGTGGCCGAGGTCGTGGGCGAGCGCCGCCGCCTCCACCACGTCGGGATCGCAGCCACCGAGCTTGTCCAGCAGGTCACGCCACCGCTCGTCGGCGGTCAACCGCTCGGCGACCGCCCGGGCCACCTGGGCGACCTTGAGACTGTGCGTGAGCCGGTTGTGCACCAGCAACCCGGAGCCGACCGGGCTGATCACCTGAGTGACACCGCCGAGGCGGGCGAAGAACGGCGAGCCGACGATCCGGTCCCGGTCGGCGCGGAACGGGTTGGCCGTGAGGTCGCCGAGGGCCCGGGCGCTGCCGCCGAAGAGCCGCCGGGCGCGCGGCTCCGCAGCAGATTCCATGATCGCCACGCTAGCGCAGGCCCGCCGGGACCGCCGCCGGTCACCCCGCCCGGGCGCGGCAGTTCGGTCCCCCGCCCGGGCCGGGCGGCGCGGCGGTTCGGTCCCCCGCCCCGGCCGGGCGGCGCGGCAGTTCGGTCCCCTGCCCCGGTCGGGCGCGGCGACAGCGCCCCGGGCCGCCCGGCAGAATGCAGGCGTACCCGCTCTTTGAAGGCGGATCGAGTCGAAGGCGGATCGAGATCGTGACCCAGTCTGTTCATCAGCGGATCGCCGACGAGCTCGGCGTGGCCGAGCGTCAGGTGCGGGCGGCCGTGGAGCTGCTCGACGGCGGCGCCACCGTGCCGTTCATCGCCCGTTACCGCAAGGAGGCCACCGGCCTGCTCGACGACACCCAGCTGCGCACCCTGGAGGAGCGGCTGCGCTACCTGCGCGAGCTGGACGAGCGGCGGGCCGCTGTGCTGGAGTCGATCCGCGGTCAGGGCAAGTTGGACGAGGCCCTGGAAGCGCAGATCATGGCCGCCGACTCGAAGTCCCGGCTGGAGGACATCTACCTGCCCTACAAGCCGAAGCGGCGGACCAGGGCGCAGATCGCCCGCGAGGCCGGGTTGGCGCCGTTGGCCGAGACCCTGCTGGCCGACCCGAATCAGGACCCGCGAGCCGTCGCCGCCGGGTTCGTCGACGAGGACAAGGGCGTCGCCGACGCCGCCGCCGCGCTGGAGGGCGCCCGGGCGATCCTCATCGAGACCTTCGCGGAGGACGCCGACCTGATCGGCACGCTGCGCGAGCAGATGTGGTCGCGGGGCCGTCTGGTGTCCCGGGTACGTGAGGGTCAGGAAACCGTCGGCGCCAAGTTCGCCGACTACTTCGACTTCTCCGAGCCGTACCCGAAGCTGCCCTCGCACCGGATCCTGGCGATGTTCCGGGGCGAGAAGGAGGGCGTGCTCGACCTGACGATGGAGCCGGACGAGGCGGGCGAGGCGGACGCCGTACCGACCGGACCTACCCGGTACGAGGCGGCCATCGCCGGCCGGTTCGGGGTGTCCGACGCGGGCCGCCCGGCCGACCGGTGGCTCACCGACACGGTCCGCTGGGCGTGGCGTACCCGGATCCTCATCCACCTCGGCGCGGACCTGCGGATGCGGCTGTGGCAGGCGGCCGAGGAGGAGGCGGTGCGCGTCTTCGCCACCAACCTGCGGGACCTCCTGCTCGCCGCCCCGGCCGGCACCCGGCCCACCATGGGCCTGGACCCGGGCCTGCGGACCGGCGTGAAGGTGGCCGTGGTGGACGCCACCGGCAAGGTGGTCGCCACCGACACCATCTACCCGCACGAGCCGCGCCGCCAGTGGGACGCGTCGGTGGAGACCCTCGCCCGACTGGCCGGGGCGCACGGGGTGGAACTGATCGCGATCGGCAACGGCACCGCCTCCCGCGAGACCGACAAGCTCGCCGCTGACCTGATCGCCCGGCACCCGCAGCTCAACCTGACCAAGGTGATGGTCTCCGAGGCCGGCGCGTCGGTCTACTCCGCCTCCGCGTACGCCTCGCAGGAACTGCCCGGGATGGACGTGTCGCTGCGCGGCGCGGTCTCCATCGCCCGCCGCCTGCAGGACCCGCTCGCGGAACTGGTCAAGATCGACCCGCGCTCGATCGGCGTCGGTCAGTACCAGCACGACCTGTCCGAGGTGAAGCTGTCCCGGTCGCTGGACGCGGTCGTTGAGGACTGCGTCAACGCGGTCGGGGTGGACGTCAACACCGCCTCCGCGCCGCTGCTGACCCGGGTCTCCGGGATCGGCGCCGGCCTGGCCGAGAACATCGTGCTGCACCGGGACGCCAACGGGCCGTTCCGGTCGCGTACCGAACTGAAGAAGGTGGCCCGGCTCGGGCCGAAGGCGTTCGAGCAGTGCGCCGGCTTCCTGCGCATCCCCGGCGGCGACGACCCACTGGACTCGTCCAGCGTGCACCCCGAGGCGTACCCGGTGGTCCGCCGGATCCTGGCCAGCACCGGTCAGGATCTGCGCTCGGTGATCGGTAGGAGCGCGATCCTGCGCGGGCTGCGGGCCACCGACTTCGTCGACGACCGGTTCGGCCTCCCCACCGTCACCGACATCCTCGCCGAGCTGGAGAAGCCCGGGCGCGACCCCCGACCGGAGTTCCGCACCGCCACCTTCGTCGAGGGGGTGGAGAAGATCAGCGACCTGACCCCGGGCATGGTGCTGGAGGGCGTGGTCACCAACGTGGCCGCGTTCGGCGCGTTCGTGGACGTCGGGGTGCACCAGGACGGCCTCGTGCACGTCTCGGCGATGTCCCGGACCTTCGTGAAGGACCCTCGCGAGGTGGTGAAGTCCGGCGACGTGGTCAAGGTCCGGGTGCTCGACGTGGACGTACCGCGTAAGCGCATCTCACTGACCCTGCGCCTGGACGACGAGCCGCCGGCCAGCGGCGGTGGTCGGACGAACCAGGAGGGGCGGGGCGGCCCGGCGCAGCGCGCGCCGCAGGGCGGTCGCGGCGGGCAGGGCGGTTCCGGCGGCGGGCAGGGCGGTCGTGGCGGCCAGGGTGGTGGCGGCGGCGGTGGTGGCGGCGGCGGTGGCGGCGGTGGCAGCGGTGGCGGCGGCGGTGGCGGCGGCGGTCGTGCTGGGCAGGGCGGTCACGGTGCCGGGCAGGGTGGTCGTGGCGGCGGCGGCGGTCGTGCCGGGCAGGGCGGCGGTGCCGGGCAGGGCGGTCGTGGCGGCGGGCAGCAGGGTGGTCGTGGCGGGCAGCAGCGCCACGGCGCACCAGCGCCGGCCAATGACGCGATGGCGGAGGCCCTGCGCCGCGCCGGATTGGCCTGACCCGCCAGCCAGCGCGAGAAGGCGACCAGGAGGCCCCGAAACGGGCGGTCATCCCGGCGCATCGGCTGAAAGCCTTTGCTGGCGCCCGCCACCGGACGCCGAGGAACAGCAGATCTTGGACAGTTTCCGTTCCGTCCGAACGGAAACTGTCCAAGATCTGGAGTCATCGCGGTCGAGGCATACCCCGGCCGGGACGATCGCGGGCGGCGGCACGGCGGGCGGCGGCACGGCGGGCGGGAAATCCGTTCGCGTGGCCGCGAGGTCCGGGGTGATGATCTCGCGGTGAGGATGCACGCCGATCAGGTGGACGTGAGCGTGGGCGTGGTTTCCGCGCTGGTAGCCGAGCAGTTTCCGCAGTGGCGGGACCTGCCGGTCAGGCCGCTCCCCTCGGGCGGCACGGTGAACGCCCTGTTTCGGCTCGGCCCGGACATCGTGCTGCGGTTTCCGCTGCTCCCCTCGACCGATCCCGAGCTTCGCGCGGAACTGCGGCGCGAGCAGGAGCACGCCCTACTGCTCGGCGCGCACCTGCCGGTCGCGGTGCCCGAGCCGCTGGGTCTGGGTGAGCCGGGTGACGGGTACCCCGGGCCGTGGACGGCGTACCGGTTCATCCCCGGCGAGACGGCCCAGCCCGACCGGATGGGCGACCCGGATGTCTTCGCCCGTGACCTGGCCGGTGTCGTGGTCGCCCTGCGCGGCATCGACACCGGCGGCCGGTCCTGGCCGCAAGCCGGTCGGGGCGGGCCGCTGGCCGACCAGGACGCTGGGGTGCGCTCGGCTCTCGCCCTCAGCCACGAACTCACCGACACCGCGCGACTCACCGAGGTGTGGGACCGGTGCCGTGACGCACGCCGGGACGACCCGGCCGACGTGTGGATCCACGCCGACCTGATGCCGGGTAACCTGCTGGTCCGCGACGGCCGGCTGGCTGCGGTCATCGACCTGGGCGCGGTCACCGTGGGCGACCCCGCGGTGGACCTGATGCCGGCATGGAACCTGCTCGGCACCGAGGCACGGGAGACGTACCGGCGGGCGTTGGGCGTCGACGACGCGACGTGGGAGCGGGGGCGCGGCTGGGCCCTGGAGCAGGCGATCAACGCGCTGCACTACTACGTCGAGACCAACCCGGTGATGGCCGGCATCGCCCGGCACACGCTGCGGGCCGTACTCGACTGAACCGTGTCGCGTACCGTCGGCGTCGTGGGTGAGCGGGACGGCCGGGAGTGGCGGGATCAGCAGCGGCACGCGGTGCGGGCACACGCTGACGCGGACGCGCGGCGCCGGGCCGCCGAGCACGCGGAGGCGGCGGAGCTGGTGGCCTGGTTCGTGGCCGAGGCGACTCGGCGCGGGCTGCGTGCCACCCGGCTGGTCGCGCGAGGTTACAACGGGCGTGGGCGCTACCGGACCAGGCTGACCGGCTGGTACGTCGACCGGGCCAGGTCGCGGGCGGTGGACGTGGACGGCCGGTTCTATCTGTTGACCGTGCCGGGCGGCCTGCGGGCCCGGCTGTTCGGCGCCGACCCGGAGCCCAGCCCGGCGCCGTTGATCGTCGGCGCGGGCGGCCGTGACGGGGAGTCGATCCCGTTGCGAACGCTGCTCACCCGACTGCTGGACGACGGGACCGACGAGCCAGGTTCCACCACCACACCTGCTGCACCGCGAGCGTGAGCACTCCGGCGAGGACGATCGCGCTGAGGTTGATCACCAACCGGAGTGCCGAACCACCCGCCTCGTCCCGCACTCCATAGGCGGCGGCCACCGCCACGTTCGCCGCAGCCGGCAGCGTGGTCACCGAGATCGGCACCCCGACGAGACTGCCCGACTTCTTCGGCGTCAACGAGAGCATGCCGACCACCAGGACAACGCGTTCGGCCGCCAGATGAAGTCGGCGAGCGGGCGCTCGGCGAGCAGCATTTCCCGACTGACCAAGCCTGCGGCGGTCAGCACCCAGGTGCTCAGCACGGTCGCCACCATGGCAGCCAGGAAGCCGACCGTGCAGGTTGGGCGACAGCGCCGGTCCTGGACTGGCGCAATTCGTCACGGTGAAGGCGATTAATATCCACCAAATGACCTGTTATTTGGCTATATAGCGAAACTCTTCACAGATTGAATCGTTGAGTGCTGCATAGGCGACCGACCTGCCGCGAGGAGTTGTTCATGCCCATGCGCGCGCCCATCCACCTGTCCTCCCCCGATGTAGGACCCGCCGAGGAGGCTGCTGTCCTGCGCGCGCTGCGCAGCGGTTGGGCGACGCCGTTCGGTCCAGAGGTGGACGCCTTCGAGCAGGAGATCGCCCAGCGGGTCGGGGTGCCGTACGCCCTGGCACTCAATTCGGGCACCGCCGCGCTGCATCTCGGCCTGCTCTCCTGCGGCGTGGGTCCGGAACACATCGTGCTGGTACCCACCGTGACCTTCGTGGCGACCGCCAACGCCGTGCTCTACACCGGGGCCACTCCGGTCTTCGTCGACTGTGACCCGGCCACCGGCAATGTGGACGTCAACCTGCTGGGTGAGGTCATCGCCGACCTGCGCAGGGCCGGACGGCGGATCGGCGCGGTGATGCCGGTCGACATGTTCGGCTCCTGCGTCGACTACGACCCTCTGCTGGAGCTCTGCCGGGAGGCGGAACTGCGGGTCATCGAGGATTCGGCGGAGGCACTGGGCTCGACATACCGGGGGCGCTGCGCCGGCTCCTTCGGAGACGCCGGGGTGCTCTCTTTCAGTCACAACAAGATGATCACCACCTCGGGCGGCGGAATGCTGCTCTCCCACGACGCGCAACTGATCACCCGGGCCCGCCACCGCGCCAACCAGGCCCGCATTCCGGCCCAGCACCACGAGCACGACGAGATGGGCTTCAACTACCGGCTGAGCAACGTCCTGGCCGCGTTCGGCCGGGCTCAACTGGCTCGGCTGGACGAGATGACCGCCCGTCGGCGCCACCTTCGGGAGCACTACTCGAAGCTGTTCGCCTCGGTCGACGGCGTCGAGGTGCTGGCCGAGAGTGACCCGGGTACCAACTGCTGGCTCACCGTCATCACGGTTGACCCGGAGCTCAGCGGCTGGCAGGCCGCAGACCTGGCACGTCATCTCGCTCAGGCCGACATCGAGACCCGGCCGGCCTGGAAGCCGATGCACCGGCAGCCCTTGTTCGCCGCTGCCGAGGCACGGCTCACCGGTGCCGCGGATCGACTCTTCGCCCGGGGACTGACCCTACCCAGCGGCTCGTCGCTCAACGAGAAGCAGATCGATCGGATCACCGGCGAGATCCACAGCTTCCTGCGCCAGCGCTCGTGAACGCTCGGCCCGCGATCGTCCGACAGATGAACGATTGCACCGATTTCGCACCCGAAGGGCGATTTCATCTGTTAGAACAGAGCTAGCCAGCAATAGTCGGTGGGTTGGAGGGTCGATCGCCCTCAACTCCGACGGCCTACGTCTGGCAGTGCGCAGCCGTACCGGCGCGGAAGACACCGGTCCAGGCAGAACGCCGATTTCACACAAGAGAAGTTCGTCGAGCGTCGCAATCCTGCCCACGGGATTGGCGCTGAACGCCGGTCGGGATGTGGTTTCCACCGCGCACGCGCATGTGACCAAGCCCGCGTGACCAGCGCACGAACCCGATTCGGCCAGGCCCGTTGACCCTTCGTCGGCGGCAGGGAGCGGAGAAGGAACTGATGAATGTCCTACTGACATCGGCCGGACGCCGAAATTATCTCGTCCAGTGGTTCTCGCAGGCGCTGGCGAGGACCGGCAAGCCCGGACGTGTCTACGTTGCGGACTGCGACCCGCGAGTACCCGCCCGGGCGGCGGCCGACGACTTCGTCCAACTCCCCGGGTGCCGATCGGCCGACTACCTCACCGTCCTGGCCCGCGAATGCGTCCGGCGCGAAATATCCCTGCTGATCCCCCTGCACGACCATGAACTGTCGGCTCTCGCGGGCGAGCCGGCCGCCATTCTGCGAGCCGCCGGAACCCGGGCGCTGACTCTCGGCCTCGACTCGCAGCGCATCATCGAGGACAAGTACGGCTTCAGTGAGTTGGCGGCGGCCGCCGGAATCGCGACCCCGGCCACCCGTCTCGGCTCCGAACTGCTGTCGAATGCGCATATTGACGAGCTCGGCCATGAGCTGGTCGTGAAGCATCGATACGGAAACGGCTCGTCCGGCCTCATCTTCTGCACGGCGAAAGACGTGCAGGGACACATCCGCTCAAGCGCGCTCACCGCCCCCGACCAGTTTGGTCGGCTGCCGTCCGACAGCGTCGCGCCCGATTACGACCTGGTCGTCGTGCAGCGCCGAATTCACGGTGTCGAGTACGGCATCGACGCGGTCGGCGACTTCAACGGCCGGCACCTGGCGTGCCTGGCCCGGCGCAAGCTCAACATGCGCGCCGGCGAGACCGACCGGGCCGTCACGGTCGACCCCAGACCGTTCGCCGACACCGGCCGGCGGATCGCGGTCGCGATTGGCGCCCGTGGCCTGATCGACATCGACGCCATCGTCGACGCCGAAGGCACTCCCTGGGTCATCGACGTCAACCCGCGCTTCGGTGGCGGCTACCCCTTCAACCACCTGGCGGGCGCGGACATACCCGCGTGCTACGTGGCGTGGAACCGCGACGCGGAACACGACCCGAAGTGGCTGATCGCCAGGCCGGGCGTCACGAGCGCGAAGTACGAGGCGTTGACAACGGTGACGGGGGGCGACCTTGACTAGGCAACAGGGCCCGGTCAGGCCACTCGACGAGATCGAGCACGCCGGTCTCTCCAGATCGGAACGGAAACGGATCCGACGTCTCGGCGGCGCCAAGCGGTGCATGGACATCGTCTGCGGTGGACTTCTGCTCCTGCTGGCCGCGCCGATCTTCCTCGGGGTCACCGTCGCGATCCTGCTGTCCGACGGGCGACCCGTCATCTTCCGTCAGTCTCGGCTCGGGCACCGCGAGGTCCCCTTCGAGCTACTGAAGTTCCGAACCATGAGCCCGGCCCGGGAGGGGCCATCCACCGGGCGCGACGACCGGCAGCGACTCACCCCGCTGGGCCGTTTCCTGCGGAGCACCAGCCTGGACGAGCTGCCGCAACTGCTCAGCGTGCTACGGGGAGACATGTCCCTGGTCGGACCACGCCCACTGTTCACCCGCTACCTGCCCCACTACCGCGAGATCGAGCGGCTGCGTCACGTCGTACGACCCGGTATCACCGGGCTGGCCCAGGTGAGCGGACGCAACCACCTGGGGTGGGACGACCGCCTCCGCATGGACGTCGACTACGTCACCAACGCCTCACTCCGTACCGACCTGCTCATCCTCTGGCGCACGCTCTCACAGGTGGTCCGTCGCAGGGACGTCGTCGTCATACCGGGCGAACTCGGAGAGCCCTTGGACTCCGAACGCACCTACCCGATCCTCGACGGGCTGACCCTGAGACGGCTTCGCACCAGCGACCTCGACGACCGGGTGAGATGGATGAACGACCCTCGCACCCAGCTGCACACCCGGATCGAGACGGTCACCCCGACGTCGACCCGGGAATGGTTCGACCGCGTACGCCAGGAAGCGGACCGCCACGACCTGGTTGTCATCGAGGCGACCGGCGCCCGAGCGGTCGGGATGGCCGGCCTCATCCCCCGTGGGCCGGGTACGGCGGAGTTCTACGTCTTCCTCGATCCGGAGCAGCATGGCCGGGGCGTCGGGCGGGCGGCCAGCAGGATGGTCTGTCAGTGGGCGTTCGACCGGCTCGCGCTCGACGAGATCACTCTCACCGTGCACCAGGACAATCGTGCCGCCTGCCGGATCTACCAGTCGCTCGGTTTCCAGCAGACCGCGACCGACCACGGTCGACGGAGCATGACGCTGTCCCGTGAGCGCTTCGCCGCCACCCGGGGCCCGCAGGCCCCGACGGTGCCGTCCGCGAGGATTCCGGTCGGATGACCGCGACCCTGAACCAGCCGGGCAACGCCGGCCCCGTGACGACCGACCGGCTTCTCCCCAGCCCGGTGGAGTCCTGGGAGCGGATCGGTGACCAGCTCGGTGTCCGTCTGCTGGTCAAGCGGGACGACCTGCTTCCGTTTCCGCTGCCCGGGAACAAGGTCCGCAAGCTCACCAGGGAGCTGTCCACCCGCGCGGTCCGGCCCGGCGACGTGGTGGTCACCACCGGCGACGTGGATTCCAACCACTGTCGTACCACCGCCCTGATCGGTGCCCGGCTGGGCCTCGACGTCGACCTGGTCCTCCACAGCCGGTCCGACGCATCGTCGGAAGCGTTGTCGATACGGATGGCGCAGGCCCTGGGCGCCCAGGTGCACCTCGTGCGCCTGACCGAGGTGCGGGACCGCATCGAGGCGCTGCGGCGGTTGCGGACGCGATCCGGCAGGACCGTCCACGTCATCCCTGGCGGCTGTCACACCAGATCAGGCGTTGAGGCGTACGCAGAGGCCGCCGCCGAACTGCTCGGGCAGCTCGGTTCCGCACCCGATGTGGTGGTGCTGGCCTCGGGCACCGGCGCCACGCAGGCCGGCCTCGTCGCCGGGCTGGCGCGGGCCGGTTGTCGCACCCGGGTCGTCGGGATATCGGTTGCCCGCCCCGCCGATCGGGGCGGTGCCGCCGTACGGGAGGCCCTGTCCTGGCTCGACGCCGAGGTGCCGGTCGAGTTCCTCGACGACTTCGTCGACGGCGGGTACGGGATGGCGCAGGCGGGCACCCGGGAGACGGTCCGCCAGGCCTGGCGGCTCGGCCTGCCGCTCGATCCCACCTACACCGGCAAGGCGTTCCGCGGCCTGACCGAACTGACCCGATCGGGGTCGATACCACCGCAGGCGACGGTCGTCTTCTGGCACACCGGTGGGCTGATGAACCAGTTGACCGACCTGTCCCGAGGCGGCGCCGGAATGACCCGTGACGGCGGGGATCCCGAGCCGCGGTAGACGAGCTGGCCGGTTGATCTCACGTCCGACAGCGGACTCACGCGAAGACAGGAGGGAACGTGAAGGGTGACCTCGATCGAGGCGATCAGGTGCCAGAGGTTTCGGCGTCTGGTCCCGCGCGAGGGGCGGAGGGTCCGTCCATCAAGGTGACCTCCGCCCTCCGTGAACGACCCGACCGGGTCGCACTCGTGAGCCAGTGTTTCCCTCCGGAGCCCGCCGCCCTCCCCGAACGTCTGACCACGTCGCTGCGCCAGCAGGGCTTCGTCACCGATGTGCTCACCGGCGTGCCGAACTACCCGAGGGGCATCGTGCACGAGGGCTACTCGGCGCGGCGCCGCAGCGTCGAGGTGCATGACGGGATGCGTGTTCTCCGCACGCCGCTCTATCCCAGCCATGATCGGTCAGCGCTCGGCCGGGCGGTGAACTACGCGAGTTGGGCAGCGTCCTCGTCGCTGCTCGGCGCGAGCGTGCTGCGGGACGCGGACGTTGCACTGGTGTATTCCTCGCCGGTGACTGCCACCGCTGCGGCGATGATGGCGAAAGTTCGCTGGCGGACGCCGTACGTGACGATGGTGATCGACCTGTGGCCGGACAACGTGTTCGCGACCGGCTTCCTCACCGAGGGGCCGACCCGGCGTGTCGCGGAGACGGTGCTGAACCGCTTCACCGACCGGACCTACCGGTGGGCCGACCACGTGACGGTTCCCACTCCGGGCCTGCGGGACATCGTCATCGACCGGGGAGTACCGGCCGAGAAGGTTTCAGTGGTCTACATCTGGGCCGACGAAAAGATCATGCAGCCGACCGAGCCGGAACCCGGGCTACGGAGCCGCCTGGGTGTGACGAACGACGACTTCCTGCTGTTGTACGGGGGCAACCTCGGCGCGGCACAGCGACTCGACGTCGTGGTCGACGCCATGGCTCGGCTGCGGGACATGCCGGACGTTCATCTTGTCCTGGCCGGCGACGGTGTGGAGAAGGACAGGTTGATCACCCGTGCGGAACGCAACCGGTTAGGCAACGTCCATTTCCTCGATCCGGTCCCCCCGGATCGGATGGCCGCTCGCATGGCCGCCGCCGACCTCAACCTGATCTGCCTGGCGGACGAGCCGCTTTTCCGGATCACCCTGCCCAGCAAGACCCAGTCCATCCTCGCCTGCGGTCAACCCATGCTCGCCTGCGCGCCCGGTGATGTGGGGCGCATCGCGCGAGAGGCCCAGGCCGGCTTCGCCGCCCCGCCGGCCGACGCCGAGGCGTTGGCCGCGGTCATCCGGTCGGCCAGGGCCACGCCACGGCACCGACTACGGGCCATGGGAGAGGCCGGACGCCAGTACTACCTGACCCACATGAGTGAGGCGAGCAATGCGCCGGTCCTCGCCGACCTGCTCGCCAGAGCGGCCCAGCGGGGCAGGAACGCGCGTGGGAACAGGAAGCCGTAATGGTCCGGGGCGAGCGATGACAGGTGCGGGCCGCCTGCGACTGCCGCGCCAGATCACGTCGTCGACCCGGCACTCGCTGGTCGCCTCCTCCACGAATCTGCTGAACGGGCTGCTGAACGCCGCGCTGCTCGCGTTCAGCGCACGCCACGGCCAGACGGACGAGATCGCGGCGTACGTCGCTGTCACGGCGGCCCTGGCCCTGGTGACCATCGTCGTGGCCGGTGGTTCGCCTCTGCTCTACATCAGCGGGGATGCCGAGCAACGCCGGGCGGTACGGAGCCAGTGGGTGTTCGTGACCTTGCCGTGCATGGTGCTCGGCACTGTCGCCGTCGGGTCGTTGTACAGCCGTTCCGGCTATGAGTGGCCGGCCATGCTGTCGATCGCGTTGGTGGCCATCGGCAACAATCACGCCACCTTCCAGTTCGCGGATCTGGCGCGTGATCTGCGGTTCGTGAGCACGGCGGTTGCCATCTGCGGGTGCAAGGTCCCGGCTCTGGTGATGGTCACCTTCGGGGGGCAGCTCAGCACCGCACTGCTGACGGCGGCGGTCATCCAGTTCCTGGCCGCCGAAGCGTTCCTCGGCAGACGTTCCTGGTTGCGCCCCCGCTTCCTGGCCGAGTTGTCACCACGGCGTGCTTTCTCCGCGTTCCGGATGAACCGTCACCTGTTCACGTACAGCATCGCTGAATACTGGGGCAGCCGGATGGCGACAGTCTTGCTGTCGCTGCTGGTCACCCCACAGGTGATGGGGGCGTTCGGCGCTGTGCTCAGCGTGTACCAGGCGCAGACCAGCGTGCTGACCGCCGCGTTGCGGGTTTCGTTGGTCGGACGGGTGCGGCGCCGGCAGGGCCTCGGTAACGTCAACGAAGGCCGGCAGGGAGAACGGATCGCCATTCTCGGTGCGATGATGATCGCGGTGGTGAGCGCCGTCGCCGCCCCGTGGATCGTCGGCGATCTGCTCCGGCTCCCCCCGGACGGTCCGGCACTGTGGCTGATACTCCTGGCAGTCGCACTTCCCTTCATGACGATCGTCCGGGCGGTGACGCTGAATCAGATCGGCGACGCGAGTTACCGACAGGCGACCCGGATCATGGTGCTGAACGCCGCTCTGATCACCCCGGTGGCTCTCGCGGCGGTGCCGCTGGCTGGTGCGACCGGAGCGGCCGTTGCCACCCTCGCCGCCGAGGTGCTCACCGGTGCGGTGCTCGGCCTGACACTGCTGCGGCGGCAAAGCCGTCCGTACACCTGGTTCTTCGGGCCGGCCGGCGGATCGGCGGCTGGTCAGCCCGCCGTTCCGGCGGCGGACCCGGCACCTCAGGAGAAGATCAGCACGTCACCGCGGGGCGGAATCCGCAGCTGACCGGCGGCCACAGACGCAACTGCCGGGTCCGGTCGTGGCGACCGAACCCGGCAGGGTGTGTGCGGACGAACCGGCGGATCAGCGCCGGATGCCGGCCCAGTCGTGGTGCCGGCGCACGGTGGAGAGGATGAAATCGACCACCCGGCGTGAGGTGTCGGGGACCTGGTAGTCGGCCGGGCAGGGCACGCCATCGGCGGCGACCTGGTCGACCACCACCCGGATCGCCTCCAGTACGCCGTCCGGGTCCAGCCCGGTCATCACGATGCCGCCGGCGTCGAGCGCCTCCGGGCGTTCGATCGACTCCCGCAGGGTCACCGCCGGGAACCCGAGGATGGCCGACTCCTCGCTGATGGTGCCGCTGTCGGAGAGGGTGCACCGAGCCTGGCTCTGCAGGCGCACGTAGTCGAGCAGCCCGAACGGCTCGTGGAAGGCGATGCCGTCGAGCGCGAGCGCGTCGTCGGTCAGCGCCTCCAGCCGCTTGCGCGTGCGGGGGTGGGTCGACACCAGCACGGGCAGTCCCCAGGTGTCCCGGACCGCCCGCAGGCAGTCGAGCAGCCGACGCAACCGGTCTGGTCGGTCGACGGTCTCCTCCCGGTGGGCACTCACCACGAAGTAGTCGCCTGCGTTGAGCCCGAGTTGGTCGAGGATCGTCGAGCGCTCGACGCCTTCCCGGTAGTGCTCCAGCACCTCCCGCATCGGGGAGCCGGTGTGCAGGATCCGACGCGGATGCAGCCCTTCGGCCAGCAGATTGCGTCGGGCGTGCTCGGTGTAGACCAGGTTGAAGTCGGCGACGTGGTCGACCATCCGCCGGTTGGTCTCCTCAGGCACGTTCAGGTCGAAGCAGCGGTTGCCGGCCTCCATGTGATAGACCGGCACCCGCATGCGGCGGGCCATCAGGGCGGCGATGCAGCTGTTGGTGTCGCCGAGCACCAGCAAGGCGTCCGGCCGCAACTCCTCGATGGCCTGCTCCATACCGATCAGCACTCCGCCGAGGACCCGGCCGAGCGATGAGGTGTCCACACGGAGGAACCGGTCCGGTTGACGCAGCCGCAGCTCGGTGAAGAAGACGTCCGACAGGGACCGGTCCCAGTTCTGGCCGGTGTGGACGAGGACGTGGTCCACGGTCCGGTCGAGCCGGTCGAGGACCCGGGCCAGCCGGATGATCTCGGGCCGGGTGCCGACCACCGTCATTACCCTGGTCATGCCATTTCCTCCGTCACGCCAGCACCGCCGGGACCGGCTCTGCCGCCTCCACCCGCTCCGGATAGGTGTCGGGACGGGCGGGGTCGAACAGCTCGTTGACCCAGAAGAGAGTGAAAAGTTCGTCCGATCCGGTATTCACAATTTTGTGGGCCCACATGGTCGGCATGTCCACCACCACAGGATCATCCCCGCTGACCTGGAACCGCACCACAGTGTCTTCGCTGACCCGACGCAGGCTGATCTCGGCGCTGCCGCGCAGCACCACGAACCGCTCCACCTTCGCCAGGTGGAAGTGCTCACCCCGGCCGATGCCGGGACGGGTGGTGGAGCAGAACGTCTGCCCGGCCGCCCCGTGCGCCCGTACCGCCTCGACCAGCTCACCGCGCGAGTCGACATGTCTGGGCAGCGGTAGCGGATAGTGGGACGGGAAGCACTGCGACCGGTAGGTGTTGAACAGTCGTACATCGTGTCGGTCGACCAGGCGCGGGATCTCGCCGTTGCGGTAGATGTCGGCGAAACCGGCCAAGCGGCTGGCGAGTTCGCGTACGCCGATCCGCAGCATCGGCATCGACGGGTCCCACGAGCCGCCCTCCGGGATCCCCAACAGGCGAGCCGCGGCATCGGTGACGTGCACCAACTCCATCTGCCGGTCCTCGTGCACCTGCGGCGACTGCCCGTCGGCGAGCAGCCGGCAGAACGTGGCCACCACCGAGTTGTAGTGCGGCCGGCCGTGCTCGCCGTACAGGTTCGGGAGGTGGACGTCGATCAGGTCGGGTCGGGCCGCCGCGACGGTGGCCGCGGCGACGGCCTTCGCATCGCCGTACGGGGTGCCGTTGCCCGCCTGCACCGAGTTGGCGAAGACGACCGCGCCCGGCGGTGTGACGCACCGGCGCAGCCCGCGAGCCAACGCGGCGGCAAGGTCGACGTTCGCGGTGGCCACCTCGACCGGATCGCCCCGATTGGCCCCGGCCAGGTGCAACACCCGGTCGACGCCGTCCAGCCGGGCGGCGAGCGCGGCCTCGTCGAACAGGTCCGCTCGGCTGATCACCACCGGCTCGGGCCAACCGAGCGCCCGGGCGAGAACGCGCACGTGCCAGCCGAGGAAGCCTCCGGCACCGGTGACCGCGATCCTCAGCACGAGAGCACCGGATCGCGCAGTGCCAGCTCGGCCCGAATCTCGGGCAGCGTCTGCAGCAGTTGCACAACCTGCGGTACGTCCAGCCGCCGCGCGTTGGCGGAGTTGAACTCTTCCGCCGGCTTCTCGCCCAACTCCCCCTCGGAGACGTAGAGGGCGTAGTTGAGGTCCCGGGCGTCGACCGGCACCCGGTAGAACTCGCCGAAGTCCTCGGCCTGTGCCAGCTCATCGCGGCTCGCGAGGGTTTCATGGGCCTTCTCGCCGTGCCGCACACCGATGGTCTCGATCTTCGACGGGGCGCCGAAGAGTTCACACACCGCCGTGGCGAGGTCCCCGACGGTGCTCGCAGCGGCCTTGCGGATGAAGATGTCCCCGGGCCGGGCGTGCTGGAACGCGTGCTCGACCAGGTCGACGGAGTCGGCCAGGGACATGAGGAAACGGGTCATCGTCGGGTCGGTCACCGTCGGGGCGCGGCCGGCCTTGATCTGCTCGACGAAGAGCGGGATCACCGAGCCGCGGGAGTACATCACGTTGCCGTACCGGACGCAGGAGACGACGGTACGACTACTCGGGTTGTTCCGGGCGTACGCCTGGGCGACCTTCTCCATCAGCGCCTTGCTCATCCCCATCGCGTTGATCGGGTGCACGGCCTTGTCCGTACTGAGCACCACGACCGAGCCGACCCCGTTGCGCTCCGCCGCTTCGATGACGTTGCTGCTGCCCAGGATGTTGGTGCGTACCGCCTCCAGCGGGAAGAACTCGCAGGAGGGCACCTGCTTGAGGGCGGCGGCGTGGAAGACGTAGTCGACGTCGCGGGTGGCTCGAAGCACCGAATCGGCGTCCCGGGTGTCGCCGACCAGGTAGCGCACCCGGTCGTCGCCGAGTTGCCGCCGCATGGCGTCCTGCTTGGCCTCGTCCCGGCTCAACACCCGGACCTCGCCGACGTCGCCGTCGAGCAGGCGACGGGTCATCGTCCGACCGAAGGATCCGGTACCGCCGGTGATCAAGACCCGGCAACCGGCAGGTACAGCGCTCACGAGAACTCCGTTCATGATCAGAAAGAAGTCCGGCAGTGGGGTCGCCGGACACTCGTTCGGGTCAACGAGCAATCACTCCAGGAGTCGTGGCGAAATTTGTATTTCGGACAAATCGCCAAGGGTTGGTCGCCACCCCGGGTCACGACAGCCGGTCCGGCGTCTCGCGGGCTGCCGGAGAGTCGAGCGCGGGGCGGCATCCGACTCCCGACTGCTCAGCGATCGGAGCGGCCGACGGTGGCGCGAGACCGGATGGCGCCGTCGGCAACGGGCAGCCGCGCCGTCACCCCGTGACCGGAGGGCTCGTCGATGAGCCCGTCCAGGAAGTCCCGCATCCGTTGACCCTGCACGGCGCGGCTGCGGGTCTGGACGACGAAGTCGCGTCCCGCCGCCCCGAGAGCCTCGGCCTCGCCCGCCGGCATTCCGAGCACCCGCTCGATCGCCGCACGCAGCCCCTCAGCCGAATCTGTCGGGGCGTAGACGAGGTACGGCCGGTAGTCGTCCGGGATGCCCGGCAGATCAGTCGACACCACCGGCACGCCGGTCGCCAGATATTCGATGGTCTTCGACGGAAACGAGTAAGGGACGAAGTACTGGCCGACGGGGCGGGGATTGACCAGCACCGCCGCGCCGGCAAGGCGGCTGCCGAGCCGGACCCGGTCGATCAGCGCCGGTGGGGCGATCCGCGGATCGGCGGACGCCTGCTCGTGGAGCCACGGCTCGAGTTCACCGCGACCGAAGACGGACAGCCTCAGGTCAGGGTCGGGCAGCCCACGGAACGCCTCCACCAGACGGTCCACACCGTACGCGCGGCTCAACCCGCCGGCATAGATGATCTCCCGGGTCCGGCTGGCTGCCTGCGGCTGGGGGCCGACCGCAGCCGGTGGGGTGCAGATGCCCTCCATGATGAGACGGGGACGCCCTGGGGCGAAGTCCTCGGCTAGCGGAAGCGTCAGGGCGATGACCCCCGAGCAGCGCTTCAGGGCCGCCCGGACCAGCGCCACATCGAGCCCGCGCAGCAGCCGCACCGCACGTCCCTCACCTGGCCGGCCCACTCCTGGTGGGTCGGTCAGGATCGGCACGACCGGGATTCGACGTCGACGGCCCAGCGCCCACCCACTCCAGAGGAACGGCGTGTGCACGCCGTGGACAAGAAGGACGTCGATCGGATCCCGTCGGGTGCAGCGGCCGCCGTGCCACCAGGCGGAGACAAACCGGCTGAGGTGCTTGATCCCCAGGACGTTCAGGAAGCCCAGTTGCTGGCCGTCGATCCCGCCCTGGTGGAAGGGGCCGGCGCGGAACCGGATCCGCCGGTTGCGCGGGTAGTTCGAAACCGGCGCGGCGGAGATCAGACGTACGGTGCAACCCGCGTCGCGCAGGGCGTTGACCACGGCCCAGGCGAAGGTGTGGGTCTGCGTGGCATGGGTGGTGTCGCCGGCCATCACCTGCTTCAACATGTCGTCAGGCAGGGTGAAACCGAGCAGCGCGACTTCGGTCGGACGACGGCCGACCCGGACCGGCTCAGGGCCGGCGTTGTACACCTGCATGTCCACTCCCGATGTTGGCGCGTCCGGCACGACCGCCTCGCAGCAATAACCCTCGGCGACGGCCGATGGTTATGCAGGCGAAGCGGTCACACCCCATCAGGAATGTGCCGCCTTTTCCATTTTGAACGGTTGCATGGCCTTATGGTGGTTTGACTGCGGCCATCAGGAAGGCGACGAATGGTGCACAGGACGACGACCGTGGCGACGCTCGCGACTGCCCCGGGATGGCTGCGATGACCGCGGTCCTGCCCGATCGGAGGGCGCCCCACACTCGCGCCCCATACTCGGCTGCGGCCCGGGCCACGACCGGCCGGGCCACCGGACGCCACCTGGCCAGAACAACACCCGCGTCCGGGGACCGATCGCTGTCGGGACGGCACGTTCCAGGGCTCGTGCTCGTCTGCGCGATCGCCTTCTGCACCCAGTACAACACCAGTGTCACCAACCACCTCGGCGCGGCCACAGCCCTGGTGGCCATCCTGGTGAGTTACCGGACGCCCCGGCTTTTCCCACCCGACCTGCTGGCCGCTGCCACGGGCTCATGGGCCTGCGTCACCCTGCTCTGGGCGGCCGACTTCGATGCCGCGCTCCGCATGGCCTACCTGTACGGGGCGGCGTGCGCCATGTTCATCGCCGTCCGCCACGTCGTCCACACCCGAGCCGCGTTCTTCGCCGTCGGCTACGCCTTCCTGGCCGGCTGCGTCGGCACCACCATCAAGCTGATGACCGACCCCGTGCCGAACTCGTTTCAGGTTCGCGACTCCGTGATGGACTTCTCGATCCGGTACGGCATCGAGGGAGTCAACTACAACTACACCGCGTACAGTCTGGCGGCCGGCGTCGCAGTCGCCGCCGTACTGTTGCTGCTGGGTCCCTCGACCAAGGTCGAGTGGATCGGCATCCTCGCCGCAGCGGCCGTCCTGTTCTGGGGGGTGCTCCTCACCGGGACACGGGGAGCGCTGATCGCGGTGCTGGTCGGTGCCGCTTACCTGCTGCTGAGCATGGTGGCCGCACGGTTGGCGCGGGCGCTGGCTGTCGCCACGGTGCCCGTCGCCCTGATCCTGGTGCCGCTCGGCCTCTACCGCGTGCTCTCCTCCGAGATGCTCTGGCTCGACGGCGCCTTCGCGGGCCGGGCCACCGGTGACCTTTCCGGGAGGCTGTACATCTGGCCGTACGCGTTGTCGCACTGGGCCGAGTCACCACTGCTCGGCATCGGTCCCGGCATGCTGACCGCCACCGGCGACCTGGGGCTGGGAGCGCACAACCTCCTGTTGAGCGTGGGCAACGACCTGGGGCTGATCGGTGTCGTCCTCTACGCCGGGATACTCACGTTCGCGCTGGCCGGCCCCTTCCGGCACCCCTCCCCCGCCTGCCTCCGCGTGGCGGGCGTCTTCCTGATCACCCAGGCGCCGATCTGGCTGACCGGCCACTGGGAGGTTTCACCGGTGTGCTTCGTGGCCCTCGCGCTCGTGTCCGTCGCGCCCGTGGCGGTACGGCCTTCGACGTCCGGCACCCGCCGGAGGAGTGTGCCGCGGCACAGCGCCGCGCGGGCCGGACAGCTCGGATCCTGGCGACACACGGTCACGCGGCCCTGAGCGGTCAGTTACCTCGCTCCCATCGACCGATTGACATCGATCACGCTGCACCGAGAGGCTCGCGCCTACAGGTCCTTCACTCAAGGAGGCGCGATGAGACCGAGACGACTGGCGATCGCCGGCGTGGTCACCCTGCTCGGCGCACTGGCACTCAGCCCACCGGCCAGCGCGCGGCCACCGTCCGACCCGGGCGCCCGCGACGGCCTTGAGGTGTACGTCGGCACGGTCGACGCGAAACAGCGGGAGCAGCTGCGCGCGGCGGGGGTCGACCTCGGCCACGACGCGAAGACGGACTCGTCCGGCCGGACGACTGTCGAGACGGTGCTCAGCCGACGGCAGGCGAAGCGGTTGACCGACAAGGGCGTACCCCTGTCGGTGAAGAAGGTTCGCGGCAAGGACGCGTCGCAGGCTCTGCGGGAGCAGGCCGCGGCCGGCTGGACGAGTTTCCGTCCCTACGGTGAGCCGGGCGGCCTGCGCGACGAGCTGAACGCGACCGCGGCCCGGTATCCGAAGCTGACCAAGGTGCAGACGATCGGTCGCAGCCAGCAGGGGCAGCCGATCGTCGCGGTGAAGGTCACCAAGAACGCGCGGAGCGTCGCCGACGGCCAGCGACCGGCGGTGCTCTACGCCGGTGCGCAGCACGCCCGCGAGTGGATCACGCCGGAGATGACCCGCCGGCTGATGCATCACGTCCTCGACAGCTACGGCACCGACCCGGAGATCACCCGACTCCTGAACACGACCGAGCTGTGGTTCCTGCCGGTCTCCAACCCGGATGGCTACGACTTCACGTTCACCCCCGGTAACCGCTTGTGGCGCAAGAACCTGCGCGACAACAACGGAGACGGGCAGATCGGCTCCGGCGACGGCGTCGACCTGAACCGCAACTTCCGCTACAAGTGGGGATACGACAACGAGGGCTCGTCGCCGGAGCCGAACAGCGAGACCTACCGGGGCCCGGGCCCCAACTCGGAGCCGGAGACGGTGGCCCTGGACCGGCTCTTCAAGCGGGTCGGGTTCGAGTTCTTCGTCAACTACCACTCGGCGGCCGAGCTGCTGCTCTACGGCATCGGCTGGCAGGTAAGCACCCCCAGCCCGGACGACGTGATCTACCAGGCGATGGCCGGTGACGACGCACACCCGGCGGTGCCCGGCTACGACCCGGACATCTCCGCCGAGCTGTACACCACCAACGGGGACACCGACAGTCACGCCACCGTCAAGTACGGCACGCTGGGCTTCACCCCGGAGATGTCCACCTGCGAGGCCGCCTCGGCCGTCGACCCGGACGACCAGTGGCGCCCGGAGGACTGCGTCAGCGGCTTCATCTTCCCCGACGACGAGGCACTGATCGCGGGTGAGGTGGGCAAGAACCTACCGTTCGCGCTGGCCGTGGCCCGGTCCGCCGCGGACCCGGACGACCCGGTCTCGGTGGTCGGTCGAAGCACCCCGGACTTCGTGGTGGACGCGTTCGACACCTCGTACGGGCGTACCCAGCAGGTCGCCTCGATCACGAGGCGGGCGCTGAAGAACGTGAAGATGCACTACACGGTCAACGGCGGGCGGCCGAAGACGGTCGCGGTCCGCGAGTGGCGCGGCGGCGAGCGGTACGGCGACACGCACGACGACTATTACGCCGAACTACGGGGCAAGGTCAGCGGCGCGAAGCCGGGCGACCGGGTGGAGGTCTGGTTCACCGGTAACAAGCCGCGTGCCGGGGTGGTGGCCAGCGAACACTTCACCTACCGGGTGCACAACGACATCGGCGGTGACGTGCTGGTCCTCGCGACGGAGGACGTCACCGGCCTCAGCCCGGCGCAGACCGGCACCACCGCGAAGTACGCCGACGAGGTCGCGGCGTCGCTGAGCGCCGCCGGGCGCAGCAGCGACGTGTACGACTTCGACGCCATGGGTCGCAAGGCGCCGCACCCGCTCGGCGTGCTGTCGCACTACAAGGCGGTGGTCTGGGAGACCGGCGACGACGTGATCATGCGTTCCCCCGGTCAGGTGCCCGGCACGACGGCCAGGGCGGCGTTGGAGACCGAGCTGGCCGTTCGGGACTACCTCAACGAGGGCGGCAAACTGCTGGTCAGCGGCCAGTACGCGTTGTTCGCGCAGGGCGCCAACGGGTCGTACGTCTATCACCCGGACGCGCCACCGGAGTGCACCGACGCCGAGTCCGCCAGCTGTCTGCCGCTGTTGAACGACTTCCAGCAGTACTGGCTGGGCGCGCACACCTACGTCAGCGACGGCGGAACCAGCCCGGCGGGCGAGCCGTACCCGGTCGTCGGGACCGACGCGGCGTTCACCGGCTTCAACGGGCAGCTGAACGCTGCCGGCTCGGCGGAGAACCAGGCGCACACCGCGTCGTTCCTGACCACGTCGAGCTTCCTGCCGCCGGACGAGTTCCCGCAGTTCGCCAGTTCCGCCCCGGTGGGCTGGACCCGACCGGGCGGTGCGCCGTTCGATCCGCACACCGGCGAGTGGTACCTGTACAGCGGGCAGACCGACGAGTCGTACAAGCGGCTCACGCGCACGGTGGACCTCACCGGGGCGAGCAGCGCCGAGTTGCGCTTCTTCACCTCGTACGAGATCGAGCAGGACTGGGACTTCATGTTCGTCGAGGCGCACGAGGTGGGTAGCGACGACTGGACGACCCTGCCGGACGCGAACGGCAAGACCGGCACGGTCACCGGGGACAGCTGCGCCGAAGGTTGGGTGGAGCAGTTGCACCCGTTCCTCGCGCACTACCAGGGCGCGGACTGCTCCCCCACCGGGAGCACCGGCAGCTGGAACGCGGCGACCGGGTCGTCGGGGGGCTGGAAGGAGTTCGTGGTCGACCTGTCGGGCTACGCCGGCAAGCAGGTCGAGGTGTCGATCACGTACGCCTCGGACTGGGGGACCCAGGGTCTCGGCGTCTTCCTGGACGACGCCCGGGTGCTGGTCGACGGGTCGACAGTGGCGGAGACCTCGTTCGAGTCGGCCGACCTGGGTGGCTGGACGGTGGCCGGCCCACCGCCCGGCTCCGCGGGCAACGCCAACGACTGGTCGCGCAGCCAGCAGGCGTTCGAGGAGGGCTCGGTGGTGGTCACCGGGGACACGGTGTATCTGGGCTTCGGGTTGGAGGGTCTGCCTCCGGCGGCCCGCGATGACCTGGTCGCCCGCTCGCTGACCCACCTCACCGGGCAGCCCCGCCCCTGATGGCGGCGAAGTGCGCCGACGGTCCGCGGGCCGTCGGCGCACCTTCGGTGTACGCCGGGTGCGGGTGCCGCCGATGTGGTGAGCTGTACGGGTGTCGGGGCTGGGACTTGTGCTGCACCCCACCCGGGATGTCACCGAGGTGGTCGGGATCATCGAACGGTGGGCGACGCGTCACCACAAGACGCTGATGGTGCGCGAGGAGGACCAGCACCGCGTCCCGTCCTGCGTCGAGCCGGTGCCGGCGGACGAGGTGGCGACCCGCGCCGACGCGTTGATCAGCATCGGCGGTGACGGCACCATGCTGGGCGCGCTGCGCTCTGCCATCCGCGACCCCAAGCCGGTGCTCGGCGTACACCTGGGTCGTCTGGGGTTTCTCGTCGAGATCGAACCGCCGGAGTTACCAGAGGCGCTGAGCCGGCTGCTGTCGAAGGACTTCACCGTCGAGTCGCACGCCTGCCTCGCCTGTGACGTCTGCGGTGACGACATCGTGGCGTTCAACGACATCGCGCTGGTCCGCCAGCCCGGCGCCGGCTTCGTCAGCGTCACGCTCGCCATCGACGGCCAGCAGTACGGGTACTACCGCAGCGACGCCGTGGTGGTCAGCACTCCGATCGGCTCGACGGCGTACAGCTACGCCGCCGGTGGTCCGCTGATCTCCCCGGCGGCGGACTCGGTGGTGATCACGCCGGCGGCGCCGATGGCCGGCATCTCCCGGGCGGTGGTGCTCTCTCCGGACGAGAAGATCCGGTTGGAGCTACAGCCCAACTCGTCGCCGGTCGTCGTGGAGATGGACGGGCTGGTGTTCCGCGACGCGGCGACGGAGGGGACGGTGGACATCTCGTACCGCCGCGATGCCGGTCTGGTGGTCCGCTTCGACCCGTTGCGCTACCAGGAGCGCAACCAGTTGAAGATGACGCTGCTCGACCTGCCGTTCCTCCCCGAGCAACTCCGCGAACTACTCCCCGAAGAGCTGCGCCGACGCGGCCAGCACCTACCGTCCCCCGCCGACCCCCCACCCTGCTAAAGAACCCCACCCCAGGCCCCCACCCCCAGGCCCTCACCCCCAGCCCCAGCCCCAGCCCCAGCCCCAGCCCCAGCTCCGGTTGATCATGAAGTTATTGCCACGACACGCCGCGCGGGATGGCAATAACTTCATGATCGACTGGCGAGGGGCGGGACGCCCCGGGGGGTGCGCAGGGGGGTGGGAGGTGGGGGGTTATGCCTGGGTTAGGGCTTGGTCTACCAGGGTTTTGGCTTCTTCCTGGATCTTCTTCAGGTGGTCGGGGCCCTGGAAGGACTCGGCGTAGATCTTGTAGACGTCTTCCGTGCCCGAGGGCCTTGCGGCGAACCAGCCGGATTCGGTGCTGACCTTGAGGCCACCGATCGGTGCGTTGTTGCCGGGGGCGGTGGTCAGCGTCGCGGTGATCGGCTCACCGGCGAGCTCCGTGGCGGTGACCTGGTCCGGGGAGAGCTTGCCCAGCACAGCCTTCTGCTCCCGGGTGGCCGGGGCGTCGATCCGGGCGTACGCGGGAGCGCCGAAGCGCTCGGCCAACTCCGCCCAGTGCTCGCTCGGGCTGCGGCCGGTGGTGGCCTGGATCTCGGCGGCGAGCAGACAGAGCAGCAGGCCGTCCTTGTCGGTGGTCCAGGTCGAGCCGTCACGGCGCAGGAACGACGCCCCGGCGCTCTCCTCACCGCCGAAGCCGACCGCACCGTCGAGCAGGCCGGGCACGAACCACTTGAAGCCGACCGGCACCTCCAACAGCGGCCGACCCAGGTCAGCGGCGACCCGGTCGATCATCGACGAGGAGACCAGGGTCTTGCCCACCGCGGCGGCCGGACCCCACTCGGTGCGGGTGCGGAACAGGTGACGAATCGCCACCGCCAGGTAGTGGTTGGGGTTCATCAGCCCGGCGTCGGGGGTGACGATGCCGTGCCGGTCGGCGTCGGCGTCGTTGCCGGTGGAGATCTGGTAGTCGGCGCGCGCGGCGATCAGTGACGCCATCGCGTTCGGCGAGGAGCAGTCCATCCGGATCTTGCCGTCGCCGTCCAGGGTCATGAACCGCCAGGTCGGGTCCACCGTCGGGTTGACCACTGTCAGGTCCAGCCGGTGCCTCTCGGCGATCTCACCCCAGTACGCCACGCTCGCCCCGCCCAACGGGTCCGCGCCGATCCGGATCCCGGCGTCGCGGATGGCGTCGATGTCGATCGCCGCCGGCAGGTCGTCGACGTAGTTGGCGAGGAAGTCGTACTCCCCGGTGGTGTCGGCGGCCCGGGCCCGCGCGTAGGTGATCCGGCGGACCTCCTTGAGCCCGGCGGCGAGGATGGCGTTGGCCCGGTCCTGGATCCACCGGGTGACGTCGGTGTCGGCCGGCCCCCCGTTGGTGGGGTTGTACTTGAAACCGCCGTCGTCGGGCGGGTTGTGCGACGGGGTGATCACGATGCCGTCGGCGAGCCCGCTGGTCCGCCCCCGGTTGTGGGTGAGGATCGCGTGCGACAGCGCCGGGGTGGGGGTGTAGCCGTCGCGGCTGTCCACCAGCACGGTGACCCCGTTGGCGGCGAGCACCTCCAGGGCGTCCACCGCGGCCGGCGCGGAGAGGGCGTGGGTGTCGCGGGCGAGGAAGAGCGGGCCGTCCAACCCCTGCTCGCGTCGGTAGTCGCAGAGCGCCTGGGTGACCGCCAGGATGTGGTCGGAGTTGAACGCGTTGCGCAGGCTGGAGCCGCGGTGGCCGGAGGTGCCGAAGGAGACCTGCTGGGCCGGGTCCGCTGGGTCCGGATGCTCGGCGTAGTAGGCGGTCACCAGGCGCGGCACGTCGATCAGGTCGGCGGGCTCGGCGGGCTGGCCGGCACGGGGGTGGGTCACTGCGGGATCCTCCTCGGGGAGTGCGGCTCGGTCACGGCACGACCTTCTGGCCCTTGCCGATCACCACGATGCCGTTGTCGGAGACGGTGTAGCGCTGCCGATCCTTCTCCAGGTCGACGCCGATCTCGACGCCCTCCGGGACGAACACGTTCTTGTCCAGGATGGCCCGCCGGATCACCGCGTGCCGGCCGATCTCCACACCCTCCATCAACACCGAGCCCTCGACGTGCGCCCAGGAGTGCACCCGCACCTTCGGCGAGACGATCGAGTTCTCCACCAGCGAGCCGGAGATCACCACACCGGGGGAGACCATCGAGCCGACCGCCCGGCCAACCCGCTCACCCCACTGGTGGACGAACTTCGCCGGCGGCCACGGCGGCTGCTCGGTGTAGATCGGCCAGTCGAAGTTGTACATGTTGAAGACGGGGTGCACGTTGATCAGATCCATGTGCGCGTCGTAGAACGAGTCGAGCGTTCCCACGTCCCGCCAGTAGCCGCGGTCGCGGTCGGTGCTGCCCGGCACCTCGTTGTCGCGGAAGTCGTAGACGTTGGCCTCGCCGCGCTCGACGAGCATCGGGATGATGCTGCCGCCCATGTCGTGCTTGCTGGTCTTGTCTTCGGCGTCGCGCTCGACGGCCTCGCAGAGCGCCCGGGTGGTGAAGACGTAGTTGCCCATCGAGGCGTAGATCTCGTCCGGTGCGTCGGGCAGGCCGACCGCGTCGGTGGGCTTCTCGCGGAACGCCCGGATCCGCTTGCCGTCCTCGCCGACCTCGATGACGCCGAACTGGTCGGCCATCGACAGCGGCTGGCGGATGCCGGCGACGGTCACCGCCGCGCCGGAGGCGATGTGGTCCTCCACCATCTGCCGTGGGTCCATCCGGTAGATGTGGTCGGCACCGAAAACGATCACGTAGTCGGGCTGCTCGTCGTTGATCAGGTTGAAGCTCTGGTAGATGGCGTCGGCCGAGCCGGCGAACCACCACGGGCCACGACGTTGCTGTGCGGGCACGGGGGTGACGTAGTTGCCGAGCAGCGTGGACATCCGCCAGGTCTTGGTGATGTGCCGGTCGAGGGAGTGGGACTTGTACTGGGTCAGCACGACGATCTTGAGATAGCCGGCGTTGGCCAGGTTGGAGAGGACGAAGTCGACCATGCGGTACATCCCGCCGAACGGGACGGCCGGCTTGGCCCGGTCCGTGGTGAGTGGCATCAGGCGCTTGCCCTCCCCACCCGCCAGGACGATCGCGAGCACCTTGGCAGCCATGCCCCGACGCTATCCACCCGCGTCCCACTTCACCACTCGTACGGGGACTCTTCTGCACTAGGGTGCGGGGTCATGACGGAACCCACTCCCCTGCGCGTCGATCTGCTCACCCGCGAGTACCCGCCGGAGGTCTACGGCGGCGCGGGCGTGCACGTCGAGTACCTGGCTCGGGAGTTGCGCCGCCACACCGACGTACGCGTGCACTGCTTCGGCCTGCCGCGCACCGAGCCGGGCGTCACCGCGTACGCCGAACCGCCCGGCCTGACCGGCGCGAACGCCGCGCTGCGCACCATGGGCGTGGATCTGGAGATGGCCGCCGGCACGGCCGGCACCGATGTGGTGCACAGCCACACCTGGTACGCGAACCTGGCCGGTCACACCGCGAAGCTGCTGCACGGGGTGCCGCACGTGGTGACCGCGCACAGCCTTGAGCCGCTGCGGCCGTGGAAGGCCGAGCAGCTCGGCGGCGGTTACGCGCTCTCCTCCTGGATCGAGCGCACCGCGTACGAGGCGGCCGACGCGATCATCGCGGTCAGCGGGGGAATGCGTAACGACGTGCTCACCGCGTACCCGCAGATCGACCCGGACCGGGTCCGGGTGGTCTACAACGGCATCGACACCGTCCAGTACGCCCCGGACCCCGGCACCGACGTGCTCGACCGGCTCGGCATCGACCCGGCCCGACCCAGCGTCGTCTACGTGGGAAGGATCACCCGGCAGAAGGGCCTGCCCTACCTGCTGCGCGCCGCCCGGGAGTTGCCGGCCGACACCCAACTGGTGCTGCTCGCCGGCGCGCCGGACACGGCCGAGATCGCCGCCGAGGTGGAGGAGCTGGTCGCCGAGCTGCGGGCCAACCGGTCCGGGGTGGTCTGGGTGGCCGAGATGCTGCCCAAGCCCGAGGTGATCCAGGTGCTCACCCACGCCACCGTCTTCGCCTGCCCGTCGATCTACGAGCCGATGGGCATCGTCAACCTGGAGGCGATGGCCTGCGAGACGGCGGTGGTGGCGACCGCCACCGGCGGCATCCCCGAGGTCGTGGCCGACGACGAGACGGGCCTGCTGGTGCCGATCGAGCAGGTCACCGACGGGTCGGGGACCCCGTTGGAGCCGGAGAAGTTCGTCGCCGACCTGGCGTCGGCGATCAACACGCTGCTCGCCGACCCGGCGCGCACCGAGCGGTTCGGTCAGGCGGGTCGGCGACGGGCCGTCGAGCACTTCTCCTGGGACGCGGTGGCCCGGCAGACCCTGGAGGTCTACCGCTCGGTCGGGGCGACGGGCTAGCGCTCAGCGACCTGTCCGACGCCACAGCAGGTACCCGGCACCCAGGACGACGACGGCGACCACGACGTTCACTGGCGTCGGCCAGGGGCCGCGCTGTGGACGGCCGGCGTCGCGGACGGTCAGCTCGGGCAGCAGGCCGGCAGCCAGGTGCAGGTCGAGGACCTCGCAGTTCTGCATGCCCAACTCGCAGGTACGGGCGGTGTCAAAGCGGGACAGCGTCCGTCGGGTACCGGTGCCGAGTTGCACCTCGGCCAGGGCCAGGTGACCCGAGGAGTCACTTGTCGCGACGACCATCGTGTCCGCCGAGCGCCAGCCCAGCAGCCGCACGACGTCCTGGACCGCCGACGGTGGTGTGCGGGCGTCCGTGACGGGCAGAAAGTCGACGTCGCCGACCTTCCACAGGAAGGTGCCGTGACGGCCGGTGTCTCCGCCGGTGGTGCCGTTGAACGGTCCATCCGTGATCCACTGCTCGGTGGCAAGGAACCGGCCGTCCGGCGACCAGCCGACCTCGGCCGCCAGTTCGCGTCCGGCCGGGATCTGGACCTTGCCGTACTCGCGCCCGTCCAGATCGACGAGGTGGGCCGTCTGGCCGACCTGCACGGCCAGGCGGCGGCTGTCCGGCGCGAACGCCGCCGTCCACGCCGGTTTGATCGTCGGCACCTCGGTGCGGCGTCCGGTCGACAGGTCGAGCAGCCAGAGCGTGCCGGTGCGGGCCACCTCGGCTTCGACGACGTTGACGCTGCCGAACTCGCCGGAGTTGGTGAGCGGCGCCGCGCTGTACGCGACGTGACCGCCGTCGGGGGACCACGCCAGCAGCCGCACGCCGACCGCTTCGCCGAGCGGGAGGGATCGACGCCTCCCGGTGGTCAGATCCTCGAGGATCAGGTCGTCGGTCGCACCGCGGTCGTCGCCGAGCAGCACGTGAGTGCCGTCCGGGGCGAGGAGCGCCGAGGGGCGGTTGCGCTGCTCACTGGCGTCGACCCGCCGATAGGTGTTTCCGTCGGCCCCGACGACCAGTGACTGGAACATGTTGAACGTCTCGCCGTTGCCGTAGCCGTAGAGGGCGATCGCGCGGCCGGGCGGAGCCTTCGCGACGGTGCTGGTGAGTAGGGAATAGCCGGCGAGACGGTCCGGCAGGCTCGGCCTGGTCGACGGGGCCGCTGGCTGGACGGAACCCTGCACACCGGGCACGAGCAGGACGGCCAGGACCAGCACGGCGACCACCCACACCGAGGCGACGCCGAGCCGGCGGCGTCGAACCGAGCGGCGGGCCCGGGTGAGCACGCCGTCCAGGTAACCGGGCGACAACGGCGGCGGATCGTCCGGCAGGGTGGCGAACAGTTCTCTCATGGCGTGTCCGACCCCTCCGGCTCGTAGTTCGGCAGAAGGCGGCGCAACGCCGCGATGGCGTACGAGGTCTGGCTCTTGACGGTGCCGGTCGAGCAGCCCAGCGCCACCGCGGTCTGCGCGACGTCGAGGTCCTCCCAGTAGCGCAGGACCAGCACCGCGCGCTGTCCACGGGACAGTTTCGTCAGCGCCGCCAGCAGGTCGATGCGGTGTTCGGCGCCGGCGAGCGGCGGCGTCGCGGGCCCGATCACATCGGCCACCGGCCGTACCCGGCGTGTCCAGGACCGTTCCCGCTCGGCCAGGTAGGTGTGGACCAGCATCACCCGGACGTAGCCGTCCACGGAGTCCGCCTCCGATGCCCTACGCCAGTGCCGGTACAACGCGACGAGGCACTCCTGCACCAGGTCGTCGGCGGCCGACCACTGCCCGCACAGCCGGTACGCCAGTCGTCGCAGCCACGGCATGCGTGCCTGCACGTACTCGACGTACTCTCGTTCATTGCGCAATCCGGCCTCCCGAAACACTAGGAGTGGTCCCGGACCCGTTTTGGTTGTGGCAGCTCGCGCGTGAATTCGAGTCGTGACTGCGGCCGATCCGGTCGGGCTGAGCCGCGCGCCGCGACACCCACTTCAGATCGCCGTGCCGGGCGGGGACTTGAGCAGCGAAGCCGCCTCGGCACGATAGCCACCCTGCCCGGTGCGCAGGGCGCTGGCCGCCAGCCGAATCAGATCGATGTTGACCCCGGCGGCACCGCTCGGATCGTGCACCGTCAGTTTCACGTCGAGGCTCACGGCCGTCCCGCCCCAGCCCTGCGCCTCAAGGTTGAGGTGCGCCACCTTCTGCGATTTCAGCTGCGACAGGTAGCCGAGTGGAGCCACCTGCACCTTGTCGGCAGCCGATAGCGCGTTGAGCTTGGACTGCGCCTTGGTGTTGGGGTTCTCGACCAGGTTGCGGAAGTCCTCGGTGCCGCCCAGGTTGACCTGGTAGGAGCTGACCAGGGTGAGGCCCCGCTCCGCCAGGAGCCGCAGCAGCGCGTTGTGCAGCACCGAGGTGCCGAACTGGCTGGCCAGGTCGTCGCCGATCAGCGGCAGCCCGGCCGCCTCGAACCTGTCCAGCAGCCGGGGATCGCGGGCGACCGGGTCGGAAGTGGTGTTGATGAAGGCGACGCCCGCCGTGTGGGCCGCCTCGGCGTACGCCAGGGCGGTCTCCGGCCGGCCACTGGGCGCCGAGTAGAGCACCACCTCCGCCCCGGCCAGCGCCGCCGCCACCCGCGGCACCTCGCTCGCGTCGGCGAGGCCCTTCGTGACGGGCACACCCGCGCTGGGCAGGTCGCAGTCCAGCCGGGGGTAGTTGTTCGGCGGCAGGAAGATCGCCTCGGTCAGGTCCCGCCCGATCTTCTCCGCGGAGGTGGCGAACGCCGCCACGATGTCGATGTCCCCCACGCCGAGCCCGTCGATCACCGGTCGACGGATGCCGACCAGGCTGCCGCTGTCGTGGTGGAGAGCAAGCCCCTGCACCAGAGCTGAGGTGTTGTTACCGACGCCGACAACGGCGACCTTCACCCGTTTGATCATGGCGGAAGGCTATGTCACCTCCGGTTCGGCGGTCCGTCCCCACGGGATCCTGCAACGGGCCGGACACTCTCGTACGTCTGTTCTAGTCTCTGCCTGTGATCGATGCGTTGGAGCAGGCCGAGGCCGCTGTCGTGGCCTGCTTCGACACGCCTGTCTGGGCCGCAGGTGAGCGTGACGTCGTCGCGGCACTCGACGCGGCGCACCGGCTCGAGCAACGCCTGGCCGCGGTCAAGCTCGCCCTCGTGCGCGAGCTGGATGGT
>NZ_JBAKHR010000033.1:0-73482 GCF_036902955.1 Micromonospora sp. CPCC 205558
GCGATTGGCAGGCGACGGCCACCCCGAATTCGTGCCACCGGCCTGGCTCGACCCCGAACAGGTTCCCCGCCGCAACCACTACCACCGACGCACATAGGAGCACCCGCCCTGCACAACGGCCACCCCCGGTCAACAGGCTGGTCGAGTGGCCAGCCCAGCACGCCCTACGTCCGTGCCGCCACCGATTCCGTGCGGCCATCGAGGCGACGGGAAGTGCGCGGCCAGGTTCCGGCGCCCCTCACTCCCGGTCAGCGATCAACGTGGTGAGAGGCGGCCAGCCGACCTCTGATCCTGGTTGCACTGATCCTGGTTGCACTGGTCCGGGTCGCGTTGGTCCTGGCCGCGCTGATCGAGGCCGCGTTGGTCCGGGCTGCGTTGTTTCCAGGCTGCACTGGTCCGGGTCGCGTTGCTCCCGGGCGGCGTTGGTCCGGGTCGCGCTGATCGAGGTCGCGTTGGTCCTGGCCGCGACCCGCCGCTCGCTCGCGGTTTCGCCCGCCTGATCGACACGCCGACGTCCGGCCACAGTCGCACCGCCGATCGGATGTGACGCCAGGGGGAGCGTTAATCCGGCGGCGAATCGTCACAACTGGCGGTTAGTCTTCCTGCGCGCGTCGTCGTCCTGGCACGTCGCGCCCCGCGCCTGGTCGGCGCGGCAGCGCCGCCACCGCCCACCATCGGCCGGATCAATCGACTTCAGGAGAGTTAGTGACACAGCAATCCGTCGCGACATCGGACAAGCTCGACGCCGCGGTGCTCAAGGTGGCGGGCGTCGTCGTCCTTGGCGCGATCATGTCGATCCTCGACGTGACGGTGGTCAGCGTGGCGCTGCCCAAGTTCCAGAGCGAGTTCGACGCGTCCTACGCCCGCGTCGCCTGGACCATGACCGCCTACACCCTCGCGCTCGCCACCGTGATCCCGCTCAGCGGGTGGGCGGCGGACCGGTTCGGCACCAAACGGCTCTACATGGTGGCGTTGGCCCTGTTCACGATCGGGTCGGGGCTCTGCGCCATGGCCGACACGATCGGCGAGCTGATCGGCTACCGGGTCCTGCAGGGCCTCGGTGGCGGCATGCTCATGCCGCTGGGCATGACCATCATGACCCGGGCGGCCGGCCCGCACCGGATCGGCCGGTTGATGGCAGTCCTCGGCATTCCGATGCTGCTGGGCCCGATCGGCGGCCCGATCCTCGGTGGTTGGCTGATCGACACCGCGAGCTGGCACTGGATCTTCCTGATCAACCTGCCGATCGGCGTGATCGCCCTGATCTACGCGCAGTTCGCGCTGCCGAAGGACGCGCCCGAGCCGTCCGAGTCGTTCGACTTCGTCGGCATGATCATGCTGTCGCCGGGTCTCGCCCTCTTCCTCTACGGCGTCTCGTCCCTGCCGGAAACCGGCACCTTCACCGAGGCCAAGGTCTGGGCCCCGATGCTGGTCGGCGGCGCGCTGGTGGTGGCGTTCGTGCTCTACTCGTTCAAGCCCCGGCATCCGCTGCTCGACCTGCGGCTGTTCCGCAACCGCAGCCTGACCATCGCGTCGGTGACGATGTTCGTGTTCATCATCGCGTTCATGGGTGCCGGTCTGCTGTTCCCGAGCTACTTCCTGCAGGTGCGCGGTGAGTCGACGCTGGCCGCGGGTCTGCTGATGGCCCCGCAGGGCATCGGCGCGATGATCACCATGCCGATCGCCGGCACGCTGGCCGACCGGGTGCCGATCGGGCGTACCGTCCCGTTCGCGCTGGGTCTCATCGTCATCGGGTTCTTCGGCTTCACCCAGGTCGACCCGCAGACGTCGTACTGGCTGCTCGGTGGGTCGCTGTTCGTGATGGGTCTGGGCATGGGCGGCACGATGATGCCGATCATGACGTCGGCCCTGCGGACGTTGCAGGCGCAGGAGGTCGCGCGCGGCTCGACGCTTGTCAACATCCTCCAGCAGATCGGCGGTTCGGTCGGCGCCGCCGTGATGTCGGTGATCCTCACCAACGAGCTGAACGGCTCCCGGCCGATCCCCGGCCTGGTGGACGAGAGCGGCAAGCCGGTCACCGAGGCCGGGTTGGCCATCGCCTCCCAGCAGCGGCCGGAGCTGCTGCAGCAGATGCCGGTGGACCCGTCGCTCATCGAGCGCGGGCTCGACTTCGCCGCCAAGTCGTTCGCCACCACGTTCTGGGTCGCGTTCGCGCTTGTCGTGCTCACGTTCATCCCGGCCGCACTGCTGCCGCGCCGACGTCAGCCAGCGCAACTCGACGACCCGCAGGGCGAGCAGGTCAAGACGCCCGTCGTCATCCACTGACCGAAAACCGCCGCGCCCAGCACCCCGTGAGGTGCTGGGCGCGGCGGTTACGGTGTCAGCGCAACGGGCCGTCGCCGGGCCCGTCCGGGTCCTCGACCAGGTGGATCGCCGCTTCCTCGGCGCTGGCGCCACCCCCGTCGATGCCGGCGTCCCACGCCACGGACTCGGGCTCGTCATCCTCGCCGAAGCCCTCGTCGTAGGCGACCAGACGACCGGCGCGGGCCTCCGACTCGTACCCCCGGCGGGTCAGCTCGTCCTCGTCGTCGCCACCCTCGGCGTACGGGTCGACATCCGGCACCTCCTGGGCGAGGTGTTGCGCCAGGGACTCGCCCGCGCGCTCCTCGGCCGGTGTGGTGCCGAACCGGTTCGCCGCCGTCCAGTGGTCCTCGGCGACGATGCCGGTGTCGAGGGGGTCGCCGACCCGGTCGTCGTCCAGGGTGTCGGAGGCGTCCAGCACCCCGTCGTCCTCGGCCACGTTCCACTCGTCGACGGAATCCATCCGTTCGGTCTGGCTCACGGCGGTCTCCTCTTGGTCATGGTGCGGCAAAGTGCCCAGCCTATGACCGTGCAACGCGAGCGCGCCCCGAGGCCTGCCCGTTGTGACGAACGACCTCGGGGAGCGCTGGCCCGTGCTGGGTCAGCGCTTCAGCAGTTCCGCCACGCCATCGGTGAACTCGACCGGCTGCTCGATGTGCCCGAAGTGCCCGCTTCGCTCCAGCGTCACCAACCGCGAGTCCGCAAGCCCCGCGTGCAGCTGCTCGGCCCAGCGGGGGCCGCAGATGAAGTCGTACGCCCCGACGATCACCACGACGGGCACGGTGATCTCACCGAGGTTGTCCCGCACGTCGAAGGGCGTGGGGTCCTGCGCGCCGGCCGGCGTCGCCGAGATCCGGACAGCCGCCTGAAATGGGGCGAACTCGTCCTGTCGACCCCAGAAGTCCGCGAAGTACACCGGCAGGGCGGCGCGCAGCGCGGCCCCCAACGACTCGTCGTCCGTCGCGCCGCCGATCTGCGCGAAGGCGCCCGGAACCGCAGCCGCCTCCGGGCGGTCCGGGTGCCGCTGCGGGTAGGCGGCGAGGCCGGCCATGGCCTCGCCCCAGAACTCGGCGCCGGTGACGGGTGAGGTGTCGTACAGGGCGAGGCCGGCGATCCGGTCCGGGTGGTCGAGCGCGTACCGCTGGGCGACGAAACCGCCGTGCGAGTGCCCGAGGAGGTACACCCGGGGCTCGCCGAGGTGCTCGACGACGGCGTGCAGGAACCGGACATACGTGTCCAGACGGTAATCGGCGGGGTTGTCGAGCTGCCCGGACGCGCCCGTGCCCACCGGCTCGACGTAGACCATGGTGAAGTGCGCCTCAAGGCCGGGCGTCCGCAGGTACGCCCACTCGATGCCCGGGCCGCCGGAGTGCGCCACGCAGACCGGGCCGGTGCCCGCGACGTGGTAGACCTGCCGGACGCCGTCGACGGTGAACGTGTGGGCACCGGGTGCGAGGGCGCTGACGTCGTGGCTGGTGGAACCCATGAACTATCTCCCGATCCGAGACCCGCGCGGCGTCCGCCGACACGGCAACTGGTGCATGACGCAGACCAGATGCGCGGGTCGAGGGAAAAGTTCGCTCGGTCGGAAGGTTTTTCAGGCCCGCGCCGGGACGGGGTGGAAGAGGGTGAGTTGGCGCACCCGGCCCTCGCGCAGCACCTGCAACCACAGCGCCGCGGGTGGGCAGTGCTCCGGGTCGTCGGGTGGGCTGATCAGGTCGGTCTCCCAGATCAGTACGTCGCCGCTGGCCGCCACGTTGCGCAGCCGCTGACGTACCCCGGCATCCAGGTCGCAGTTCATGCCATTGATCGCCAGGTCACGGCCGCCGTGCGGGCCGCCCGGCACGATCATTTCGGCGTCCGGCCACCAGCTCTCGCGGACCACCCGCTCGAAGTCGCCGTCCATCGCCGTCGCGATCATGTCGCGACCCTCCCGCCACCGGGTGTCGTTGGAGGCGGCGACGTCCGCGTGCGCTGTGGTCGCCGCGGTGCGAAGGCCGCCGGCGAGCGCACGGCGGGCGTGGTTGAGGCGGCTGCGGACGGTGCCGACCGGCACGCCACACACGGCGGCGATCTGCTCGTACGAGGACGCGTCGCTGAAATACCGCAGCAGGGTGACGAGGCGGTCAGGCTCGGACAGTTGCTCGATGGAGTGCCACACCCAGTCGCGCACAGCAACGCGGTCCAGCGCCTCCTCCGGGGTGGGGGTGTCGGCCGGGCCGGCGAACCATTCCGGTTCGGCGACCGGGACGGCTGCGGGCCGGCGCAGCACCGTCCGGCTGTTGTTGCGGACGATGGCCCGCAACCAGGGGCCGACGGCGCTCGGGTCGCGGAGCTCGCCGATGCGACGCAGGGCGACGAGCATCGTGTCCTGCACCGCGTCCTCGGCGTCCGGTCCGTAACCGAGGACGCTCAGCGCGACGGCCCGCATCCCGGCCTCGTGCCGGGCCAGCAGCACACCGAGCGCAGCCGCATCTCCCGCCTGCGCGAGCACCACAAGCTCCCCGTCGCTCTGCGTCACGCCCAGTTCCTCCCCGAAACGCCTGTTCTGAACGCTTGCGCTCCATCAAGCGTACGGCGGACCGGCGTGCCGGTGGCCCGGGCCGTCGGCCGTCCTACGCTGGGCACGGGCTGGCGGCGCGGGTCGCCCGGGTGCCGATCTGCCGCAGGTGCGCGATCAACTCCGGAGGCTCGTGCACCTCCATGTCGCAACCGAGGGTCAGCAGGCGCCACGCCAGCCATTCCAGAGTGTCGGCGTTGCTGCGCAACCGGCAGGAGGTTTCGTCGATCGGCTCCAGATTGACGCCGGCACCACCGAGCGGGCCCGCCATCCGCTCGATCGGCGCGTGCAGTGTCACCACCGCCCGGTAGACGGGCGTCAGCTCAAGCAGCTTCTCCGTCATGAACGAGGCGGCGTCGGACGCCGGCAGTTGCCGGGCGGCGACCCGGATGCGGGTGGGGCGCAGGTCGGTGATCCGGTCGACCCGGAAGATCCGCCAGTCGTCGCGGTCGTTGTCGTAGCCCACCAGATACCAGCGCCGACCCGCCGACACCAGCTTGTACGGCTCGACGAGCCGTTCGGTGTCCACGCCGTCGCGACGGCGGTAGGTGAACCGCAGCTGCTCACGATTGTTGACGGCGCCGGCAAGCGCGCTCAGGTGCTCCGGGTCGACCGTTGGTCGGTCCCAGGTGAGCAGCGGTTCGGTGGCCGCCCCCAGCGCGCTGACGCGGTGCCGCAGCCGGGACGGCAGCACCTGTTCGAGTTTGGCCAACGCCCGTACCGAGGCCTCCTCGATGCCGGCCACCGCGTGACCGGCGGCGGTGCGCAGACCGACCGCGATCGCCACCGCCTCGTCGTCGTCGAGCAGCAGCGGCGGCATCGCCTTGCCGGCGACCAGGCGGTATCCGCCGATCGCGCCCATCGTCGCCTGCACCGGATAGCCGAGGTCGCGCAACCGCTCCACGTCGCGGCGGATGGTGCGCAGGCTGACGCCGAGCCGGGTGGCCAACTCGCTGCCGGGCCACTCGCGGGGCGTCTGCAACAGCGACAGCAGGCCCAGCAGTCGGGCGGGGGTGTCGGACATGACCCCAGGATGCCAGCGATGTGTGCCAGAAGCTGTCCTACATGGGCCGTAGCGTTCCCGGCATGACGCCATTTCGCATCGACATTCCGCAGGCGGACCTCGACGACCTGCGTGACCGGCTCTCCCGAACCCGGTGGCCCCGCTCGTTGCCCGGCACCGGCTGGAGCCGTGGGGTGCCGGTGACGTACCTGCGCGAGTTGACCGAGTACTGGGCGAATGGTTACGACTGGCGGGCCCAGGAGGCGCGCCTGGACGACTTCCCCCAGCTCGTCACCGAGATCGACGGCTTGGATGTGCACGTGCTGCACGTCCGCTCGCCGGAGCCGGGCGCGCTGCCGTTGTTGCTGACACACGGCTGGCCGAACTCCGTGGTCGAGTTCACCGAGCTGATTGGCCCGCTGTCCGACCCACGCGCTCACGGCGAGGATCCCACGCAGGCGTTTCACGTGGTCGTGCCGTCGGTGCCCGGCTACGGTTTCTCGCAGGCGCCGCTGGCCGGGTTCACGATCGACCGGCTCGCCCGGATGTGGGTCGAGCTGATGGCCCGCCTCGGCTACCACCGTTACGGCACCCAGGGCGGTGATCTCGGTGCGTACGTCGCGCCACGGGTGGCCGCGGTGGCGCCGGAGCAGGTCGTCGGCGTGCACATCGACGGCGGGTTCGGCTTCCCGACCGCCGCCGACGTGCCGGACATGAGCGCTGCGGAACGCGCCGAGTGGGAGCAGATGCAGCAGTGGATGAGCGGTGGCGTCGACCATCACGCGCTGCTGCGGGCAGCGCCGCAGACCCTCTCGTACGCCTGGAACGACTCGCCGGTCGGGCTGCTGGCCTGGATGATGCAGAAGTTCAAGGAGTTCACCATGACGGTGCCGACGCCGGAGCAGGCCATCGACCGGGACCATCTGCTCACCAACGTGAGCCTCTACTGGTTCACCGGCACGTCGGGAACGTCGTCGTGGCCCATGTACGAGCGACTCACCGTCGCCGACGATGGCGGTTTCGCCTGGCCGACGGGCCAGCGGCAGGTGCCGTCCGGTGTGTACGGCGGCGGCTCCGCGCTGATGCGCCGCCTCGCCGAGCGAGACAACACGATCGTCCACTGGCCGCAGGGCAACCCGGGCAGCCACTTCGTGGCGATGGACGAGCCGCTGGCGCACGCGGCGGACATCCGCGCGTTCTTCGAGGGCCTGCGATGATCGAGCTGAGCTGGGCGCAGGTGTCCGCCCGACGGCTTGCGCGGCACCGGCTCTGCACGCCGGCGGCGGACGCGGCACCGGACGCCGCACGCGTCGCCGACGTGGTGTCGGCGATGTGCGGCGCGCACGCCCAGATCGCGTCGGCCGCCGAATTGTCCATCGGGCTGCGGGTGCCGGGCGCGACCCGCGCCCTGGTGCGCCGGGCACTGTGGACGGACCGCACGCTGGTCAAGACCCGTGGGCCCCGCGGGACTGTGCACCTGCTCGCCGCGGCGGACCTGCCGATGTGGGTCGGCGCGCTGTCCGCGTTGCCGGCGCCGTCCTGGGAACGGAGTGCGGTCCTGCTGACGCCCCGGCAGACCGAGCAGGTCCTCACGGCCATCGCCGACGCGGTTGCCGAGGCCGACCTGACCACCGCCGAGCTGACCGAGGAGATCGTCGCCCGTACCGGCCCGTGGGCGGGTGACCTGGTCATGGAGGCGTTCCAGGACAGGTGGCCCCGGTGGGTCGCGGCGATGACCGCCGCCACCCGGGGCGGTGTGGTCTGCTTCGGCCCGGATCGCGGTCGGGCCAGCACGTACACCAGCCCGACGAGGTGGCTGCCCGACTTCGCGCCGATGCCTGGTCGCGCCGCCCTGGCCGCCCTCGTCCGCAGCTACCTGCACGCGTACGGGCCGGCCACCCCGGCGCAGTTCGCCCGGTGGCTGGCGGTCCCCCCGGGATGGGGGACGTTGCTGTTCGACTCGCTCGACCTGACCGAGGTGACGGTGGAGGGCACCCGGGCCTGGGTGGCCGCCGACGACACCGGGTTCCCCGACGACCGGCCGTCCGGGTTGCGGCTGCTGCCCTACTTCGACGCGTACGCGGTCGGCTGTCACCCGCGCGAGCGGCTCTTCCCCGGTGCCGCCGCCGAACGGGCGCTCGCCAATGGACAGGCCGGCAACTTTCCGGTGCTGCTGGTGGACGGGGTGGTCGCCGGCGTGTGGCATCAACGCCGCTCCGGCCGCTCGATCCGGGTCACCGTCGAGCCGCTGCGGACGCTCGACGCCGCCCATCAGCGGGCGCTGGCCGAGGAGGTCGAACGGGTCGGCGAGATCCTGGAGGGCGGGGCGTCGTTGACCATCGGCACCGTCAGCGTCGGTCCGCACGCCTGAGGCCCCCCGGGCGGGCCGCCTGGGCGACGATGGGAGCGTGCAACCCGAACCGGTCGACCACGCGCCCCGGCAGGTGTTCCGGTCGCTCGACGCGTCCCGCCTGGTGCCGGTGCTGGTGGCGAGGGCGACGTTGCGCCTGCCGTACCTCTGGTCGTCGATGCGGTTGGAACGCGACGGCGACCGCCGCACCTACCGGTGCCGGCGGCGCTGGCCCGGGCCGGCGGGCACGACGAGCCGGATGGTGGTGCGGGTGGGGGAGCGGATCGCCGACCCGACCCCGCTCGAACACTTCCTCACCGCCCGCTGGGGGCTGCACACCCGGGCGTACGGGCGCACGCTGCACCTGCCGAACTGGCATCCGAGCTGGCCGTTGCACCGGGCCGAGCTGCTGCGCCTGGATGACGAGTTGGTAGCCGCCGCAGGGCTGCCGGCGCCGGTCGGGTCGCCGGTCAGCGTGCTCTACTCGCCCGGTGTCGGGGTCAGGTTCGGTCCTCCGGTGGCGGCCCGGCCGCGTGGTGCCGGGCCGCCCGAGCCTCAGTAGCGGCCACCCTCTGGTGCGGGCAGCTTCTCCAGGTCGGCCAGGTCCTCGGTGCTGAGCCGCACGTCGGCGGCCGCGCAGTTGTCCACCAGGTACCTCGGGGTCTTGGTGCCGGGGATCGGAATGACCTGGTCGCCCTGGGCGACCACCCAGGCGAGGGCGACCTGCGCGGGGCTGACACCCGCCCGGTCGGCGATCTCCCGGACCCGGGCGACGATGGCGAGGTTGGCGCGCAGCGCCTCCTGCTGGAAGCGCGGCAGGCCGCGCCGGAAGTCGTCGGCGGGCAGGTCGTCGAACGAGGTGAACCGGCCGGCGAGGAAACCCCGACCGAGCGGGGAGAACGGCAGGAAGGCGATGCCCTGCTCGGCGCAGTACGGCAGCACGTCGGTCAACGGGTCGCGCGTCCACAGTGACAGCTCGGACTGCACCGACGCCACCGGGTGCACCGCCTGGGCCCGCGCGATCTGGGCGACCGTCACCTCGGAGAGCCCGATCTGCCGCGCCTTGCCGGCCGCCACGACCTCGGCCATCGCACCCCAGGACTCCTCGATCGGCACCTCCGGGTCGACCCGGTGCAACTGGTAGAGGTCGACGTGGTCGGTGCCGAGCCGGCGCAGGCTCTCGTCGATCGCCGCGCGGATGTGCTCCGGGCGGCCGTTGTTGCCGATCTTCGGTGAGTTGCCGGGGCCACCGGTGGGGGAGGTGGCCACCAGGCCGACCTTCGTGGCCAGGACGGCCCGGTCCCGGTGGCCGCCGGCCAGCGCCCGCCCGACCAGCGCCTCGTTGGTGTACGGCCCGTACACGTCCGACGTGTCGATCAGCGTCGCGCCCAGGTCCAGCGCCTGTCGGATGACGCCGATCGACGTGTCGTCGTCGCGAGGACCGGTGATGTCGTAGCCGTGGCTCATGCCCATGCAGCCGAGGCCGATGACGCCGACCTCGGGGCCGGTGCTGCCCAGCGTGGTGGTTCGCATGCCCCCACGCTACGACCGGGGCGGTCGACCCGCCGAGGTGGGCACGGCGGTTCCCGGGTACGTGACGACTCTCACCGGAAACGGACTCAGGAGTCCGGTACGGTGGACGCTAAGCGGACCTACGAGTCCGGATAGGCAGCACAGTTCCCCAGGAGGATCCCCATGAACCCGGTACGGATCAGCGATGCCCTGCGCGCGGTCGTCTTCGATCCCTCGCGCGACCTGACCGCGGCGCTCGACGAGTTCTACGCCCCCGACTACACCCACAGCAGCGACGGCGAGACCCTCGACCGGGCCGCGTTCGTCGAGATGGTGACCCGGGTGCGTGGTCAGATCGTCGGTGGCACCGTGCGCGTCCTCGACGAGCTGCGCGATGGCCTCCACTACGCCGAACGACACGTCTTCGAGATCACCATGGCCGACGGGTCGACCGCCAAGCGGGAGATCGCCATCTTCGGGTCGTACGCCGAGGACGGTCGGTTCCGCCACCTCAGCGAAACGGGCTTCGACCTGCCCGCCTGACCCCACTTCGACGACCAGAAACAGGAGATAGCCATGCCACGCCTTACCGACCCCGACCCGAACGCGATTCCCACCGACGTCCGCGACTTCCTGTCCGCACTCCCGCCCGATCCGATGGTCAAGATGCTGACCCACTCGGTCGGCACTGTGAAACCGTTCATCCAGCTCGCGAGGGCGCAGTTCACCGCGCTGGAGCTGCCCGCCCGCTCGCGGGAGGTGGTCATCCTGGCGGTGGCCGAGTACACCGGGAGCGAGTTCGTGGCGGCCCAGCACGGCCCCATATCCGAGGCGGCCGGCGTCGACCAGCGCACGCGCGAGATCATCAGCAGCCGGCGCATCGACAACCCGGACCTCTCCGCGTACGACCGGACGCTCATCCGGTTCACCGCCGAGGTGGTGCGGTCACCGCGCGTTCCCGACGAGCTCTTCGACCAGGCCCGGCAGATCCTCAGCGAGCGCGAGATCGTCGAGGTGCTCCAGGTGATCGGCTACTACTGGTCGTTCGGCCGGGTGGCCACGGCGCTCAACGTCGAAATCACCAACGTGTACGGCGACGAGCCGCTGCTGACCGACGAGACCGAGCGGGCAGACTGAGCCCATGACGCCGCCGACGCCGAGTGACCCGGAGACTCCCCGTCGGCGGCTGGACGCCCGCCGCAACCAGGAGCGGGTCATCGCCGCCGCCCGGGAGCTCTTCACCGAGCAGGGTCTCCAGGTGACGGTGCCGCAGGTGGCGGAGCGGGCCGGGGTGGGTCGCGCGACGGTCTACCGCAGCTACCCCAGCAAGGAAGACCTGATCGTCGCGGTCGTCCAGCGGCAGTTTCAGGAGTTGGAGCAGCGCATCCAGGCGGCGCTCGACGGCGCCGACGCGTACCGGGAATGGTGTTCGTTCGTGCCCGACCTGTTCGAACGCCTCGCCCGCGACCGGGTCCTCGCCGACGCGTTCTTCGAGGGCCGCCTGGTGCCCGCCGCACGCATCCTGGGCCTGATCGGGCAGCTGGTGGTGGCGGCCCGACCATCCCGCAAGATCCGCGCGGACGCCGGGGAGCTGGACATCCGGGTCATCCTCTGCGGGGTGGTCCGGCAACTCATCGTGTTCGACGAGCGCGACCCGGCGGTGTGGCGTCGGTACGCCGACCTGGTGCTCAACGCGCTGCGCCCCTGAGTCCCCGCTCACCAACCCGGTCGACGGGGCCGCTGACCAGCCCGGACAGAACGGGCCCGTCACCTTAACGCGCCGGAAACACCCCCGGTACCAACCCTGGGAACGCTCGTCGGACAGCCAGACCACCGACACGCGAACCGGGGTGACCATGGCCGACAACACCACGAACGCGCCGACGTACGACGGGCCGGTGGGCAGGTCCGGCAACGGCCGGACGCTGCCCACCCCCCGCACCAACCCGGCAGTGTCGCTCGACGACGGCGACCCGGCGGACCTGGCCACGATCGGGGTGGAAGAGGAGTTCCACGTCGTCGACCTGCACACCCGGGAGTTGGTGCCCCGCGCCGGGGAGCTGCTCGACCGGCTGCCGGCGGCCTCGTTCACCGCGGAGCTGCACCGCAGCGTGGTGGAGACCAACACCGCGGTCTGCCGCACCCTGGACGAGATCCGCGCCGAGCTGACCCGGCTGCGCCAGGCTGCCGTCCAGGTCGCCGACCGGGCCGGGCTGGGCATCGTGGCGGCCGGGACGGTGCCGCTGCGCGCCGACGGCGACCCCAGCGTCACCCCCACCTCCCGTTACCGACGAATGCTCGACGAGTACCAGCTGCTCGCCCGGGAGCAGCTGATCTGCGGGGCACAGGTGCACGTCGGCGTCTCCGACCGGGACCTGGCGGTGGCGGTCACCCGCCGGGTCCAGCCGTGGCTGCCGGTGCTGCTCGCCCTCTCCACCAGCTCGCCGTACTGGATGGGCCAGGACAGCGGCTACGCCAGTGTCCGGTCGCTGGTGTGGCAGCGCTGGCCCACCGCCGGCGACCCGGGCGAGGTGACCAGCGCCGCGGACCACGAGGCGCTCGTCGCCGAACTGATCGCCTCCGAGACCATCACCGACCCCGCCATGATCTACTTCGATGTCCGGCCGTCGGCGCACGTGCCCACAGTGGAGCTGCGGATCACCGACGCCAACGCCGACGTGGAGACCATCGTCCTGCTCACCGGCCTGTTCCGGGCGCTCGTCCGGCGGGAGGTCGCCGCCCTGCGCGCCGGCGTGGAGCGCACCGCCGTGCGACCACCGGTCCTGCGCGCCGCCGTGTGGCGGGCGGCCCGCTCCGGGCTGGAAGGCGACCTGCTCGACCTGCCCCGATCGGCCCGACCGGTGCCGGCCGCCCAGGCGGTCCGCCGCCTGGTGACCGACCTGCGCCCGCAGCTGGCGGCGACCGGGGACTGGGAGCAGGTCAGCGAGCTGACCCGGTACGCGCTGGAACGCGGCAGCTCCGCCGCCCGGCAGCGGCGGGCGTACGAGCGACGGGGCCGCTTGGCCGACGTGGTCGACCTGCTGCTCGACGAGACCCGGGGCCGGGTCCGCGGGCCGCTGCCGGGTGCGCCGACACCGCCGGCGCTGCCCACGTACGCCGACGCCGGCGACGAGGTCTTCGGACCGGCCGGGCCGGACCCGGCGTACGCGCCGATCCTGACCGCCCTGCGCCAGCTCGGCGCCGTCGCCCTGCGTCAACGCGAACACGACCGGGACGAGGAACAGCGGGCCCGGGGGGTGACGTTCAGCGTGGCCGGCGAGGCGAGCACCCGGCTCTTCCCGGTGGACCTGGTGCCCCGGGTGGTGCCCGCCGCCGACTGGCGGAGCCTGCGTACCGGCCTGGTGCAACGCGCCCGAGCCCTCGACGCGTTCCTGCGCGACGTCTACGCCGACCGGGCCGTGGTGGCCGACGGCGTGGTGCCGGCGTGGGTGGTGGAGTCCTCACCCGGGCTGCGCCCGACCGGGGCGCTGATGGGCCGGCGGGGCACCCGCGCCCAGGTGTCCGGCACCGACCTCGTCCGCGACCCGGACGGCGGCTGGTACGTGCTGGAGGACAACCTGCGCGTGCCCTCCGGTATCGGCTACGCGGTGCAGAACCGTCGGCTCACCCGGGCGGTGCTGCCGGAGCTGCCGTTTCCGGAGGACCTGCTCCCCGCCGACGAGACACCGGCGATGCTGTACCGGGCGCTGGTCGCCGCCGCGCCCGCCGCAGCCGACGACCCCGCCGTTGTCGTGCTCAGCAGCGGCCCGGGTGATCCGGCGTGGTTCGAGCACCGGTTGCTCGCCGACGAGATGGGTGTGCCGCTGACCGAGACCAGTGACCTGCTGGTGGAGGAGGGTCGGGTCCGGCTGGTCCGCGGGGGCTGCCGCAGTGAGGTCGACGTGATCTACCTGCGGATGGACGAGGAGGCGCTGCTGCACGCGCCGGGCGCGGACGGGGTGCCGTTGGGGTGGCCGCTGCTCGCCGCGGTGCACGCCGGGCGGCTCACGCTGGCCAACGCGCTGGGCAACGGTGTCGGTGACGACAAGGCGCTGTACGCGTACGTGCCCCGGCTGATCGAGTACTACCTGGGCGAGAAGCCGCTGCTGGGGGACGTGCCCACGTACCTGTGTGGACTGCCCGAGCAGCGGGCCGAGGTGCTCGGCCGGCTCGACGAGCTGGTGCTGAAGCCGGTCGACGGGTACGGCGGAGACCGGGTGGTGATCGGTCCTCGGGCCGAGGCCGAGGAGTTGGACGCCGTCCGGGAGCAGATCCTCGCGGCACCGCACCGGTGGATCGCCCAGGAGATGATCGCGCTGACCACCCACCCGGTCTTCGACGGTACGGCGCTGGCTCCCCGCCACGTCGACCTGCGGGCGTTCGTGTTCCTCGGTGACACCGCCGAGGTCGCTCCGGTGGCGCTGACCCGGGTCGCGCCGGCCGGCAGCATGATCGTCAACTCGTCGCGGGGTGGTGGGTCGAAGGACACCTGGCTGCTCGGTGGAGCCGACGAACCGTCGGCGTAACCCACGCTTGACCGACCCGTCATCGGGGCGCAACCCGGCCCGCCAAGCCTGGACCGGTCAGCGGACCACCGGATCCAGCCGATGAGAGGTGCGTGCCATGTGCGGTATCGGAGGTGAACTCCGCCTCGACGGGGCACCGCCGGACCTGGCCGCCGTCGAGCGAATGCTCCCCGGCCTGACCTCCCGGGGCCCCGACGGCGAAGGGCGGTGGCAGCAGGGGCCGGTGGCGCTGGTGCACCGCCGACTGCGCATCATCGACCTGTCCGACACGGGCGCCCAGCCGATGGTCGACCCCGAACTGGGTCTGGCCCTGGTCTTCAACGGCTGCATCTACAACTACCGCGAGTTGCGCGACGAGCTGACCGCCGCCGGCTACTCCTTCCGGTCCACCTCGGACACCGAGGTGATCCTCAAGGCCTACCACCGGTGGGGAACGGCCTGCGTCGAGCGGTTCTACGGGATGTTCGCGTTCGCCCTGGTCGAGCTGGCCACGCACACGGTGGTGCTGGCCCGGGACCGGCTCGGCATCAAGCCGCTCTACCTGGCCGAGGGGCCGGACCGGGTGCGCTTCGCCTCGACCCTGCCGGCGTTGCTCGCCGCCGGTGACGTGAACACCGACCTCGACCCGGTGGCGCTGCACCACTACATGAGCTTCCATTCGGTGGTGCCGCCGCCGCGCACGATCCTCGCCGGGGTCCGCAAGCTGCCGCCGGCCACCGTGCGGGTGATCACCGCGGACGGTCGGAGCAGTGACACCACCTACTGGCGGCCGGAGTTCAACCGGGCCGCCGCCCCTGCCATGTCCGCCGACGAGTGGCAGGAACGGCTCATGGCGGCGTTGCGCACCGCCGTACGTCGGCGGATGGTCGCCGACGTGCCGGTCGGCGTGCTGCTCTCCGGCGGTCTCGACTCCAGCCTGATCGTCGCCCTGCTGGCCGAGCAGGGCCAGACCGGCCTGGCCACCTTCAGCATCGGCTTCGAGGCGGCGGCGGGGGAGAGCGGCGACGAGTTCCACTACTCCGACCTGGTGGCCCGCCACTTCGACACCGACCACCAGCAGATCCGCATCCGCGCGCAGCGGTTCGTCCCGGCCGTGCACCAGGCCATCGCGGCGATGAGCGAGCCGATGGTCAGCCACGACTGCGTCGCGTTCCACCTGCTCTCCGAGGAGGTCTCGCAGCGGATCACGGTGGTGCAGTCCGGGCAGGGCGCCGACGAGATCCTGGCCGGCTACGACTGGTACCCACCGATGGCCAACGTGGCCCGCGCGGACGCCGTCGAGGCGTACGCCCGGGTGTTCTTCGATCGTCGCCACGACGCGCTCGGCGGGCAGTTGGCACCCGAGTGGATGCTCGACCACGACGCCAGCCTGGAGTTCGTCGCCGCGCACTTCGGCGCACCCGGCGCGGACACCGCGTTGGACGCGGCGCTGCGCCTGGACAGCCTGGTGATGCTGGTCGACGACCCGGTCAAGCGGGTCGACAACATGACGATGGCCTGGGGGTTGGAGGCCCGGGTGCCGTTCCTCGACCACGAGGTGGTCGAGCTGGCCGCCGCCTGCCCACCCGCCCTGAAGCTGGCGCAGGGCGGTAAGGGTGTGCTGAAGGTGGCGAGCCGGGGCATCGTCCCGGACGAGGTGATCGACAGGCCGAAGGGTTACTTCCCGGTGCCCGCCATCCGGCACCTCTCCGGCCCGCTGCTCGACGACGTGCGGGACGCGCTGACCGCCCGACCGGCACGCGAGCGGGGCCTGTTCCGCAAGGACTACCTGGAGGAGTTGCTGGACGCGCCGAACGCCCGGCGGACCACGCTGGGTTCCAACGCGCTCTGGCAGCTCGGGCTGCTGGAGCTCTGGTTGCAGCGGATCGGGGTTTAGATGAGTGTACGGACCGAGTCGCCGCGAACCATCCGGCGAGCCCGCCCCGCGAGCCACCGGCCGGTGGCGCCGCCGGCGGGTGCGGACTTCGCTCCCGCGCCGTCCCCCGACGGTCGCCGGGTGGCGTTCCTCTCCGACCGGGCGGGCACGCCCGGCGTCTGGGTCTGCGACGTGGACGCGGGCCCGCCCGTCGCGCTGCCCGTCGGCGACGAGCCGGTGCTCGCGTTGAGCTGGTCCCCGGACGGGCAGTGGCTGGCCTGCGTCGTCGCCCCCGGCGGCGCGCCCCGCACCGAGCTGTGGGTGCTGCGCCCGGACGGTACGCGACGCCACCAGGTCGCCGGATTCGGCCGTCGCAGCGCCGCGTTGGCCGGCTGGTTGCCCGACGGCGCGCTGATGGCGGTCACCGAGACCGACGAGCACGGGCAGGCGCTCCTGGTCGACGCCGGCACCGGGCGCCGGCGGGTGCTCGCCCAGGGTGAGCTGCTCACCCTGCTGGACGTGACCCCGGACGCCGGGCTGGCGCTGCTGCGCCGCGGCCCGCGCAACGCCCGCTGGCTGGAGCTGCTCGACGTGGCCACCGGCGTTCGACGGCGGCTGCTCCCGGACACCGGGCGGGGCAGCACCGACCAGGGATGGTTCGGCCCGGACGGCACGAGCGTGCTGGCCCGTACCGACGCGTTCTCGGAGCTGGCCGCGCTGGTGCGGGTCGACCTGACCCGACCGGAGCAGCCGCCGACCCGGCTCGCCGGGCGACCGGACGCCGAGCTGGAACACGTCACGTTCAGCGCGGACGGGCGCCGCGGCGCGCTGCTGTGGAACACCTACGGCGGGCGCAGCGAGCTGAGCCTGCTCGACTTCGCCAGCGGTGTGCAACGGGCCGTCACCGCCCCCGGCGAGGTGCTCGGCGAAGCCGTCTTCGCCGCCGACGGCGGTCTGCTCTGCCTCACCGCGCAGGGGCCGGTGCAGCCCCGGGAGGTGTGGCTGGTCGACCCGCAGACCGGGACCCCGCGCCCGCTGCGCTCGGACACCGCCGCGCGTGCGGACGAGGCCGGTGTCGCGCCGCAACTGGTCGACCTGCGGGCCAGCGACGGGCTGGCGCTCTCCGGCTGGCTCTACCGCCCGTCCGGGCCGGGCCCCTGGCCCACCGCGATCAGCCTGCACGGTGGCCCGGAGGCGCAGGAGCGTCCCGGCTACAACCCGCTGTTCCAGGCCCTCGTGGCGCAGGGCGTCGCGGTCTTCGCGCCCAACGTCCGTGGGTCGTCCGGGTTCGGCCGGTCGTTCGTCACCGCCGACAACCTCGCCGGCCGGTACAGCGCGATCGCCGACGTGGCGGCCTGCGCCGATTTCCTCGTCGCCGCTGGTGTCGCCCGGCCCGGTCAGCTCGGCTGCCTGGGCCGCTCCTACGGCGGCTACCTGGTCCTGGCGGTGCTGGTGAACTTCCCCGGGCTGTTCGCCGCCGGGGTCGCCGAATGCGGCATCTCCGACTTCCGGACCTTCTTCGCCGGCACCGAGTCGTGGATCGCCGCCGCCGCCGTCAGCAAGTACGGCGACCCGCGGCGGGACGCGGACCTGCTGCGTGACCTCTCCCCACTGACCCACATCGACCGGCTGGACGTGCCGGTGCTGCTGATCCACGGCGCCAACGACACCAACGTGCCGGCTGGCGAGTCGGCGCAGGTCGCCGACGCCCTCGCTGCCCGGGGCGTGCCGCACGAGCATCTGCTGCTCGCCGGGGAGGGGCACGACTTCCTGGGGCGGGCCAACGCCGAGACGGCCCGGACGGCCACCACCGCCTGGCTGACCCGGCACCTCGCAGCCCCCGCGACCGTGGTCGGCTGAGGCGTTATCCTGCGCCGGTGGAGGTCGCGGCGCAGGGCGAGCGGTTGGCCGCGGACCTGGGCCGCTGGCTGGCCGAGCTGACCTTCGTCGACCTGGACACCGACGAGGTCACCGCGCGGGTGATCGACGCGGTGGGGCGGTGGGCCGAGACCCAGGGCTGGCGGGTCTACCGGCGCGCGCCCAGCGTGTTGCCGTTGCCGCCGCCGCTGCAACAGCGGCACTCGGTGCTCGACGTGGCGTGCGCACGCCCGGACGGCCCGCCCGTCGTGGTGGAGGTCGACCACACCGACCGGGCCCGCACGGTGCAGAAGCTGCAAGCGGAGGCGGACGCCGGCCGGATCCCGATCTGGGTGCGGTGGGGCGTCGGGCGGTTCACCACCCCGCCACCGCCGGTGTGGATGGTGACCGTCGAGGTGACCCGCCGGGCCGGTCCGGCCGGGCGCGGGCGCCTGCACAGCCGCGTCGGTGACCGCCCCGCCCCGGCCCACTCGACCGGAGGCGGCACGGTGACCCCGCAGGCGCTGCCGATCCCGCTGACCGACCCGCTTACCGACCCGCTTTCGGACCCCCGAAAGGGCACCTGAAGCGAATCGTAAGCGGGGGCCGGCAGAGTTCTGGGTGTCACCGGAGAGCACGACCGACACCCAGGAGATCCCGATGCGCAAGCTCGTCAACTCGACCTACATCACCCTCGACGGCGTCGTCGACAACCCGATGTGGACCGCGCCGTACTTCGACGAGGAGGCCGCCAGCCTGGCCGGGTCGCAGACCGAGGAGGCCGACGCGATGCTGATGGGCCGGGCCACCTACGACGGCATGTCCGCCGCCTGGCCGAACATGGACGAGAGTGACCCGACCACGGGTGCCGCGTACTTCAACAACGTCAAGAAGTACGTCGCCTCGACCACCCTGACCAACCCCACCTGGAACAACACGGAGGTGCTCCAGGGCGACCTGGTCGAGGCGGTCACCGCGCTCAAGGCCCAGGAGGGTAGGAACATCATCCAGTACGGCTTCGGCTCGGTCACCGCCCAGCTGATCCGGGCCGGCCTGGTGGACGAGGTCCGGTTCTGGATCCACCCCGTGCTGGAGGGCGCCACCAGCCTGACGGTGCCGCTGACCGACTTCAAGGCGTCGTTCGACCTGGTCGGCACCCGGGTGCACAAGAGCGGCGTGATCGTCGCCTCGTACCAGCCGAAGCCCTGAGCACTCCTCAGAGCTGGGCCCGGGCCTCGCTCGGGCTCAGCTTCGCGCCCTCGGCGAGCAGCGCGTCGAAGCGGTCTGGCCCGAGCTCGGCGCGCAGGCGTTCGGTCACCCGGTCGGTGTCGTCGCGTTCGGCCGGCGCGGCCGGGGCGTGTGCGGCGAGCCGGGCGGCGGCCGCTGCGCCCAGCAACCGGGCGGCGACCTCGGGGGAGCGCACCGCCGCCGCCATCCCCTCCAGCGGGCCGACCGCGTCCCGCATCGTCGCCATCGCCGCGGCGGCCTCGTACGCCTCGACGTGCAGGGCCAACGCGGCGTCCGGGTCGCCACCCAACTCGACCGCGTAACCCAGCTCCACCAGGATCATCGGCAGGTAGAGCGCGGGCTGGCTCTCGCCCCGGCCCAGGTCGGCGAGGTGGCTGAGGTGGGTGACGGCCAGGTCGAGCTTGCCGTCGCGACGGGCGGCCAGCCCGAGGCTCATCTCCGCGAAGATCAGCGCACCGGGCGAGCCCTGCTCCACCGCCAGGCCGTACGCGCGTTCGGCCAGTTCCCGGCCCTGGGCGTAGTCGCGGGTCTGCACGGCCAGCCAGGCCAGCCAGGACAGCTCGGCGCAGACCTGCGGCCACAGCGCCAGCTCCTCGGCCCATCGCAGCCCTTCCCGGTGCAGCGCGACGGCGCGTTCGTGCTCACCGCGCATGTCGGCCAGCCCACCCACCCACTCGGTCGCCCGGAGCCGGCCCCACCGGTCGCCGATGTCGGCGAAGAGCGCGGCGCTGCGGGTCGCGGTGCGCTCCAGGGTGGCCTGGTCGCCGTTGGCGTGTGCGATGTGGGCCAGGGAGGTGAGCACCGCCGCCTCGGTCCACCCGTCGGCGGCGGCGGCGGTGGGCAGCAGTTCCGCCGCCAGGGCCAGGTCGCCGTGCTCGATCACGGCGTTGGCCGCGAACCATGCTGCGTGGCTGTTCGGGTCGACGGCCACCGCGGCGCGCACGTCGTGCGATGCGATCGCCTGGCCCTGCGACAGGGCGAAGCCCACCCGCCACGGGGCCGCGCGGGCCTCCTGCTCCGGGTCGCCGGGCACGGCCAAGGCTCGCCGGGCCTCGGTGAGCCGGCCGCGCAGGTGCCAGTACCAGCTCAGCGCGACGGCCAGGCGCAGCCCGCCTCCGTGCGCCAGCGCCGATCGCAGGTTCGCCATCTCGACGTCGAGCAGGGTCAGCCACCGCCGCTGGTCGGCCCCGCGCAGTTCTGGGTCGGCGCGTTCGGCCAGCTCGGTGTAGTAGGCGGCGTGGCGCGAGCGCACCTCGTCGGCGTCGGTCAGGCGCTCCAGGCAGAACGCGGCAACCGATTCGAGTAGTCGGTAGCGGGGGGCCGCGCCGGAGTCGTCGAGCACCACCAGCGAGCGGTCCACCAGCCGGGCCAGGGCGTCCAGATCGGTCTGGCAGATCTGTTCGGCAGCCTCCGGGGCGCAGCCGTCCGGGAACACCGCCAGTCGGGCGAGCACCACCCGGTCGGTTTCGTCCAGCAGGTCCCAGCTCCAGCCGATCACCGCGGTCAGCGTCCGCTGCCGGGGCGGCACATCGCGCTGCACGGTGGTGAGCAACTGGAAGCGGTCGTCGAGGCGTTCCACCACCCCGCGTACGCCCAGCGCCCGGACCCGGGTCGCGGCCAACTCCAACGCCAGTGGCAGGCCGTCGAGGCGGCGGCACAGGTGGGCCACTGCGGTCGCGCTCTGTCTGTCGAGGCGGAAACCGCGCTGCTGCGCTGCTGCGCGGGCGACGAACAACCGGGCCGCCGCCGAGCGCCGGACCGCGTCCAGGTCACCGTCGTCCGGCACCGGCAGCGGGGGTACCTCCCAGAGCAGCTCACCGGTCAGCCCGAGTGGCTCCCTGCTGGTGGCCAGCACACGTACCCCGGGCACGTCGCGCAGCAGCCGGGCGACCAGCTCGGCGACAGGTTCGACGACGTGTTCGCAGTTGTCCAGCACGAGCAGCAACTGCCGGTGCCGCAGGGCTGTGACCACCCGGTCGGTGGGGGAGAGGGTCGGGCCGGCGGCCTCATGGGCACCCAGCGCGCCGAGCACCTGTTCGGCGACGCGCGAGTCACCGGCCGGGAGCGGGGCCAGCTCGATCAGCTGGACGCCGTCCGGACAGGACGCCGCGCGGGCCGTCTCGATGGCCAGCCGGGTCTTGCCCACACCACCCGGCCCGACCAGTGTGACCAGCCGATGCCGGGGCAGCAGCGCGTGCAGTTCGGCCAACGCCTCGTCCCGCCCGATCAACTCGTCGAGCGGCGCCGGCAGGCTGCTCCGGACGACCGCCGCCTTCGGCGGGGCGCTCAGGGAGGCGTCCTGTTCGAGGATCCGGCGGTGCAGGGCGACCAGCTCCGGGCCGGGGTCGAGGCCCAGCTCGTCGGCGAGTCGGGCCCGCAGGTCGGCGTAGCTCTCCAACGCCTCGGACTGGCGGCCCGCCGCGTACAACGCGCGCAACTGCACCGCCCGCAGACCCTCGCGCAGTGGATGCTTGGCAACCAGCTCGGCCAGGTCCGCGACCACCAGGTCGTGCTCACCCCGGGCCAGCCGGGCCTGCGCCAGCCGCTCCCGTACGACGAGACGCCGCTCGGCGAGTCGGGCAGCCTCGGCCCGCACGAACTCGGCGTCGGCCACGTCGGCGTACGCCTCGCCCCGCCACAACGCGAGCGCCTCGGTCAGCCGCTCGACGTCGGCGCAGCGGGCCAGCTCGTCGAAGCGGCCGACGTCGACCGTGTCGACCCGCAACAGGTAGCCGGGTGGCCGGGATTCGACCAGCTCGCGGGCCCCGGGCTCGGCGTCGTTGAGCGCCTTGCGCAGCTGCGACACGCGCACCTGAAGGGCGCCGGCCGGGTTGGCGGGGGCGTCGTCACCCCACAGGTCGTCGATGAGACGGTCCGCCGAGACCACCTGGTTGCGGTTGGCCAACAGGTCGGCCAGCAACGCCCGTACCTTCGTGCCGGGCACCACCACCGGCTCGCCGGCGTCCGTGGTCACGGCGAGCGGCCCGAGCACCCCGAACTGCACGGCGGTCATCTTAGTGACCGCAGCAGCCCTTGAGCGTCGACGGCCTGCTCGGACGCTCGACTCACATTCCGGAACTCACCAGACGGGTACCCGACGAAACCGCCGTGGCGGCAGGACCGACCGGAGCTTGTCGGCGGCGTCGGCGAAATCGGTGATGGTGGTGGCGCAGCCGTGGCCGAGGTGGGCGAGCCAGAGTGCGCCGAACCGTTCGACAACGAGCGCCTGGGACAGGGGGACGGTGTGCACGTTGCCGTCACCATCCACTGTGGAGATCGCGTCGACGCCGATGACCAGCGATCCCTTGTTGCCCAACCTCTTCCGCAACGGTGGCCGGATAACCTCGCCCGCCGGCAGGAAACGGGTGCGGGGGCACGAATCGTCGGTGGCGCCAGGAAGATTCGGCCTGGACCCGTAGGGCACGACGATCATGGCCGAGGAGAGCCAGCCGGACATGACGTCCCGCGCCGCTGCCGCAGAGAAGCCTTCCAGTTCGGCGAGCGAATCCGAGTAGTCCTGCTCGGCGGTGCCGAACAGCTCCTGGTGGACCGCGGTGTCGAGCGCTCGGACCGACGACATCCAGGCCACGCTCTCGAACGCGGGCACCAGAGCTGTCGGTACGGGGGCGCGCCCAGTCGGCACCAGACCAGCTATGTCCGCCGGCTCAAGCCCCGCTTCGACGAGTTTCCGCAGCTCGGTCCAGAGCAGCTCGGCGGCGACACTGGCATCGAAGTTCTTGGCCTTCCGCCCGTCCTCCGGGATGACCCGTATCCCGAGTTCGTGCCGGGTAGCGTCGACGACCTCGAACATGAACTCAGCGTGTTCGGCGATCCCGGCCTGATCCAGTGCGTCGACGACCAGCGACCGTAGCGCCCGCATCAGCAGAACCGCCGTGGCGCTGGGTTCGACGCCGACGACCAGTGCGACGCCGTGCACCTCGTCCGCGTACCAGACCGGCCCGGACCGGCGGTCGGCGAGCGGGGTGTCGCGGGTGACTCGCGGACCTGCGGGCAAGCGGAGTCGCATCGCCTGCGGCACGTCGGCGGTCACGGCGAGGACAGCGTTACCGCTGGTGAAGTACCTCTGCACGTGACGCTGGATCTCGTCGGCCGTGAGGAGCCGGTAATCCACCGCGGGCCAGCGCGACAGGCCGTGGCCGCGCGGCCCGTAACGTCGGGCCAGCAGCGATCCCCACGGGTCGAGCACGCCGGTGTCGATGTTCAAGAGGTACCGGTGGTGGGGGTCGAGATTCGCGACGGCGTCGGACAGATCCGTCGGCGGAAGACCGCTGACTGCGGAGCAGATATCCGTGAGACGCGCCGCGACCTGGTCCGCTGCGCCGGCTGCGATGAACGACGTCTCGATCATCCAGACGTCGTCGGTGGACTCGTCCGTGACGTGCAGTTCGTTCCACTGCACGAGGTGCTGCACCAGGTGCGTCAGACCAATGGAGTCGATCTCGTCGTCGCGGGAACCGCAACCGAACGTCAGCGACGCGGCGAGCGGGCCAGGTGAATCGCGTTGGATGACCAGCACTCCGTCTATCTCGTTGCGCTGCATGAGCGCAGCGTAGGGAGATCGGTCAAGCTGAATGATCGCTCAGTTCCGTGCCGTCGTACGACCAGCAGGCCCGCCGACATTCGGAGTGCGGCGCTCGTGGCGCACGGCCGGATTAACGGGTAGAAACATGTCAACCCCTTCCGGCCGGCCCCACCTCCGGCGGCAAGGGTCAGAGAGCGCTCTCACCGCCCCAGCTGTGCCGGGACGACGTCCGGCCAGCGGAGAGGACGAACCACATGACAGTCCCGTCCCCAGCCGTACGCCGCAGACCCGGTCGTACCCTCCTGCTCGCCCTTCTCGTGACCGCCGCCGTCACCATGACCAGCACCGCCGCCAGCGCCGGTCGTCCGACGCACGGCGCACCCGACTTCGGCCCGAACGTGACGATCTTCGACCCGTCCATGCCGGTCGGCGAGATCCAGCAGACCCTCGACGCCGCGCACGCCCGGCAGGTCGACAACGAGATGGGCACCGAGCGGCACGCCTACCTGTTCAAGCCGGGCACGTACGGCACGGCCGCGCAGCCGTTGCAGGCCAAGGTCGGCTACTACACCGAGGTGTCCGGCCTGGGCGCCTCGCCCACCGACGTCGCCATCAACGGCAAACTCGAGGTCTACAACCGCTGCCTGGCCGACGGCGGCACCGGCAACTGCCTCGCGCTGGTCAACTTCTGGCGCACCCTGTCCAACCTCTCGCTCACCATCAACGCGACCGGTCAGGACGACTGCCGGTCGACGGCGAACTTCTGGGCGGTCTCCCAGGCGGTGTCGATGCGCCGGCTGAACATCGGCGGCGGCGGCCTGTCGCTGATGGACTACTGCACCGCCGGTCCGCAGTACGCCAGCGGCGGCTTCATCGCCGACTCGCGGCTGCCGGCCACCACCAACGGCTCGCAGCAACAGTGGCTGACCCGCAACAGCGAGGTCGCGAGCTGGTCCAACGCGGTGTGGAACCAGGTCTTCGCCGGCGTCGAGGGCGCACCGGACGACGCCACCTTCCCCGACCCGCCGTACACCACCCTGCAGACCACCCCGATCAGCCGGGAGAAGCCGTACCTCTTCGTCGACGGCAAGGGTCGCTACCAGGTGCGGGTGCCCGCCGCCCAGCGCGACAGCCGGGGCGTCTCCTGGGCCGACGGCCTGACGCCGGGGCGGACCATCGGGATCGGCGACTTCTTCATCGCCAAGCCCTCCGACCCGGTGCGGGTCATCAACAGTCAACTGGCGCGCGGCAAGCACCTGCTGCTCACCCCCGGCACGTACGACATCGCCCGCAGCATCGAGGTCCGGCGTCCGGACACCGTGGTGCTCGGCATCGGGCACGCCACGCTCACCGCCGTGAACGGCGCGATACCGCTGGACGTGGCCGGTGTGTCCGGGGTGATCGTCGCCGGTGTCACGATCGACGCCGGCACCGTCGAGTCGCCGGTCCTGCTGCGGGTCGGACGCCAGCACGGCCACAACGCGAGCAGCCGGCACAACCCGACCACGCTCTCCGACGTGTACTTCCGGGTCGGCGGCCCACACATCGGGCGGACGCACACCGCCCTGGAGGTCAACAGCGACAACGTGCTCATCGACCACACCTGGGTGTGGCGCGGCGATCACGGTGTCGAAGGCTTCACCGAGGGCGTCAACGGTGACACCGACCGCTGGCGCACCAACACCGGTCGCTACGGCGCGATCATCAACGGCGACCACGTGACCGCGACCGGTCTGTTCGTCGAGCACTTCCAGCGCTACAACACGGTCTGGAACGGCGAGCACGGCACGACGATCCTCTACCAGAACGAGCTGCCGTACGACCCGCCGACGCAGGCCGACTGGATGAACGGCCCGGTCGAGGGCTGGGCCGGGTACAAGGTCGGTGACCGGGTGCGGCACCACACCCTGTACGGCGGCGGGGTGTACGTCTTCAACCAGAACAACCCGTCGATCCACACGGAGAACGGCTTCGAGGTCCCGAACCGGCCGGGGGTGCGGCTGCACCACGTCATGACCGTCAACCTCAGCGCCGGCACGATCGACCACGTGGTCAACGGCGTCGGCGACGCGGCCGACATGACCAAGGTCGGCGCTCCGGTCTACCTGACCCGGTACCCGACCCCGTAGCGGGGATCGGGGTGGCGGCGGTGTCGGAGCCGGTTGTCGGCTCCGGCACCGCCGTAGGTGGTGCGACGCGGCGCGACGCGTGGAGAATCCGCGTCAACGGTCTTGAATTCCTATCGACCCGGTAGGAAAATAGGTGAATGCCGGATGGTCCGCTCCGCAGCGCCGGATCGGTTCACAACCATGGAGGTACGCCATGACCACCGATCCGTCACCCCCCAATCCGGAAACCGCAGGGGAGTCCCGGCTCGCGTTCAACGAGGACTGGGTCGCGACAATCCTCGGGCTGGCACTGCTGGCCCTGGTCCTGCTCGGTGCCATCCCCGCCGGGCTGGTGCCCTGATGACCGCCGACGCGACCCGCACGGGCGACGAGCCCGGCACGACCGACGCCACCCGAGTCGACGACGCGCCCGCCGACGTGGCCGAGCCGAGCACCTCGCCGACCGTCGTCGGCCCCGCCGGCCCGACCAGTGTGGTGCGTGACGGGGCATTCTGGGCCTGGACGGCGCTCGGCCTGCTGATCGTGGTCGGTCTCGCCGCGCTGACCCGCTATCTGGAGCAGAACGTTCCGGCCTGGGCCGAGGGCAGCGCCGTCGAGGACATCGGAGCGGCGATCGAGTACCCGGTCTACGCGATCCTGCTCGGCCTGCTCGGCAACGTCGCCGTCACCCTGCTCGGGTGGCGGGACCGGATCGCCGCCGCGTTCCGCACCGAGTTCTTCATCAAGACCGGTCTGGTGCTGCTCGGGGCGTCGATCAACCTGGCTGTCATCGCCAGCGCCGCCGGCCCGGCGATCGCCCAGGCGATCCTGCTGATCAGCGGGGTCTTCCTGTTCACCTGGTGGTTGGCCGGCCGGTTCGGCCTCGACGACAAACTGCGGGCGCTGCTCGCGTCGGCGGTGTCGATCTGTGGGGTCAGCGCGGCGATCGCCGCCGCCGGCGCGGTGCGGGCGCGCCGCGAGCAGTTGGCCTACACGGCGAGTCTGGTCATCGTCTTCGCGCTGCCGTCGATCTTCATCCTGCCCTGGTTGGCCGATGTGTTCGGGCTCTCCGACGCGGTGGCCGGCGCCTGGATCGGTGGCAACATCGACACCACCGCCGCGGTCACCGCCGCCGGGGCGCTCGCCGGTGAGGAGGCGCTCCAGATCGCCAGCATCGTCAAGGTCACCCAGAACGCCCTGATGGGTGTGGTCGCGGTCGCGCTCACCGCGTACTTCACACTGCGGGTGGAACGACGGCCCGGCGCGGCCCGACCAGGCCTCGGTGAGCTGTGGGCGCGGTTCCCGAAGTTCGTCCTCGGCTTCATCGCGGCCTCGGTCATCGCCACCTGGTACCTCGACTCGACGGGTGCGGACGGCAAGGCCACCATCGCCATCGTGAACGATCTGCGCGTCTGGTTCCTGATCCTGGCCTTCGTCAGCATCGGTCTGGAGGTCCGGGTCGCGTCGCTGCGGGAGGCGGGTTGGCGACCGGTGGCGGTGTTCGCCAGCGCCACGGTGTTCAACCTCGCGTTGGCGCTCGGCCTGGCGTCAGTGCTGTTCCGTAACTTCTCGGCCTGAGGCGGGCGGTGAGCAAATTACTAGCGGCGCAAGCCGAATAGGGCCGAATGGATAAAGACGGAACTTACGGTGACAAAACACGCATATCCACATGAGGCATTGGGCTAAATGCCCGTTTGGGGGCTGTTGGGCGGGTTACCGTCGGCCGGTTACTGCTGAGGGTCGACCGTCCCGTCGTTCCAAGGAGTTCCCCATGGACCTGTCCGTTACCGCCGTCGGTGTCGACCCGCCGACGGACCTGTTGCCCCGGCGCGTTCTGGTGACCGGCGGCGCCGGCTTCATCGGCAGCCACGTGGTCGCCCGGCTGATGCTGATGGGCAGCCAGGTCCGGGTGCTCGACAACTTCTCCACCGGCCGGATCGACAACCTGGCCGACGCCGCGTGTGGCGGGTTGACCGAGGCGGACGTGGTCACCGGTGACATCCGTACGCGGGAGGGTGTCGAGGTCATCCACCAGTGGCAGCCGGACGTGGTGGTGCACCTCGCCGCGCAGCCGAGCGTTCCCACCGCCCGTCACGCGCCCCTGTACGACGCCGACGTGAACGTGTTCGGCACCGTCAACGTGCTGGACGCGTGCGCCCGCAGCGGCGTACGGCTGCTGATCAATGCGGCCAGCAGCGACATCTTCGGCAGTGTCGCCGCCCACGAGTTGCCGGTCCGCGAGGACCATCCGATCGCACCGGTGAGCCCGTACGGCGTCAGCAAGGCCGTCGGCGTGCACTACCTCGACTGGTACGCACGTCAGCACGGCCTGTCGTACACCTCGATGGTGTTGGGCAATGTCTACGGGCCCCGGCACGAGGGCGGCGACTGCGGCGTGGTGTCCCTGATGGTCGATGCGCTGCTCGGAGGCCGGCAGGTGGTGATCCACGGCGACGGTACGCAGACCCGGGACTTCGTCTACGTCAGTGATGTCGCCGAGGCGATCGCGGTCGCCTGTCACCACAACGGAGTGGGGACGGTCAACATCGCCTCGGGTCGGCAGACGAGCGTCAACGAGGTGTACGACACGGTCCGGGAGGCGTCCGGCGTCGGCAGCCTGGCCCTTTACGAGCCGCTGTCCTGGCCGGGCGAGGTGTGCAACATGGCGCTGGACACCCGCAAGGCGCGCGAGTCGCTCGGGTGGTACCCCAAGGTCGGCTTCACCGACGGCGTACGGCTGACGGTGCGCGACGCGCGCCGCCGCCAGGCGGGCAGTCAGATCCTGTCCCCGGCGTGGGCGCTCAGCCACTGACCCCCCAGCCACTGACCCCCCAGCCACTGACCCCCCAGCGCGTAATTCCCGTCGCCTGATCGGAAATTCCATAGATCAGTCTAACTCTTGCGGGTCGGCATCCACTGCTGCCACGATGGCCGTCAATGCCTTCCGTCCCGAAGGAGTGGTCGTCATGGCGGTGTCCCGCCGCAGGTTCGTCACATCGGTGCTGGCCGGGTCCGCCCTCGCCACCGCCTCCACCACCGAACTGCTCACCACACTGGCCAGCCCCGCGCACGCCGCCAGCCCTCCCGGAGACGTGGTCGGCAAGGTGACGGTCGGCTACCAGGGTTGGTTCAGCGCCCCCGGCGACGGCGCGCCGATCGGCGGGTGGTGGCACTGGAGCCGCGACCGCTTCCAGCCGCCGTCGCCCGCCAACACCACGATCGTGTCCTGGCCGGACATGCGCGAGTACACGCGCACCTATCCCACCGCGTACCCCAACCTGGGCAACGGCCAGCCGGCCACCCTCTTCTCCTCCTACGACCAGCAGACGGTGGACACCCATTTCCGCTGGATGCAGGAGTATGGCTGCGACACCGCCGCCCTGCAACGGTTCAACCCGATGGGCGACGAGGGCCCGACCCGCGACGCGATGGCACAGAAGGTGCGCTCCGCCGCCGAACGCTACAACCGCAAGTTCTACATCATGTACGACGTCACCGACTGGTTGAGCTTCCAGTCGGAGATCAAGACCGACTGGACGACGAAGATGGCGGCGCACACCGCGTCGTCGGCGTACGCCCGACAGAACGGCAAGCCGGTCGTCTGCATCTGGGGATTCGGGTTCAGCGAGCCCAGCCGACCCTTCACCCCCGGCCCCTGCCTGGAGGTCGTCAACTGGTTCAAGGCACAGGGCTGCTACGTCATCGGTGGCGTGCCCACCTGGTGGCGGCAGGGCATCGAGGACTCCCGCCCCGGCTTCCTCGACGTCTACCACGCGTTCAACGCGATCTCGCCGTGGATGGTCTACCGGGCCAGGACCGTGGAAGAGCTGGACTCCTACTACAACAACGTCAACGTCGGCGACATGGCCGACTGCGCGGCGCGCGGCATCGACTACCTGCCCTGCGTGATGCCCGGCGACCTCGCCGGTGGGCACCGCAAGCACGGCGACTTCTACTGGCGGCACCTCTACAACATGGTCCGACTCGGCTCCCAGGGCCTCTACGTGTCCATGTTCGACGAGTACAACGAGGGCAACCAGATCGCCAAGACGTCCGAGACGCAGGCCACCACCCCGGCGGGCGCGAACATTCGGGCCCTGGACGAGGACGGCGTGGCCTGCTCCTCCGACTACTACCTGCGGATCACCGCCGACGGCGGCCGGATGCTCAAGGGGCAACTCGCGCTCACCCCGGTCCGCCCCACCCAACCGATGGTCGGCACCCCGCCCCCGACCGGCGGCGACCTCGCGGCCGGCCGGTCCACCTCGGCCAGCAGCCAGAACGGCCCGTTCCCGGCGTCGAACGCGGTGGACTCCGACGCCGGCAGCTACTGGGAGAGCGGCGGCGGCGCATTCCCGCACTGGTGGCAGGTCGACCTCGGCGCCAGCCACCAGGTCAACAAGCTCGTGGTGCGGCTGCCCGCCGGCTGGGGCGCGCGTACCCAGACCATCACCGTGCAGGGCAGCGTCGACGGCAGCTCCTTCTCGACAATCGCCGCGGCCTCCGCGTACACCTTCGACCCGACCACCGGCAACACCGTGACGCGCACGCTGACGACCACCACGGCCCGCCACATCCGGCTGAGCATCGCCGGCAACACCGGCTGGCCGGCGGGCCAGCTCGCCAAGGTCGAGGTGTACGCCGGCAGCACCGTGCCGGACAACCCACCGACCGCCCCGAGCGGCCTCACCGTGACCGGCAGGACGTCGACGAGCGTGTCCCTGTCCTGGACGGCCTCCACCGACGACACCGGAGTGACCGGCTACCAGGTGCGTCAGGGTGGCACTGTCGTCGCCACCGTCACGGGCACCACGGCGACGGTGAGCGGGCTGAGCCCGTCCACCGCGTACACCTTCACGGTCGTCGCCCGCGACGCGGCCGGCAACACCTCCGGCGCGTCCAACGCGGTCACCGTCACCACGGACGCCCCGGCCAACGCGGACCTTGCCCGCGGCCGACCCACCAGCGAGAGCAGCCACGTCCAGAGCTACGGGTCGGGCAACGTGGTCGACGGCGACGCGAACAGCTACTGGGAGAGCGCCAACAACGCGTTCCCGCAGTGGGTGCAGGTCGACCTGGGTTCCTCGCGCACGGTCGGGCGGGTGGTGCTGAAGCTGCCGCCGTCGTCAGCCTGGGGGAGTCGGACGCAGACCCTCGCCGTGCAGGGCAGCACCGATGGGGGCAGCTTCAGCACGCTCGTCGGATCCGCGGGGCGGACGTTCGACCCGGCCAGCGGTAACCAGGTGACGCTGACCTTCACCGCCGCGCAGACGCGTTACGTGCGGGTCACCGTCACCGGCAACACCGGCTGGCCGGCCGGGCAACTGTCGACACTGGAGGTCTACGCCAGCTGAGTGGACGTGGGCGGCCGCCGGACGCCGACCGGCGGCCGTTCATCTCATCGAACGGGCGCAAGCCACATCTCGCCACGGGCCACGTCATTCTGGCCCGGTCAGCCCCGCTAGGTGTGAGCATCGAGATTGCCCGCCATCAGCTCGAAGCGAACCTCGCTCACGCGCTGGTGATCACACTGCGCATCGGCTCCCTCAGTAGTAGCCAGGTGTCTGGGGGGATGTGTGGTTTGCCGGGAACAGCACGCCGTTCCTCGCGGTAGCCCGTCGGGCAGACCTCGGCGGCGAGCCGACGCCAGAAGCGGGCGGCACCGGGGTTTTCCTCCTGGAATGGCACCTCCCAGTGGCCTCGGTGTTTGGCGAAAAGCTGCTGGGCGGCGAGACGTCCGACGCCCGAGCGGCGCACAGCCCGCACGACGAAGAATTCGGCGATGCGCAGCGGCTGGATGTTCACGTTGGAGACAAATGCGAAGCCCACGGGTCGGGTGTCCCGACAAATGACGTAGCCGGCGCTGTCGGGGTCCTGGAGGTAGGTCCGCAGCCGGCCAGGGGTGAACAGGCCGACGTCATCCGGCAGTGTGTCCCGGAACTCAGACAGGTCGTGCCGGTACAGCTGCCACAGCCGTTCCATGAGGAGTAGGTCACCGGGCAGGACCGCCCGAAGAGTGACAGGCTTCAGCATCCCGTCATCATGCCGGACCAAGAGAGCACAGGAGGCCGAGGCCCGATCGGGGGCACGTGACTAACTGGAGACGACCGAGCCGCCAGCAAGGTACAGCGGAGCGTGTAGGTCACGGGCGCTCATCGCCGCATGAACTCGTGTGGCGACGTTGTCGGGAAGATGCTGCTCGGCCTCTCGCGGCGAGAAGAAGGCGGCGTCCTCCAACTCCTCTCCCGACAGATCGAGACCATCGACGTTGGCGATGGACCCGCAGTCGAACGTGAAGCTGACAATCGCGCGTGGCCGCTGCCCGGCGGGCGGTGCCCAGTCCACTACGAGGAGGTCACCCACCACCACAGAGATCCCCAACTCCTCTCGTATCTCACGGGCGCAGGCGTCATGTGGGTATTCGCCCTCGTCGACATAGCCGCCGGGGAAGGCCCAGTGGTCGCGGTACGTGGGTTTGACGAGCAGCACGTTGCCGGTCGGGTCGGTGATGAAGGCCGCGGCGGCGGCGTAGAAGGAGGCCAGGTTGGCGTACCACGTGGCGGGCTCCGTCCAGGTCACCTCGGTGACGCTAGCGGACGGGTCCAGGTGGGCTCTCGCGCTACGCGGCCGTTGGCATGATCGCGAGGCTGTGCAGGACCTCGTTGACCTGGGGCGACGCCTGCTGAGGGTTGAGCGCCGCACTCAGTTCGCGGACGCGCTGTTGAACACGCGCCGAATGGATGCCCGAAGCCTGCTGTGCCAACTTCCGACCCCAGTTACAGGCGGCATCGGTGTCCCCAGCGCGGGCATGAGTCACGGCGACGAGAGCGGTGTGCAGGGCACGCGTCCGGGTGTTCTCGCTGGCGAGGGTGAGAGCGTCGGGAACGTGGCCAAGGGCCTGCGAATACAGCTGTAGGTCGCCCAGGCACCTCAATGCGGCTCCGGCGAGGTGGGCCGGGCTGAAGTAGCTGACCCAGCGGGGACCGGGGGCTGCGCCTGTGCGATCGAGGGCACGCTCGGCTTTGGCGAGCGCGAGTTGGCAGCCACGTCGCTCGCCTGACTGCCCGTAGGCCGTAGCGGCGGTGGCGTGCAGCCGAGCGAGCACGGCGGCCGGAGCACGCCCTGCCCCGTCGATGGCCGCTTCGGCGAGCCGGGCTGCGTCCCGGGAGTAGCCGAGGTGTACGGCCTGGGTTGCGAGGTTGGCCAGCAGGTGAGCGCCGTAGAGGCGGTCATCGGCGGCCTTGGCGAGCCGCAAGGCGACGGTCACGTGTTGTTGGGCAGTGGCATGGTCGCCCGCGTCGTACGACATGAAGGCGAGTTGTCCGCACAGTGTCGCGGCTGCGCGCATGAGATCGCGCCCAACGACATCGGTGTAGGTGCCGTGCAGCATGGGTGCGACCTGGCGTACGAGGAAGTCGGCCATGAGCGCCCGGGTGCGCGGAGAGCCGCTGCCGTGGCGACGATCGAGGTCGGTGAAGTGGTCTGCCAGCCCGTACAGCGACTGAACGTCGGTGGGGCTGACTTGCTGTCGGCCGCTCCTGCTGACCGTCTCGTCGGGCAAGTCATACCGCCAACCGAGTGCCGCCTGTAGCGCTTTGCCGCTGTCGAACGGCCCGCTGACCTGTGAGCTGAGGTGCTTGGCGAGCCTCGTCCAGATCTGCTCGGCGGTATCTATCGCGCCGTCGACGGACGCGGGATAGATGCAGGTTCCGATGTTGTCGGCCGCTCCGAAGCCCAACTCCATGACAGCGACGGGGCGACCGAGCTTGCGGGTTAGCGTCTCGGCCATGGCGGCTTGGACGTGCTCGCCTGGCCGGCGACCGCGTAACCACCAGTAGACGCTGGCTGCGTCGTAGCGCCAGGTGCCCTGGTCGCGGCCGGTGTGATTGAGCTGGCGAGCGAAGGCGGCGTGGGCGTTGCCGTAGCCGGCGGCAAGTAGCAGCCCCTCGAACGCCGCGTTCGTCACCGGTCGCGCCATGGTTCAGCCTCCAGGCATCAGTCAACTACCGATAGTGACGACCCTATGGGTTGTCGAGGTCCGATGGGGACCGGCGCAACCCTGCGCAACCCACGTCCTGAGCAGCGCAATCGCACGCATCGCTTGCCATCTGGTCCGTCAACCGGCAGCCCGCTTCGCTGTTTGCAGGAGTCCTGGGGTGCCGGCGGTGTCTAGCCGTCGCGTGCCCGCTGACGGAGGTGGGAATGCAAGGCAACGAGCCGACGAGCCGAGCCGAGCAGTGCGAGGCGGCTGAGCGGGAGGCTGCCAAGCAGCGCCTTCTGGCGCAGGCCGAGGCGGAGCGCGTACCCGTGGACGACACGACCCGCGCGGTCCCGGACCGGCGGTGGCGGCGTGACCAACGATGACATCCCGATTGGTCGCCGGGTGGCGAGCTGGCGGGTGCGGCGGTCGATGACGCAGCAGATGCTTGCCGACCGGTTGCGGAGGTCGAAGAGTTGGGTGGACAAGATCGAGCGGGGTGCCCGCGCCCTGGACCGGTATTCGGTGATTCAGGAGTTGGCCCACGTCCTGCGGGTCGACCCGGAGGTGTTGCTCGGCCAGCCGCAGGGCAGTCCGGCGGGTACGCCGGATGGGGTGGACGAGATTCGGGCCGCGCTCGCCCGCTACGACATCCCGCAGGCTCCAGCGCAGACGGACGCGTTGAGACGGCAGGTCGGGCACGCGTGGTTGACCTATCAGCATGCGCATTACGGGCAGTTGGTGCGGGTGTTGCCGGGTCTGCTCGACGCCGCCCAGGGCGTGCGATCGGCGGAGTTGCTGGTGCAGGCGTACCGGATCACGTCGTCGTTGTTGGTGAAGCTCGGCGAGGCTGACCTGGCCTGGCTGGCGGCCGACCGGGCGATGTCCGCCGTCGGCGACGACCCGTTGCTCGCGGCGACCGCGACCATCTTGGTGGGCGAGGCGCTCCGCGCGCAGGGCCGCGACCGCCTGGCCCTGGCCGCGCTGCTCCCCGCCGCCAACCGCGTCCTTCCACGGTCAACCCATTCCGGTGATCAAGAGGTTTGCGTCACCTTTGGAGATCAAACACGCCGCAAACCTCTTGATCACGAGAGCGAGAGCGAGGGGCAGGGCGAGCGGCGGTCGGCGGGGGAGTGGGCGGTGGGTGGGACGTTGCTGGTGCAGGCCGCGCTTGCCGCCGCCGGGTGCGGCGAGCACCGTCGCGCCGACGAGCTGACCGACCGCGCGGCGGGGATCGCGGCCAGCCTAAGGGGGTACGACGACATGCACCGCACCAGCTTCGGCGTAACCGCCGTGGAGTTGGCGCGGGTGTTGGTGGCGGCGCAACGGGGTGACGCCGTCGAGGCGGTGCGGCGACACGCAATCGTGGTGCGGCGGGAGGGGTGGCGGCGGTTGCCGGCTGAGTATCGGGGTGCGTACCTGGTTGATGTCGCGCGGGCGTACCTCCAGGTGGGTGACCTGCGCGGGGCTGCCCGAGCGCTGGTTGACGCGGACAGCATCGCGCCGGCTGAGGTTCGGTGTCGGTCGTTGGCGCGTACCGTCATCGCCGATGTCGCCCGCGCGCAGCCGGCGCCGGCCGGTGTGGCGCGACTGGCGACGCTGGTCGGCCTGACCCGCTGACGGACGAGCGCCGGCGCTCCAGCCAGAAACCCGCATCGGCGTGTAGGCAACACCATTCAGCCAGTTGTCGTCGGATTCGTCCGGTTGGCTCACCGGTTGATCGCTCCATGGGTGTGAGGCGGAGGCGCGTCGGCGATTCGCGTTTGGGCCCGGACGGCGCCTGCCCGCTGTGAGACTGGGCGGGTGCCGGCACTGTCGGCGCATCGGCACTGTCCGACTCGACCTGGCGAGGTGGGGAAGATGTCCAACGACACCGAAATTCACCCCTTTCGGCTCGACACATCGGAGGACGCGATCGCCGACCTGCGTCGCCGGATCGCGGCTACCCGATTGCCCACCCGCGAGTTGGTCACCGATCGCTCGCAGGGGGTGCAGCTGGCGACGATCCAGGAGCTGACCCGCTACTGGATCACCGATTACGACTGGCGCGCGTGCGAGACGAAGCTGAACTCGCTGCCGCAGTACACGACGACAATCGACGGCGTCGAGATTCATTTCATCCACGTGCGGTCGCCGCATGAGAACGCCCTGCCGCTGATCATGACGCACGGCTGGCCGGGTTCGGTCGTCGAACTGCTCGGGATCGTCGGCCCGCTGACCGACCCGACGGCGCACGGCGGCACGGAAGAGGACGCGTTCCACCTGGTGCTGCCGTCGTTGCCCGGCTACGGCTTCTCCGGCGAGCCGACCGAACCCGGCTGGAATTCGGCGCGGATGGCACAGGCGTGGGCAAAACTCATGCAGCGCCTCGGTTACCCGCGCTACGTCGCGCAGGGTGGCGACGTCGGCGCCGCCGTCACGGACGCCATGGGGCGTCAGGCACCCGATGGGCTGCTCGGCATCCACGTCAACCTGCTCGCCGGGGCGGTCGGCATCAAGGACAAGTTGCCGGCGAATTCCGAGCAGGAGCGCGCCGCGCTCGACGCGCTCAAGCTGTTCTCGATGGATGGTTTCGGTTACTTCCTGGAGCAGTCCACCCGGCCGCAGACGATCGGCTATTCGCTGCTGGACTCACCTGTCGGGTTGGCGGCCTGGATGCTCGACCACGACACGGACAGCTACTACAAGATCTCCCGCGCGTTCCTCGACGGTGAGCCGGTCGGCGGTCTCACCCGGGACAGCATCCTCGACAACATCACGCTGTACTGGATGACGGGCACCGGTGCTTCGTCCGCCCGGTGGTACTGGGAGCAGGGGCGGTTTCAGGCAGCCGCCCAGGCGGCCGGTCAGGCTCCGCCACCGGTCACGGTGCCGGTCGCCTTCACCACGTTCCCCGGCGAGATCTGGGCCGCTCCGCGGAGCTGGGCCGAGGCGGTCTACCCCGGCATCGCGTACTTCAACGAGGCTGACCGCGGCGGGCACTTCGCGGCCTGGGAGGAGCCGGAACTCTTCTCCGCGGAGGTGCGGGCCGCGTTCCGGCCACTGCGGAAACCCTGACGGCCTCACCCGCTGACGGACGAGCGCCGGCGCCTGTCGTCGGCGGGGTGGATGGTGCGTACCGGGTCGGGCACCGGCCCCCGGCGCTGCCACTCGCGGGGGTAGCCGAGGGACCCCCCGAGGTTAGGACGGCACGGGCAGCTCAGGGAACCTCTGCCCTGCCGGTCGGGCCGTCTGACGTCCGCATATCCGGCTACCGGGCGGGAAAGCGCGGGGCGTCCGACAGCCCGAAACCGGAGCAGGAGACAAACATGCCTTTCATCACCGTGGGAACGGAAAACTCCGCGCCCATCGACCTGTACTACGAGGATCACGGTTCCGGTAAGCCGGTGGTGCTGATTCACGGTTTCCCGTTCAACGGCGCGACCTGGGAGAAGGTGACCACCCAGTTGCTCAACGCCGGATACCGGACGATCACCTACGATCGGCGCGGTAACGGTAACTCCGCCCAGCCGGCGTTCGGGTACGACTACAACACGTTCGCAGCGGACCTGGACGTGCTGATGACCGAGTTGGACCTGAACGAGGTGACCCTGATCGGTCACTCGATGGGTACCGGCGAGGTAGTCCGTTACCTGGGCAACTACGGCTCACAGCGGGTGAGCCGAGCCGTGCTGCTCAGCCCGCTGCAACCGATGCTGGCAAAGGCGAAGGACAACCCGGAGGGCGTCGACACGAGCCTGTTCAAGGGCTTCCAGGACGCCATCATCAAGGATCGGTTCGCCTACCTGACCCAGTTCTGCGACGCGTTCTTCAACTACAGCGAGAACAAGGGCAAGCTGGTCAGCGAGGAGGCGTACCGGGCGCACTGGCAGATCGGCGCGATGGCCTCCGGCAAGGCCACCCACGACAGCGTGGACGCCTGGCAGGAGGACTTCCGGCCCGACCTGCCAAAGATCAACATTCCGGTGTTGATTGTGCAGGGTGACAAGGACAACGTGCTGCCCTACCCGGTGACCGGCCAGCGGCTCGGGCCGATGATGCCGACCGCCCAGCTCATCACGCTCAAGGGCGCGCCGCACGGTCTCCCGTGGACCAACGCCGGCGACATCAACAAGGCGATCATGGACTTCATGAAGCAGCCCGCCAAGGCCCGCGCCTGATCCGTACCGGTAGCCGATCGGACGCCAGCGCCCGCGCGGCGCTGCGACACCCGGCCCACGGTTCGCACCGGGGCCGGGTGTCGTCCGCGTTCAGGCCCGGCGGGCCACCACCGCGCCGTTGGCGCCGGGCGCGTCGAACGGCACCGTACGCACGTCGACGAAGCCGGCGTCGGTGAGCCAGGCGGCGTACTCGGCGCCCGAGTAGTTCCGCCCGCCCTCGGTCTCGACCAGCATGTTCATCCCCATCAGGGCCGCCTCCGGTGGCCCGGTGCGGTCGTCGTTGAGCAGCAGTTCGCAGACGACGATCGCCCCGCCGGGTGGCAACGCCGCGTGGCACCGGGCCAGCAACGCCCGGTTCGTCGGCTCGTCCCAGTCGTGCAGGATCATGCTGAGCAGGATGACGTCGTGCCCGTCCGGCAACGCCGGGTCGGCGAGGAAGTCCCCACCCACCGCGTCGATCCGCCCGGTCAGGCCGGCCTGGGCGATCCGCTCCCGGGCCCGAACGCAGACGTGCGGCAGATCCAGGACTGTCGCCCGCAGCTCGGGCAGGCGGCGACAGAGCTCGATCGGGAACGCCCCCGCCCCACCGCCGACGTCGAGTAGCCGGCGGTGCGCCGAGAAGTCGTACGCCTCGGCCAACGCGCTGGCGGTGAAGCTGGAGGTGGAGAACATGGCATCCCAGAACTGCGCCAGCATCTCCGGGTCGGCGGTGTCGAACATCGACTGTTGGGTCTCGGGGTCCCAGGTCAACGGCCGGTCCGTGCGCAGCGCCTCGCCGATGCGGTGCCAGGGCAGGTAGGTGCGTAGGTCCGAGTAGCGGACCTGCGCGCCGAAGTAGTACGGGTGACCCTCGACCAGGAACTGCTCGGCCAACTCGGAGTTGCGGTATCCGTCGCCGGCCTTCTCCAACAGCCCGAGCGACGCGCTGGCGGCCAGCAACAGGTCCGCGGGCCGGTCGGGCAGCCCGAACTCGGCGGCGGCTTCCTCGACGGTCATCGTCCGCCCGCCGGCCAACCGGGTGAACAGGCCGAGCTCGACGCCGACCGCGAGGGTCTTGAAGCCCCACACACCGGCCACCAGGCGCATGAGGGGAGTCGGAGAGATCATTACGACATCAGATCACGATTTTCCGCCGTCCACGATGGCCGGTCACGCCCGCAGCAACGTCACCAACCCCGCGGCCACCAGCACCCCGGCCCAGAGCCGGTCCACGTTGAACCAGGCCCGACGCAGCACACCCACCCCGAACACCTGGTAGACCAGCAGCGCCACGGCCAGGGCGACGCCGAGCATGGCCACGGTGTGCACCCCGGCCGCCGCGAGGCCGGTCAGCGCGCCCACCGGCGCGGCGGCCAGGTGCCCGGAGTGACCCCCGGGCACCGGCTCGGCCACCAGCACCGGCAACAGCATCAACCCCGCGCCGTGCGCCGATGACATCAGGAACGACCAGGCGGCGAGCTGCGCCGCCGACAACCGCATGCCCGCCCAACGGAAGTGCCGCTCGGAGAGCAGTCGCCACAGCCCGAAGGCGACCAGCACCCCACCGCCGACCACCGCGAGGGCCGTGCTCGTCGTCACCGACCGGGTCGCCGAGACCAACGCGGCGACGATGGCCACCGAGGCGAGATGCCCCGCGGCGATCGGCGGCAGGGCGCGCAGCAACGCCAGCCGGCTGCGCTCCTGCAGGCCCCGGGCCACCGCGAACAGCCACCCCATCGCCGGATTCAGACCATGGAACGCGCCGAGCGCGGCGAGCGTCGCCAGGGTGGTGACGGTCACGGGAAGCAGTACGAGTCTGAGGAGGCGTCCCCGCCCTGCAACCGGGTCTGGTGCACCCGCAGGCCCCGGAACTCGTCCCCGTGTGGGAAGAACCGCTCATCCGGGGTGAGCCCACCGGCGTCCACGTCGACGTCGAGCTTGGCCAGCCAGGCGCCCACCCCGTCGGGGTAGAACTGGTCGTCCCACGCGCCGTAGAGCGAGTTGCTGACGTAGACCCGCCGGCCGTCCCGGCTGACCTCGACCATCTGCGGGCCACCGGCCAACGCCTCGTCGGGCGCGGACGGGTGCGCGCTCCGGCGGACGATCCCGCCGAGGTGCACCGAGCCCGTCTGCACCGGGTGCAGCGGGTCGCTGACGTCGTACTGGCGCAGCTCGCCGGTGCCCCAGCAGGAGACGTAGAGGAACCGGTCGTCGACCGACAGGTCGATGTCGGTCACCAGCGGCGGCACCGCCCCGAACGGTTTGAGCAGGTCGGGCAAGTCCGCCGGGTCGGCCGGCTCGGCCGGGATGTCGATCACCTTGGTGACCGCCCAGGCGTCCCCGTCGCGGTGCCACAACCAGATCGATGCGGACAGGTCCTCGACGCTGATCACCACCCCGACGAACCCGTACGACTTCGTCGGGTCGTGCGCCGGCCGCAGCTCCAGCGGCATCTGGTACTGGTCGCCGAGATCGACGCGTTGCACGTGCCGGCGTTTCGCCAGATCCCAGAAGTGGATGGCGTGCCCGTAGCGTCGGCCCAGCAGCAACTCACCGATGATGCCGTCCTCGATCATCGACGGGGTGCCCCACTCGCTGGTGACCAGCACGTCCTGGGTCAGGTGCCACCACACGTCGTACGCCAGGAACTGCGGACCCCGGTCGGCCTCCCACGCCCCGCGTACCTCGAACGTCGTGTGGTCGAGGATGGCGATGCCACCCGGGCCCTCCGCGCCGTCCGCGCCACCGAGCGCGGAGAGGTAGATGCCGTCCGGGCCGCAGTGCACGGTGTGCGGCCGCGAGTAGCCGGCCCGCTTCGCCAACTCCTCCGCCCCGATCACCTTGACGATCTGCGGCTGACGCGGGTCGGGCTGGGTGTCGAGCACGTGGATGCGCGACGACCGCAGACCGGGCACGATCAGGTAGCGCCGCTCGACGTGCGGGTGCGGTGCGGTCGGGCAGAGCGCGCTGCTGCACGCGTTCCAGCCGAAGTGGTGCAGCTCGTCACCGACGTACGGCAGGTCGGTCCAGCCGACGACCCGGCCGTAGTCGGCGGAGCCGGGGTCGGTGTCGAGCACCACGATGGCGTCCGGACGGCTGGCCGTACGGTCGAAGGCCGCCACGTAGGCGAGCTTCTCCGCCGGCGCGGTCACCGCCTCCCGGGGCGAGGGGTAGAACGTGGGGTCGGGGGTCCAGCGGGTCATCACAGCTCCGCTCGTCAGGTGGTGGGAACGCCGAGTCGGTCGAGCAGGTGGCGGCGCAGCGCGCCGAAGGCCGGGTCGTCCGGCGTGCGGGTGGGGCCGAGGTCGACGGGCAGTTCCGCGGCGATGCGGCCGTCGTCGAGGAGCAGGATCCGGTCGGCGAGCAGCAGCGCCTCATCCACGTCGTGGGTGACCAGCAGGGCGGCGAAGCCGTGCTCGGCGCGTAGCCGGCGCAGCAGGATCTGCATCCGCAGTCGGGTCAGCGCGTCCAGGGCGCCGAACGGCTCGTCGAGCAGCAGCAGGTCCGGTTCGCGGACCAGTGCCCGCGCTACTGCCACCCGCTGCGCCTGCCCACCGGACAACTCGCCCGGCCAGGCGCGGTGCCGCTCGGCCAGACCGACCTCGGCCAGCGCCCGCCGGATCCGCCCCGGGCCGTCCGCGCCGGACAGCCCGAGCCCCACGTTCTCCGCCACGCGTTTCCACGGCAGCAGCCGGTGCTCCTGGAAGACCACGGCGGCGGTGCCGTGCACGGCGCTCGTCCCGGTGGCCTCGCCGTCCAACCCGGCGAGGATCCGCAGGAGGGTGCTCTTGCCGGAACCGCTGCCGCCCAGCAGGGCCACCACCTCACCGCGGGCGATGGTCAGGTCGACCCCGGCCAGCACGACCGTCGGCCCGAAGGCCCGGCGCACCGCGTGGGCGGTGAGCACCGGCTCGGCGCCGTTCAGGTGGCCCGCAGTCCGCGACGCCATGTCAGCATCCTCCTCTCCAGGACGCGCAACGCACTGTCGGATATCAGCCCGAGCAGGGCGTAGACGAGCAGGCCGAGCACCACCACGTCGGTCTGGCTGAACTCCCGCGCCTCCATCATCAGAAAGCCGATGCCGGTCTGGGCGTTGACCTGCTCGCCGACGACGAGGCTGAGCCAGGCCGCCCCGATCGCCAGCCGCAGGCCGAGGAAGAGCGACGGCAGCGCGCCGGGCAGCACCACGTGGCGCAGCCGGGCGGCCTGGCCCAGACCACAGGTGCGGGCCGCCTCCACCAGCCGTTCGTCGATGTCCCGGATGCCGGCGTAGGTGTTGAAGTAGATGGGGAAGAACGCGCCGAGAGCCACCAGGCTGATCTTCAGTGACTCGCCGATGCCGACCCAGATGATCAGCAACGGCACCAGCCCGAGGTGCGGCAGCATCCGGGCCATCTGCACCGGCGGGTCGACCAGGTCGTCACCGAGCCGCAGCAACCCGGCCACGGTGCCCAGCACCAGGGCCAGCAGGCCGCCGATCAGCAGGCCCGCCCCGGCCCGGGTGAGGGAGTCCAGCAGGTGGATGCCGAGCGTTCCGTCCCGGCTCAGCCGCGCGCCGGTGGCCAGGACGTCGCTGGGCGCGGGCAGCTTCTCGGCCGCCAGCAGCCCGGTCCGTGCGGCCAACTCCCACCCAAGGACCAGCACCACCGGGCTCACCACCCGCCGCCAGCGCCGGGCCGGCGGCTGACGACGGGGTACGACAGGCGCCGCCGTCTTCACCTCTTCGGGCGCCTCGACGAGCGTCGTACGACTCACTGGAACACCTCGTTGAACCGGCCGTCGACCCGGGATCGCAGGTCGACCGGCCCCGGGATGAGGTCCAGGGCGATGAAGCTGTCGGTGATCGCCTGAAGTTCGTCGCCGATGGCCGGGGTGACCGGGGCGAGGGGCTTGGCGCTGCGGGCCAGAGCGCGGCTGGTGACGTCCTGCGGGATCTTCAGCTCCGGCGCGAGGGTGCTGGCTCGCTCCTCGGGGTGGGCGATGCCCCAGTCGGTCACCTCGCGGTAGCGCTGGAGGAACGCCCGGATCTCGTCCGACCGCTTGTCGACCGCCCCGGGCGCGGCGAGGACGTACTCGCGGTTGCTGGCCAGACCGGTCGCGTCCGCGAGCACCTGGACCCCCGGTTGCTCGGCCAGGGCGAAGTACGGGTCCCAGATCACCCAGGCGTCGATCTGCCCGCCGTCGAACGCGGGCCGCCCCTCGGCGGGCTTGAGGTACTTGACCTGGATGTCCTTCAGGGTCATGTTGTTCGCCTCCAGCAGCCGCACCAGCAGCCAGTGCACGTTGGACCCCTTGTTGAGCGCCACCGTCCTGCCCTTGAGGTCGGCGAAGCTGCGGTAGCCCCGGTCGGCCTTGACCAGCACGGCCTCACCCTGCGGGATCGGCGCCGAGGTGCCGATGATGGAGAACGGGATCTTCCCGGCGGCGGCGAAGACGGGCGGCGCCTCGCCGACCTGTCCGATGTCGATGGAGCCGGCCTTGAGCGCCTCGGTGAGTGCCGGGCCGCTCTCGAACAGCGACCATTCCACGTCCGGTGCGGCGTCGCGCGCCTTGACCAGGCTCAGCCCGCCGAAGCGCTGGTAGCCGATCCGGAGCTTCTCCCCGGCGCCGGAGGCGTCGGCGGACCCGCCGCACGCGCTCACCGCGACCGTGGCGAGTAGCGCCACGGTGGTGAGCACGGCCGTCAGGAGGCGGCGATGCGGGGGACGGCTCGTCGACGGGGTGGGCATGGCGGCTCCTCGGGTCGGGGCAGGCGGACAGCGGCGCATCGACAGGTGTCGGCTCCGGCAGTAGCCTACTAACCCGATAGGTTTTATGGGTAGGCTGTCGGCGGGATCGTCCCACCCCTCAGGAGGTGCCCGCCTCGCCGCGTGCGCCGACCGTCCCCGCTGGAGGAAAGAACCCGATGACCCTCACCTTCCACTGGTTCCTGCCCACCAACGGCGACAGCCGGGACATCGTCGGCGGCGGCCACGGCGTACCGACCGGCGCCGCCGGAGGCGCCCGCCCGGCCAGCGTGGCGTACCTCGGGCAGATCGCCCGCAGCGCCGAGCAACTCGGCTTCGTCGGCGCGCTCACCCCGACCGGCGCCTGGTGCGAGGACGCCTGGCTCAGCACCGCGATGCTCACCGAGGTGACCGAGCGACTCAAGTTCCTGGTCGCCTTCCGGCCCGGGCTGCTGGCCCCCACGCTGGCCGCCCAGATGGCCTCGACCTTCCAGCGGTTGTCCCGGGGCCGGCTGCTGCTCAACGTGGTCACCGGCGGCGAGTCGCACGAGCAGCGGGCCTACGGCGACTTCCTGGACAAGGACGCCCGGTACGCGCGGGCCGACGAGTTCCTGCACGTGGTGCGTGCGCTGTGGCGCGGCGAGACCGTCGACCACGACGGCACCCACGTCCGCGTCGAACAGGCACGGTTGCACCGACTGCCGGACCCGGTGCCGCCGGTCTACTTCGGCGGGTCCTCGGCCGCCGCCCTCCCGGTGGCGGTGCGGCACAGCGACGTCTACCTCACCTGGGGCGAGCCGCCGGCCCTGGTCGCCGACAAACTGGAGCGCGTCCGGGCGCTTGCCGCCCGCGCCGGGCGGGAACTGCGCTTCGGCATCCGGTTGCACGTCATCGTGCGCGACACCGCCGAACAGGCCTGGGCGCAGGCCCAGCGTCTGCTCGACGGGGTGTCCGAGGCCGACATTCGGGCCGTGCAGGAGGGGCTTCGCCGCAGTGAGTCCGAGGGGCAGCGTCGGATGCTCGACCTGAACGGTGGCTCCCGCGACGGCCTGGAGGTCGCCCCCAACCTGTGGGCGGGGGTCGGGCTGGTCCGTGGTGGGGCCGGCACCGCCCTCGTCGGCAGCCACGCCGAGGTCGCCGACCGGATCGCGGAATACCACGCGCTCGGCATCGACGAGTTCATCCTCTCCGGCTATCCGCACCTGGAGGAGGCGTACTGGTTCGGTGAGGGCGTGCTGCCGATCCTGCGCGACCGGGGGCTGTGGCGGCACCCCGACGGCCAGCCGGGGACCCCCGACCACGTCGACATCCCCTTCACCCGCGCGCCCGCGCCGCAGCCTGTCGTGGCCCGCTGACCGGCCGACCCGCGGCAACTGGCGCCGACGGGGCGATGGGTTATCTCGCGGCGGGTCGGCCGGTGAACCGCTGGCCGACCCGCCGCCCGGCGAGGCTCACCACCGTGCTGCCGGCGGCCATCCCGACCAGCACCAGAATCCCCCCGACCACCCACAGCCCGCTGTCGTCTGTCGACGCGGCCCGCCACGACCAGACCGCCGTGAACGCCACCGTCATCACCGGCGCCACCAACCACGGACTGAGCCGCGTCCCGGCGAGCGCGGCCAGCACCACGAGCGTCAGCACGCAGCCGATCACCTGCCACGGCTCGTACGGGCCGCTGCTCGCGCCGGTCTGCGCGTCGACCGTGTACCGGGTGTCCCAACCCAGCCAGAGGATCCACGCCCCGACCGTGGCCGCGGCCAGGAACAGAACACCGAGCAGTGCGCGGGTACCCCTCGTCGCCGTCATCCGGCGATCATCCCCTGCCAGCCGCTCCACGGGAACACGGACCGGCATACGGTGCGATCCCCAATGGACTGTTGCCCCGATCGGTGGCGATCCTCTACGGTCTGCTCAGCGGTGGGCGGTGCGGTCCGCATCCGACCCGACACCGCCGGTTGCCCGTCGTGCGGGCCGGGATGGTGGAGTCCCGGGTCGCCCCGTCGGCGGTGACCCGGCGGTCGTGCGACTCCCAGCTCGTCCCCTCGGCTCCTGGTGCCCGAGGTGGCTCCGCGTGGAGCCGACGGCGAGCCGGGGCACGCCGACCCACCGGGAGAGCCCCGTGTTCCTCAGCCCGCACGAGCAGGACCGCCTGCTCCTCCACGTCGCGGCCGATGTCGCCCGCGCCCGCCGCGAACGCGGCCTGCGCCTCAACTATCCCGAAGCCGTCGCGGTGATCACCGCGTTCCTCCTCGAAGGGGCCCGCGACGGACGGTCGGTGGTCGACCTGATGTCGGCCGGCCGGGCGGTGCTCGGCCGCGACGACGTCCAGGACGGCATCCCCGAGCTGCTGAGGGAGGTGCAGGTGGAGGCGACCTTCCCGGACGGCACCAAGCTGGTGACTGTGCACCACCCGATCCCGTGATCCCCGGGGAGATCCTGCCGGCGGCCGACCCGGTCGAGATCAACGTGGGTCGTCCGGTGACCACGGTGCTCGTGGTCAACACCGCCGACCGCCCGGTGCAGATCGGTTCGCACTACCACTTCGCCGAAGCCAACCCGGCGCTGTCGTTCGACCGGGGTGCGGCCTGGGGGCAACGACTCGCCGTCGCGGCGGGCACCTCCGTCCGGTTCGAACCGGGCATCAGCCGCAGCGTCGACCTCGTCCCGCTCGGCGGCGCACGCGTCGTACCCGGCCTACGGGGCGAGTGCGGCGGACCGCTTGACACCACTACGGCCGACGGGTCGCCGCGGTGAGCGCCGTGCGGCGCGACCGCTACATCGACCTGTACGGGCCGACGACCGGTGACCGGATCCGGCTGGCGGACACCAACCTGTTGATCGAGGTGGAGACCGACCACTGCGTGGGCGGCGACGAGGCGGTCTTCGGCGGCGGGAAGGTGATCCGCGAGTCGATGGGGCAGTCCCGTGCCACCCGCGCCGAGGGGGCACTGGACACCGTCATCACCGGCGCGGTGGTGCTGGACCACTGGGGTGTGGTCAAGGCCGACGTGGGGCTGCGCGACGGGCGCATCGTGGCGCTCGGCCGGGCCGGCAACCCGGACACCATGCCCGGTGTCCACCCCGACCTGGTCATCGGCCCGTCGACCGAGGTGATCGCGGGCAACGGGCGGATCCTCACCGCCGGCGCGGTCGACACCCACGTGCACTTCATCTGCCCGCAGATCGTCACCGAGGCGCTGGCCAGTGGCATCACCACGCTCGTCGGTGGCGGCACCGGGCCGGCCGAGGGGACCCGCGCGACAACCGTCACCCCGAACGCCTGGCACCTGGCCCGGATGCACGAGGCGCTGGACACCATGCCGGTCAACGTGCTGCTGCTCGGCAAGGGCAACACCGTCTCCAGCGAGGCGCTGTGGGAACAGTTGCGGGCCGGTGCGGGCGGTTTCAAGCTGCACGAGGACTGGGGCACCACGCCGGCGGCGATCGACGCCTGCCTGCGGGTGGCGGACGCGTCCGGCGTGCAGGTGTCGATCCACACCGACACGCTCAACGAGGCCGGTTTCGTCGCCGACACCCTGCGGGCGATCGGTGGACGCGCGATCCACTCGTACCACACCGAGGGAGCCGGCGGCGGGCACGCACCGGACATCATCACCGTGGCCAGCGAACCGAACGTATTGCCGTCGTCGACCAACCCGACCCGGCCGTACACCGCGAACACCCTGGCCGAGCACCTGGACATGTTGATGGTCTGCCACCACCTCAACCCGTCCGTGCCGGAGGACCTGGCCTTCGCCGAGAGCCGGATCCGACCGTCCACGATGGCCGCCGAGGACCTGCTGCACGACCTCGGCGCGATCTCGATCATCGGTTCCGACGCGCAGGCGATGGGCCGGGTCGGCGAGGTGATCACGCGGACCTGGCAGAGCGCCCACGTGATGAAGGACCGGGTCGGCGCGCTGCCGGGTGACGGGGCCGCCGACAACCACCGGGCCCGGCGGTACGTGGCGAAATACACCATCTGCGCGGCGATGGCCAACGGGCTGGAACGGGAGATCGGCTCGGTCGAGCCGGGTAAGCTCGCCGACCTGGTGCTCTGGGACCCGGCGTTCTTCGGCGTACGACCGCACCTGGTCATCAAGGGCGGCATGATCGCGTACGCCCAGATGGGTGACGCCAACGCCTCGATCCCGACCCCGCAGCCGATGCTGCCGAGGCCGATGTTCGGGGCGTACGGCGCGGCGGCGGCCGCCACCAGCCTGGCCTTCGTGGCCCCGGCGGCGCTGGACGCCGGGCTCCGCCTGGACGTACGACGCCGGGTGGTGCCGGTGAACGACGTGCGATCGCGGGGCAAGGCCGACCTGCCGGAGAACAACGCGATGCCGCGCATCGAGGTGGACCCGGACACCTTCACCGTGCGGGTCGACGGGCAGGTGGTGGAGCCGGACCCGGTGACCCGGCTGCCGATGGCCCAGCGGTACTTCCTGTTCTGATGGCGACGCCGAGCCTGCTGTTGCTGTTGGCCGACGGACGATTCCCGGCTGGGGCGCACGCGCACTCCGGTGGTCTGGAGGCGGCCGTCGCCGCCGGCCGGGTCACCGACCTGGCGTCGTTGGAGTCGTTCCTGGCCGGACGGTTGGCCACCGCAGGCCTGGTCGGCGCGGCGTTCGCGGCGGCCGCACACCGGGCGGCGGTGGCCGAGACCGCCGGCACGACCGGCCCAGCCCGGCCCGGCCGACGTTCGGACGCCCCGGCTGAGGCTGCCGCTCGGTCGGGGTCGTTGGCTCGGCTCGACGCGGAGCTGGACGCGCGTACCGCCGCCCCGGCGCTGCGGGCGGTCTCGCGCCGACAGGGCCGGGCGCTGCTGCGCGCCGGTCGGGCCATCTGGCCGGACGCCCCGTTCGCCGACCTGCCCACGGCACCCGGCGGCCCACACCAACCGCTGGTGCTCGGGCTGCTCTGCGCCGCGGCCGGGCTGTCCCGCGTCGAGACCGCCACGATCGCCGCGTACGGGACGGTCGCCGGGGCGGCCAGCGCCGGCGTACGTCTGCTCGGCCTCGACCCGTACCGGGTCCAGGCCCTGCTGGTCGGCCTGGCCGACGCCTGCGACGGCACGGCAGCCGACGCGGCGCGGGCGGCCGACGACCCACCGGAGCGGCTGCCGGCGGCCGCCGCTCCACTCGCCGATATTTATGCCGAAATCCATGCCACCTGGGAGGTGCGTCTCTTTGCGTCCTGACACCGTTGTGCCGAACGCTGTGCCCGCCGTCGAACCGACAGTGCCGTCGCCGGCCGCCCCACCTCACGACGAGACCGTTGCGCACACCCATCCGGAGCCGGGGGTGGACCCTCACCCGCCGCTGGCGCGCGCCGGCCGTGCCCTGCGGGTCGGCATCGGCGGCCCGGTCGGGTCCGGCAAGACGGCCCTGGTGGCCGCCCTCTGCCGTGCCTTCGCCGACGATTTGCGGCTCGGCGTGGTGACCAACGACATCTACACCACCGAGGACGCCGACTTCCTGCGGCGGGCCGGCGTGCTGGACCCGGCCCGGATTCGCGCGGTGGAGACCGGCTGCTGCCCACACACGGCGATCCGCGACGACATCGGCGCCAATCTGGACGCCGTGGACGAACTGGCCGAGGCGGTCGGCCCGTTGGACCTGGTCCTCGTGGAGAGCGGTGGGGACAACCTGACCGCGACCTTCAGCCGAGGGCTGGTCGACCGGCAGATCTTCGTGGTCGACGTGGCGGGCGGGGACAAGGTGCCCCGCAAGGGCGGGCCCGGGGTCACCGCCGCCGACCTTCTCGTGATCAACAAGACCGACCTGGCGCCGATGGTGGGTGCTGACCTCGCCGTCATGGATCGTGACGCGCGAGCCCGACGCGGCGACCTCCCGACCCTCTTCCTGTCCATCGTGGGAGACCCCACGGCCACGTCGGTGGCGGACTGGATCCGGCACGAGTTGGCCCACCACGCCGCCCTGCACCCGCTCGCCGCGCCGGTCGGCCCGGCCTGATGCGGGCGCACGCCCGGCTGGTCGCCCGGGCCGACGGTCGGGGCGGCACGGCCCTGGTCGAGCTGCACGGCGAAACGCCGCTCCTGCTGCGCCAGACCCGCACCGACAACGGTGTCGCCACGGTGCACCTCGTCGGCGGGGCGGCCGGGCCGCTCGCCGGCGACGATCTGCGCCTGGAGATCGAGGTGGGTCCGGGCGCGGCGGTCCGGGTGCACAGCGTCGCCGCGTCGATCGCCCTACCGGGTCGCTCGGGTGCCGTCTCCCGGATGGCGGTGCGGGCGGTGGTGCACGTCGGTGCCACGCTGCACTGGCTACCGGAGCAACTGGTCGCGGCGGCCGGCTGCGCGCACCTCGCCGAGTCCCGCGTCGAGGTGGCCGCCGGTGCGAACCTGCGCTGGCGCGACGAGCTGATCTGCGGCCGGTACGACGAGGCGCCCGGCGGCGCCGTCGTGCACACCCAGGTCGACTACGCGGGTCGACCACTGCTGCGTCAGTCCCTGGCGGTGGGACCGCACGCGCCCGGCTGGGCCGGCCCGGCGGTGCTCGGCGGTGCGCCGGCCACCGGCTCGCTGTTGGTGGTCGACCCTTCGCGACCAGCCGAACCTCCGACGGCCGAGGGCAGTGTCGCCCGATTACCGCTGGCGGGCGGCCCAGCGACACTGTGGACCGCCACCGCCCCCGACGCGCACACCCTGCGCGCCCACCTCACCGGCTAGGAAGCCCTGTCGGTCCGCCTGGCCCTCGGGGCCGTTCTGGAGGCGGACACTGCGGAGAGCGTGATGTCTGTGAGTCATCACGATGACTCACAGACATCACGCTCTCGGGCGGGTGGCGTTCGCGGCTGGGTGGTGCTTGTGGTCGGTGGCGCTTGGGATCGGGTCGCGCTCAAGGCCAGCCCGTGCCGCGTCGGGAGCAGGTGAGACTGCCGCTCACCCAGGAGGTCGGTCGGTGAGCCGGGGAGGGATCAGCGGTGGGGGCCGGACGCGTCGGCGTGTTCCCGCGGCCGGGCCGGGTCGAGTCGGCCGATCAGGTCGTCGAGCTGGCTCACCAGGTCGGCGGCGTGCGGCACGCCCAGCTCGGCGATGCTGGCCCGGACCCGCTCGTCCAGGCGGGCGTACTCGCGGCGGCCCCGGGTGGTCAGGTACGCCCGAATCCGTCGACGGTCGATCGGATCGATCCGGCGGAAGACGAGGTTGCGGTCGACGAGCTGGTCGACCAGCTTGGTGAGGGTGCCTGGCGGCAGCGATGCCTCGGCGGACACCTCGCTCATCGGGTGACCCCGGCCGTCGGCGAGCAGGCAGAGCACCCGCCACGCCTCGATGCTCAGCGCGTCGTCGGCCAGCACGGCGCCCAGTCGGCGGGAGAGCAGCCGTTCGGCGCGGGTGAGCGAGCGCAGCAGGTCGGCTGGCGCCCCGGGCACGTCTGACATGAAACTCCCTGGTCCGGTGGCCCTGTCATGGTAGCTAGTCGTCCCGGTCAGTGGTGAACGCTGGTCTTCCGTCGTAGGCCGGGCAATCATGTGCTCATGTCCGCGCCGGCACCGCCGTGGCTGACCGTCGACCGTGCCGTGGTCAGCATCGCGTTGGTCTACCCGATGCGCGGGCCGGCCGGCATGTTCGGCCCCACCTGCGAGCTCTGCGCGCAGCTCGCGGTGGAGGAAATCAATCGGTGCGGCGGGGTGCTGGGCCGAGAGGTGCGACTGGTGCCGGTCGACGGTGGAGCGCCTCCGGCGGAGGTGGCCGCCGAGGTCGAGGCGTTGGTGTCGGTGGGGGCCGTGCAGGGGGTGACGGGGTGGCACATCTCCTCGGTGCGCCAGGCGTTGGCGCCCCGCGTCGCGCACCGGGTGCCGTACGTCTACACCGCACTCTACGAGGGCGGCGAGCGTACCGAAGGGGTCTTCCTGACCAGCGAGACGCCGGACGCCCAGCTGTGGCCCGCGATGCGGTTGCTCGCCGCGGAGCAGGGGGTGCGTCGCTGGTTCGTGGTGGGCAACGACTACGTGTGGCCGCGCCGTACGTCGCGGGCGGCCCACCGGTACGCGCTGCGCGGCGGTGGGCAGGTGGTGGGCCGGCACTTCCTGCCGTTGGACGCGCACGACTTCACCGAGGTGTTGCGTCGCATCGAGCACAGTGACGCGGACGCGGTGTTGATGCTGCTGGTCGGTGCCGACGCGGTGCGGTTCAACCGGGCGTTCGCCCGGTCGGGTCTGGATCAGCGCTGCCTGCGGCTGAGCACTCTGATGGACGAGAACATGCTGCTGGCCAGCGGTGCCGGCGCGACCCGGAGGTTGTACAGCACGGCGGGCTTCTTCGCCGGGCTGGTGACCCAGGAGAATCTCGACTTCCACGGCGAGTTCGCGCGGCGGTTCGGGGTGGAGGCGCCGCCGCTGGGCAGCCTGGGGGAGTCCTGCTACGAGGGCGTCATGCTGCTCGCCGCGCTGATCGGCCAGGCCCGCACCCTCGACGTGCGGGCCATCGAGACGGCCGCCGACACGGTCGCCTACCAGGGGCCGCGTGGGCGGTTGCGGCTGCGCCAGCGGCACGTGCGTCAGCGCATCTACCTGGCCGAGGCCGACGGGCTCGACTTCACAGTGCTCGCCCAGCTCTGAACCGGGCACCGGCAACCGGCTGACCGGACCCTTGACAGCGCCACCCAACCCCGTCCTAAGATGCTTCCTGCGTGAAGTATCTGGCCACAGGGTCAGGTCTCACCAATGTGGGCCACCGTCGGCGGATTCGTCCGCCGACCATTGTGGTGGCGCTTATCTCGCGTCTTTCCGAACGGCCGACACCGTTTCCTCCCAACGGTGTCGGCCGTTTTTTCGTGCGCGCCCGACCGGCCCCTCGGAAACAGTCAATTAAGGGCCGGGAAACACACGCGCAATCATGTCGGTCGACGCTTTCCCTGCCCATAACCGATCCGGTGCCCTGCGCGGCGTCCACCCGTCGAGCTCGGCATCGCCCACGTCAGCTCCATCGGACCGCACCGACCGTCCTTTCGTCACTTGAGTGCACCGCAGGGAGAGTAGATGTCATTATTCCGGGGCCGCCGCATCCTGGCGGGTGCCATGACCCTGGTCGCCGCGGCCGCGATGACCGCGTGCGGCAGCAAGACCACCGACGAGGCGAGCGCGACCGGCGTCACCGCCGACGTCTCCGGCGACACCGTCAAGGTCGGCCTGCTCAACTCGCTCTCCGGAACCATGGCGATCAGCGAGGTCACCGTCCGCGACGCCATCATGCTCGCCGTCGAGGAGATTAACTCGGCCGGCGGCGTCCTCGGCAAGAAGATCCAGCCGGTCGGTGAGGACGGTGCCTCGGACTGGCCCACCTTCGCCGAGAAGGCCGAGAAGCTCATCTCCGAGGACCGGGTGGCCGCGGTCTTCGGCTGTTGGACGTCGGCCAGCCGCAAGGCGGTCAAGCCGGTGTTCGAGAAGAACAAGGCGTTGCTGTTCTACCCGGTGCAGTACGAGGGTCTGGAGCAGTCGCCCTACATCTTCTACACCGGGGCGACGACCAATCAGCAGATCGTTCCCGGGCTCGACTACCTCAAGGCACAGGGTGCGAAGTCGGTCTATCTGGTCGGTAGCGACTACGTCTTTCCCCGTACCGCCAACAAAATCATCAAGGCGTACGCGGCCGCGAACGGGATGGCCGTGCTGGGTGAGGATTACGCGCCGCTGGGCTCCACCGAGTTCGGCACCATCGTCAACAAGGTCAAATCGTCCGGCGCGGACGCGGTGTTCAACACGCTCAACGGTGACAGCAACGTGGCCTTCTTCAAGGAATACAAGTCGGCGGGCCTGACCGCAGCCTCCATGCCGGTGGTCTCGGTGTCGATCGCCGAGGAAGAGGTCAAGAGCATCGGCACGCAGTACCTGGAGGGCCAACTCACGGCCTGGAACTACTACCAGACCACCCCGGGCGCGGCGAACTCGAAGTTCGTGGCCGCGTACAAGGCGAAGTACGGCGCGGACAAGCCAACCAGCGATCCGATGGAGGCCGCGTACGTCGGCGTGCACCTGTGGAAGGCGATGGTCGAGAAGGCCGGCGCCTTCGACGTGGAGAAGGTCCGCTCCGCCTCGAACGGGATCACCTTCGACGCGCCGGAGGGTCTGGTCACCGTCGACGGCACGACCCAGCACATCGCCAAGACCGCCCGGATCGGCAAGATCGGCGCGGACGGTCTGATCACCGAGGTGTGGAACTCCGGCAAGCCGGTCGCGCCGGACCCGTACCTCAAGACCTACCCGTGGGCGAGCGGCCTGAGCTGACGACGCCGGCCCGGGCGGGCCGCGCGGCGACGCGCCCCGCCCGGGCCACCCGACCAGCAGTTCGGAGTACCCACCGTGACAGTCCTCTTCGGTCAACTCTTCACCGGCATCAGCATCGGCGCGGTGCTGCTGCTCATCGCGCTCGGCCTCGCGCTGACCTTCGGCCAGATGAACGTGATCAACATGGCGCACGGTGAGTTCATCATGGCCGGCGCGTACACCACCTACGTTCTGCAACAGAGCATCACCGGCGCCGGCCTGTCGCTGGTGGTCGCGCTGCCGGTGGCGTTCGTGGTCGCCGGCACCATGGGTGTCCTGCTGGAGGTGCTGCTGATCCGCCGGCTCTACGCCCGGCCACTGGACACCCTGCTGGTCACCTGGGGGGTGTCACTGATGTTGCAACAACTGGCCCGGGACGTCTTCGGCAGCCCGAACGTGCAGACCCGCGCGCCCGAGCTGCTCACCGGCAACGTGGCGCTGCCCGGCGGGCTGACCATCGCCAACAACCGGCTGTTCATCCTGACCCTGGCGCTGGCCGCCGTCGCGGCGCTCACCCTGGCGCTGCGACTCACCCCGCTCGGGCGTCGGATCCGCGCGGTGGTGCAGAACCGCGACCTCGCCGCCGTGTCCGGGATCGCCACCTCCCGGGTCGACCGGACGACCTTCTTTCTCGGCTCCGGCCTGGCCGGGCTTGCCGGGGTGGCGCTCACCCTGCTCGGCCCGATCGGCCCGACCATGGGCACCAACCTGATCATCGACGCCTTCCTGGTCGTCGTGGTCGGCGGGATCGGCCAGCTCAAGGGCAGCGTGATCGTCGCCTTCGCCCTCGGCGTGCTCCAGGCCACCGGGGAGTACCTGACCACCCTCAGCGTCGCCAAGGTGATCGTGTTCGTGGCGATCGTCGCGTTCCTCCAGTGGCGACCACAGGGCCTGTTCACCCTGCGGACCAGGAGCCTCGCATGACCGCCGTGACACCCGCGCCACCGGACACCGCCACCCGCCCGGCCCCCGCCGGCGCCGTACCGCCGGCTCGGCGCGACGGGCGCTCGCGGCTGCGGACGGCGGCCGGCTTCGCGCTCGGCGCGGCGCTGCTCTTCGCGGTCGCCCCGCTGGTGCTGTCGGACTTCCGGCTGTCGCTGCTCGCCAAGTACCTCTGCGTCGCCATGGTCGCGGTCGGCATCGGGATCGCCTGGGGTCGGGGCGGGATGCTCACCCTCGGCCAGGGCGTCTTCTTCGGCCTCGGCGGCTACGCGATGGCCATGCACCTCAAGCTCGCCGACGCGGGCCCGGGTGGGATGCCCGACTTCATGCAGCTGTACGGGCAACTCGACGAGCTGCCCCTGTGGTGGCGGCCGTTCGCCAGCCCGTGGTTCGCGCTGCCCGCCACGGTGCTGCTGCCCATGGCTGTCGCCTTCGGGCTCGGCTCACTGGTCTTCCGCCGCCGGGTGCGCGGCGCGTACTTCGCCATCCTCAGTCAGGCGCTCGCCGCCGCGATGGTGATCCTGCTGATCGGCCAGCAGGGCACCACGGGTGGCACCAACGGGCTCACCGACATCAAGGGCTTCTTCGGCTACGACCTGGACGACCCGGTCAACCAGCGGATGGTCTACTTCATCATCGCCGGGACGCTGCTGGGGTTGCTCGCGGTGACCCGTCAGCTCATCCACAGCCGCTACGGCGAGCTGCTGGTGGCGGTCCGCGACGGTGAGGAGCGGGTCCGCTTCCTGGGCTACGACCCGGCGTCGGTCAAGCTGGTGGCGTACGTGGTGGCGGCCGGCATGGCCGGGCTGGCCGGGGCGCTGTTCGTGCCGGCGGTGGGCATCATCTCGCCGGCGCTGATCGGCATCGTCCCGTCGATCGAGTTCGTCATCGGCGTCGCGGTGGGCGGCCGGGCCACCCTGCTCGGTCCGGTGCTCGGCGCGGTGGCGGTGGCCTGGGCGCGTACCGCCCTCTCCGAGCGTTTCCCGGGCACCTGGACGTACCTTCAGGGGTTGCTCTTCGTGGTTGTGGTGGCGTTCCTTCCGGGCGGCCTGGCGTCGCTGTGGGCGCTGGCCCGCCGTCGTGAGGTCGGCGCGCAGCGGCGCGGTTGGTTGTCGCTGTCCCGACGACGCGTCGAGCGGACGGAGGTGCCGGCGGCATGAGCGAACGCACCGAGCGCAGCGAGGGCCGTGAGCGCATGCCCAGCCAGCACAGCATGAGCGGCGAGCGGTTGGACGGGTTGTCCGTCCGCGATGTGCGGGTCAGCTTCGACGGCTTCACCGCCGTCGACGGCGTCTCTCTGGAGGTGCCCGCCGGCGACATCCGGTTCCTGATCGGGCCGAACGGCGCCGGCAAGACCACACTGGTCGATGCGATCACCGGCCTGGTCCGGGCCACCGGCTCGGTCCGGTTCGGTGACGAGGAACTGCTGGGCCGGCCGGTGCACCGGATCAGCCGGCTCGGCATCGGCCGGACCTTCCAGACGTCCTCGGTCTTCGAGGAGCTGTCGGTGTTGCAGAATCTCGACATCGCGGCGGGCGCCCGGCGCAGCTGGGCGACCATGGCCCGACGCCGCCGGGGTGTCCCCGACGAGGTGGCCGCCGCGCTGGAGACCATCGGCCTGGCCGAGCGGGCCGGGCACCTCGCCGGGACGCTCGCGCACGGCCAGAAGCAGTGGCTGGAGATCGGCATGCTGCTGGTGCAGGACGCCCGGCTGCTGCTGTTGGACGAGCCGGTGGCCGGGATGAGCCATGAGGAACGCGACGCCACCGGCGCCCTGTTGGAGACGGTGAGCCGGGATCGCACGGTCGTCGTGATCGAGCACGACATGGACTTCCTGCGCCGGTTCGCGCGCAGCGTCACGGTGCTGCACGCCGGCCGCGTGCTCAGTGAGGGCACGGTGGCGCAGGTCCAGGCGGACCCGCGCGTGCAGGAGGTCTACCTTGGCCACCCGGTCGACGCCGGGTCGGCTCGCACTGGCCTGGAGGCATGATGCTGACGTTGCGCGGGGTGCACGCCGGGTACGGGCGCTCTCGGGTGCTGCACGGGGTCGATCTGGCGGTCCCGCCCGACGGGGTGGCCGCCGTGCTCGGGCACAACGGCGCCGGCAAGAGCACACTGCTGCGGGTCGCGGCCGGCCTGCTACGCCCGAGCGCCGGCACCGTCGAGCTGGACGGCGAGGACGTCACCCGCGCCGGGCCGCACGAGCGGGTGGCGCGGGGGATGGCGTACGTCCCGCAGGGTCAGCAGTGCTTCCCGCACCTGACCGCGGCGGAGAACCTGCGGCTGGTCGCCGACGGCCGGCGCGACGGCGCGGTGGCCACGGCGGAGGCGCTGGACCTGTTTCCGGCGTTGCGCCCGTTGCTGCGGCGTCGGGCCGGGCTGCTCTCCGGCGGTCAGCGCCAGCAGTTGGCCATCGCCCGTGCCCTGGTCACCCGACCCCGGCTGCTGATGCTCGACGAGCCGACCGAGGGCATCCAGCCGTCGGTGGTCGCGGAGATCCAGGAGCGGATCGTCGAGCTGACCCGGCAGTCCGGGTTCAGTGTGCTGCTCGTCGAGCAGCACCTGGGCTTCGCGTTGCGGGTGGCGGACCGCTACCACGTGCTGGAGTCCGGCCGGGTCACCTCGCACGGCGACGGGGGTGTCACGGCGGAGCGGGAGGTCCGGGCGGCCCTGGCGGTCTGAGCCGGCGAGGCGGTCGGCGGGTCAGGTCGTCGGCGCGGGCCCGGTGGAGTCGCGGACGACCAGCAGGTGCCCGGTGGGGCGGCGGCGGGGGCGGGTGGTGCGCGGCTTGAGTGCGAGTGTCAGTGCCGTGCGGCCCATCTCGGTCATTGGCAGTCGGATGGTGGTGAGGCTGGGTGCGAGGTCGGCCGCGACGGAGACGTCGTCGAAGCCGACCACGGACATCCGCGCGGGCACCGGCACGCGGCGGGACCGCAGTGTCGACAGCACGCCCATTGCCATCACGTCGTTGAGCGCGATGATCGCAGTCGTCGCCGGATGCTCGTTGAGGATCTGCTCGGCGGCGGCCCGACCACCGTCGCGGGTGAAGTCGCTGTGCACGACGGCGAGGTCGGCGGGGGACCGGCCGCGCTGGCGCAGGGCCGCCGCGACCCCGGCCAGCCGGTCGGCGACGGTGGTGAGATCGGCGCTGCCTGCGGCGACCGCGATCCGCCGGTGGCCAAGATCCATCAGGTGCTGGGCGAGCGCGTAGCCGCCGGCCTCGTTGTCAGGCAGGACGGCGTCGACGCCGAGCGCGTGCCGTCCGATGGCCGCGGCCCGCCCGCCGTGGTCCTGGAACGCGGCCAGCTCGGCGCGGGCGGCGCTCTCCATCCGCGGGTCGTCGTAGCCGGAACCGCTGATCAGGACGATGCCGACCCGCTGGGCGATCAGGTGGCGCAGCTGTTGCAGCTCGTAGCCGGGGTCGCGGCCGGACTGGCAGATCTGCACGAGAAGGCCCTGCTCGGCGGCGAGTTGGATGACCCCGGCGGCGATCTCGGAGAAGTACGGGTCGTCGACCTGATGGACGATCAACCCCACGGTGGAGGTGGCCCCGCTGGCCAGGGTGCGGGCGTACGGGTTGGCGACGTAGCCGAGCTCACTGGCGATCTGTCGGATCCGGTCGGCCACCTCGGCGCTGACCCCCCCGCGGCCGGCGAGGGCCCGCGAGGCGGTCGCCAGCGAGACGGCGGCGTGTTCGGCGACGTCCACGAGGCGCGGCCGCTGGCTGGCCCTGGGCATCCGCACCCTCCGAGAACATTCATGCCACCCGATCTATTGCGAGCGACATTCATCGAAGCCTAGGGTACGTAAGCGCTTACGTAAGCGCTTACGTGACCGGCATCCGGCATGCCGCGAAACGAGGTGACAGCCATGTCCAGGGCCCGACGAGCCGTCGTCTCCCTCCTGGCGGTCGGCGCACTGGCCGGCGCGGGTACGCCACCGGCCCAGGCGGATCGGAGCATCTCGTCCGACGTCCACCCGGCGCTGCGCGCGCACCTGGTCGCCGCGTACGACTTCGACCACCCGGTGCCCGGTGACCCCGACCTGGAACGCGATCAGGGGCGTTCCGGCACCGAGATCGAGCTGGTCAACGGCGGCGCAGCCATGCGGGTGCCGGACCGCGCCTACCGGGGCAGCCGCAACGCCGTGCAGACCCGGCAGATCGCCCCCACGGTCGCCGGCAACGACGACTGGAAGGCCGGCACCTGGTCGGCCAGCGGGGTGCGGACGCTGCGCGCCTTCAGCGCCACCGCGGGCGCGAAAGACGTGCGGAGGCAGTACCGCCACCTTGCCCGCTGACCACCCTCGGCACCGTCCCACCGAGAAGGAGACACGCGTGCGCACCCTGCACCGCCGCGCCGGCACAGTCCGGCGGCCCACAGTGAGGGCCGGCCTCACCGCCCTCGTGCTGATCCTGTCCGCCCTGGTCGCCACGCCCGCACGGGCCGCCGACGCGGTCTACGACCCGATCCCCGACATGCCGGTCCAGTCCCGCCTCGGGCTGGTCCTCACCGAGTACGCCAGCTTCCCACAGTCGTACCCGACGCCGGCGCCGACCGACGCGCGGCTCATGCGTACCGCCCGGATCAACACCATCATGGAGGTGCCCGACGGCTCCGGCCGGCGGGCGGTGCCCGACCTCAACGGCAGCCTCTACCTGGTCGAGGGGGGCGTGCCGCACGTCTACCTGGACGTGGCCGCGACGTTCGCGCCGCAGTTCTTCTCCGGCCGCGGGCTCGGCCAGGGCTTCGGGTACGTCGCGTTCCACCCGGAGTTCGGGGTGAACGGCCGGTTCTACACCATCCACACCGAGCTGGCGTCGACGACAACCGTCACACCGGACTACGCCCAACCCAACACGCTCTTCCACGGGGTCATCACCGAGTGGACGGCGACCGATCCGGCCGCCGCCACCTTCGCCGGTACCCACCGCGAGGTGCTGCGCATCGGCTTCGGCGGCCAGGTGCACGGCATCCAGGAGATCAACTTCAATCCCACGGCCAAGCGCCACGACCGCGACTACGGCCTGCTGTACCTCGCCGTCGGCGACGGCGGCCAGGGCGCGCGCAACACCGACCCGCAGAACCTGGCCCTGCCGCACGGCAAGCTGCTGCGCATCGACCCCCGGGGCACCAACTCCGCGAACGGGCGCTACGGCATCCCGCCGGCGAACCCGTTCGTCGGCCGGCCCGGCGCGCTCGGCGAGCTCTACGCCGTGGGTTTCCGCGACCCGCACCGGTTCAGCTGGGACCGGGCGACCGGTCGGATGTACCTCGGGCACATCGGCGAACACGCCGTCGAGGCGATCTACGAGGTCCGCGCGGGGGACAACTTCGGCTGGAGCGAGCGCGAGGGCTCGTTCGTCTTCGACAGGACCGCCACGAACCCCTGCGACCGGCTGCTGCCACTGCCCGCCGACGACGCCAGCTACGGCTACACCTACCCGGTCGCCGCGTACGACCACGACCCCGCCGCCGGTTGGAACTGCACCGACGACGTCGGTGTCGCGGTGGCCGGCGGCTTCGTCTACCGGGGGCGGGCGCTGCCCGCGCTGCGCGGCAAGTACGTCTTCGGTGACCTGGTCGACGGCCGGGTGCTCTACACCGAGGCCAACGAGATGCGCCGAGGCCGGGATCTGGCCACCATCCACCAGCTCGCGCTCTTCGACGCGGCTGGCGCCCCGGTCCGGATGCGCGACCTGTCCGCGCCGGGCGCGCCCGGCGACCCCAACCGGGTGGACCTGCGCTTCGGCACCGACGCCGCCGGTGAGCTCTACGTCGTCGCGAAGGCCAACGGGAAGGTCTGGAAGGTGACCGGCACGACGGAGTTCGCCAGCGGCGACGTCGGGGAGGTCACCCTGCGCCGCACCGCCGGGGCCGGCAACTGGTCGCCGGTAACGCCGGCGAAGTGGCAGTTCACCCGCGACCAGGTCATCCTGGCCGAGGCCGGGGAGAGCCGGCCGGGTCCGCGCCGACCCTTCGAGTACGCCGTGCTGACCGCCGGCGCAGCGTGGTCGTCGGTGCAGATCGACGCCCAGGTACGACTCGACACACCGGTGGAGGTCAGCAACCGGGACGTGATCATCGTCTTCGGCTGGCGCTCGGACACCGAGTTCTACTACGCCCACCTCTCCACCGACAACACGATCTATCCGCACAACGGCATCTTCAAGGTGGACAACGCCGACCGGGAGCGCATCGACCACCAGTGGAACGGCCGGTCGCGCGGCGCCAACCCGGCGATCACCGATGCCGGGTGGCACCGCGTGCGGGTGATGCACCTGCCGGCCACCGGTGAGATCGCCGTCTACGTCGACGGGCACCGGGACCCGCTGCTGACCGCGAAGGACACCACGTTCGGCTCGGGACGGGTCGGCTTCGGCTCGTTCGACAACGTGGGTCGACTGCGCAACCTGACTGTCACCGGCACGCCGGCCTGAAACCGGGTCACGCTGGGGGACGGCGACGCTCACGCCGCCGTCCCCCACCGGCTCCTCCGTCGACCTGCCGCGGCAGACCCGGTCCGCTTCGTAGACTTCCTGTCATGCCGGAGATCGTCGAGTTGCTGGCCTCGCCCGTGCACCGCTTCCTGGGCCGGCCCGCCGACGGCCCGGCCCCGGCCCCGCCCGGTGAGCTGGTCGACGTGGTCCGGATCCGGGCCGGTCTCGGCATCGTCGGCGACCGGTACTTCGGCCAGCAGGCACACCGCGACGCCAGCGTCACAGTCATCGCCCAGGAGTCGCTGCCAGCTGGCATCGGCCTGGCCGAGGTGCGGCGCAACATCCTCACCACCGGGATCGCCGTGGACGAGCTGATCGGCAGGGTGCTGGTGCTGGACTCCGGCGACGGCCCGGTCAGCCTGCGGGTCAACCGGGCGGCCCGACCGTGCGCCTGGATGGATGTCACCGTCGGCCCGGGGGCGTGGAAGGCGCTGCGCACCACCGGCGGCATCCGCTGCACGCCGCTCAACGACGGCACCCTGCGCGTCGGCGCGATCGACGCCGTCGTGACCTGAGGAAAGGGCTCGACGTCGCCGCCGCGGACCGGGCTGGCGGATTCGGCGAGGTGACGCCCCGGCGAGCCGGTGCGTGGTAGAACCAAACCGCGCATCGGCTCGCAGGTCTCCGGGCAGTCGGGCCTCATCCGAACAGAGGTGATGCAGTGAACCTCGAGCTGCGGCAGCTCATCGAGGAGCTGCGGGCTGATCTGGCCGAGCTGCCGGAGAGCCTGGCGTACGCCGAGTTCGGCGAGGGGGCGGCCATCGACGCCGTCCCGGCGGGGCTCCCGCCCGACCTGCGGGATCTCCTGCTGGTGGCCGACGGGCTGCGGGCGGGTCGGGTCGAGCTGGCGTCCTCGTCGACCCTCGCCGGGATCCAGTACCACCTGGATTACGCGCCGGACTTCTCGGCCATCCCGCAGGACCGGGCGGGCTGGCTGGTCATCGGCACCCGCAGCGACGAGCCGATCTTCATGGACCGTGGCACGGGCGCGATCTGGTACTTCCCACCGACCGGCACCGAGTGGTTCATGTCCGACGCGTTCGAGGAGCTCGCCCCCGACGTGGAATCCTTCGTGGACTACTACCTGCTCGGGCCGGGCTACGCCGACCTGACCCCCGCCGACGACCGGTGGTTCGCGTTCCTCGACGAGCAGGGCCTGCTCGCCGAGGACGACGAGGACGGGAGCTGAGTCAGACCGGGCTGATGTGGGCGGCCAGGACCCGCCAGCCGTGCGGGTCGTCGTGCACCCAGGTCCGGGTGTAGCGCAGCCGTGCCGCGAACGGCACCCCGTCGAGGACACCGGACACCCGGCCCAGGAAGAACGTCACCCCCGTCGCACCGACGACGAGCAGGTCCAACTCCTCCTCGACCAACTCCTGGACGACCGAGCGGCCGTCCCGGTAGGCGGCCAGGTCATCCTGCTTGGTGTGGGTACGCCCGTCCGGGCCGACGGCGATCAGCTGGTCGACCAGGAGCTGATCCAGGGCGGCCACGTCGCCGGAGCGCTGGGCGGCCTGCAGGGTGCGCTCGGCGTCGAGCAGCTCAGCTTCGCGTGCGCTGTCCGGCATCGTGCCGTCCTCCTGTTCGGGGCCGACCCGGTGTCACAGTCGGCAGGGCTGTCCGCATTGTGGCAGTCACCGTGGCCCGCGCGGGCGGGGATCGCCGCCGACCTTCACAGACTCAGGCGAATCCGTACCACGGTCTCCCCGGCGCGGCTGAGCACGGCGACCTCGTCACAGATCTGCTCCACGATCGCCAGCCCGCGACCCCGTACCGCGTCGGCCGCCGGCATGCTCCGGCCGAACGTCCGTGTCGGCCCATGGTCGACAACGTCGCAGAACAACTGGCCCGGCTCGGCCCAGAGCCGGACCCAGCCGCCGCCGGTGGTGTGCTGCAACGTGTTGGTGGCCAGTTCGCTGACCGCCAGCGTCAGCAGCTCCACCCGCTCGGCCGGCAGGCCCCGGGCCAGCGCCCCGGCGTTGACGAACGCGCGCAGCGCTCGTACGTCGGTCGCGACCTGATACGCCATGGTGTCCGCGTCGTGGGTGGAGACACTCTGGTCGGCCACGGCCTCCCGTGGCTCGCCCGGCATCAGCCCGTCCGATGCGGCTGCCCGGCCAGCGGCACCGCGATCCGCGCGGGTGCCGTGGGCGGGCGAGCCTCGAAGTGCGCCATCAGGCAGCCAGAACCCTCTCGTAGCGACAGCTCGTGTCGCCACATCATGTCATCCACTGCCCCCTGGGCCGTCTCGTCCGTTCGGCGGTTGATCACCTGCGGGCCGGGGGAGCAGTCCCGCCGGTCCGGCCGGGAAGTCACGTCAGGGGGTCGCATCGAAGGCGATCGACTCGCTCAACTCCCGCCACCGCGCGTCGGACGCGGCGAGGGCCTCGGCGGCAGCCTTGGCGGCTGCCACCGCGTCGGCGCCGAGCAGCAACCGCAGCGGTGGGTCGTCGACCCGGGTGATCCGGATGATCGCCTGGGCGGCGCGGGCCGGATCGCCCGGCTGAGCGCCGTTGGCCTGGCGCAGCCGCTGCACGGCCGGGTCGATGACCGGCCGGTACGGTTCGCTGATCGGCAGAGCGCTCATCGACGAGCCGGCCCAGTCGGTGCGCAGCGCGCCCGGCTCGACCGTCGTGATCCGGATCCCGAACGCCTCGACCTCCCGGGCGAGCACCGCCGAGAAGCCGCTGACCGCCCACTTGGCGGACTGGTACGCGCCCAGGCCCGTGCTCGCGACCCGGCTGCCGACACTGGAGATCTGCACGATGTGCCCGCGCCCCTGCTCGCGCATCACCGGCAGGGCGGCCCGGGACAGGTTGACCACTCCGAAGAAGTTGGCCTCGACCTGCGCCCGGAAGTCGTCCTCCGACATGTCCTCGATCGCGGCGACGTCGGCGTACCCGGCGTTGTTGACCAGGATGTCCAAGCCACCGAACGTGTCCACGGCGGTGCGGACGGCGGCTCGCGCGGCGGCCGGGTCGTTGACGTCGAGGGCCACCGCACGGACCTGGTCACCGTGCCGGTCGGCCAGGTCGCCGAGCTGCGCCGGGTTGCGCGCGGTGGCCACCACGTGGTCGCCGTCGGCCACGACGGCCTCAGCGAGGGCGCGGCCGAGACCACGCGAACAGCCGGTGATGAGCCAGACTCGCGGCACGGGGACTCCCCTTCGGGTCGGTGGACCAACTCGCTGTCAGGGACGGATGTCCAGGGCGCCGATCAGCCCGTCGCGCAGCGTGAACCGGTACCGCAGCTCGATCGGGCTGCCGGGGAAGTCGCCGGAGACCCGGGTGAGGGCCAGGTACGAGTCGCCCGCCTGCGACGTGATCCGGATCGGTTCGGCGGTGTACGAGTACGCGTCCATCGTCTTCTGTCGCCAGGAGCGGATCGAGGCCCGCCCGTCGTACAGCCGGTCCTCGTCGGCGACGCTCGCCGTGTCCGCGAAGCAGGCGACGAAGGCGTCCAGGTCCCGGTCGTTGGCGGCCCGGAAGTACCGGTCGATCACGTCGGGCAGGTCGAGGGCCATCTGCTCCTCCTGCGGCACGGGCCGCCGTCGGGCAGCCGTCGGGTTCCCGGTCCGATTTCACCGTACGAGAAGCGGACGGCATCGCGCGGAGCAACCAGCAGAACCATCCCGCTGCGGTTGCCGGGTTTGCTGCCGGTTGGCCCGGGTAGCCACGCGTCTCCGACAGCGAAGGGCGGGGGCATGGCCGAGCTGGCGTTCGTCGACAAGGTTGCGGCACGCGCGGGTGTTTCGCCGGAGCAGGCGCGCCCGCTCACCGAGGCGGTTTTGCGGACCCTCACCGAGCGGCTCAGCGGCGGGGAGGCGGGCGCGATGGCCCCGCACCTGGCCGACGAGCTGAGCCCGTTGCTGGTCAAGGCCGCCGAGCCGCCGGAGCCGTTCGACTACGACGAGTTCCTGCGCCGGGTGGCCGACCGTGCCGGGATCGACCGCCCGGCCGCCGAACGGGGCACCCGTGCGGTGCTGCAGACGATGCACCGGGTGGTCGGGCACCGGGAGTTCGAGGACGCCCTGGCCCAGCTCCCGGCGGACCTGCGGGCACTGGCGCAGCCGCTGCCGCACGGCCCCTGACTGGCGGCCGGCGTGCCCGGCCGGGGCGTGGCCTGACCCGCGGTCGGACCACGCCCCTTCGTCCGGGGTCAGCCGGTTACCCCGCTACTGACCACCCACTTCTGGTGTGCGCCGCCGGCGTACGTGCCGAGCTGGATCTGGGTGCCGTCGCCGGTGTTACCACCGGCGGCTTCCATGATCTTGCCGGACTGCGGGTTGCGGATCGACCCGTCGCCCTGCGGCTGCCAGACCTGCGCGCCGGTGCCGTTGCAGGTCCAGAGCTGGACCTTCGTGCCGTTCGCGGTGCCCCCGTTGTCCACGTCCAGGCATTTGCCGAGCACCCGGTACGTGTCGCCGACCCGCGTCCACGACTGCGCGCCGGTGTTGTTGCAGGTCCAGAGTTGGATCTTCGTACCGTCGGCGGTGCCGGCGTTGTCCACGTCCAGGCACTTGCCACCGACGCCGGTGATGGTGCCGCCGACCGGCGGTGGCGGACTGCCCGGGATGGAGTTGAGCGTGTACCACGCCTCGGTGCTCCACAGTGACTGGCCGCTGGTGGAGGTGAACGGTCGCGGCGAGCGCAGGTGCACCACCCGGCCGGCCTTGCGGCCGGCCACCACGAGGCTGACCTTCTTTCCGTCCGCGGAGAGGGTGGCCGAGGTGACGGTCAGCGTCTCCTCGTCGACCTTCGGCCCGCCGTAGTTCGACGTCGCCACGTACCGCCATTGCTTGATCTTGTAGCGTGCGGCCAGCTCGGCGGCGGTTCCCGCCGAGACGGGCTGGGTGTACTCCACCTCGAAGCCGGTCGTGGTGGCGCGCATCGCGAGCATCTCGAACGTGGTGGCGCTGTTCGGGGTGAGCTTCTGCAGGCCGTACGACAGCTTGCCGCTCTGGCCCCAGTTGCCGCCCGCGCCGAGCCCGCCGACGTAGATCGCGCCGTCCAGGCCGATGTTGACCTCGGAGACGCCCGCTTCCAGGCCCTGGGTGAGCCGGAACAGGGCGCCCTGGTACTCGCCGTTGACCTTCTCCACATTCGCCCGTTGCAGGCCGCCGTAGGTCACGTCGCCGATGACGAACTGGCCGGCGTACCGGCCGCTGGTCAGGTAGAGCGGCGTGCTGGGCGAGTTGGCGATCTCGTTCTGTGGCATCCAGAGCACCGGTGGGGTGACCGGGGCGGTGTCGAACGGCCCCGCCGGGTTCATGTAGTGGTTGAAGAACCGTCCCTGCTTGATGTGCACCAGCTTCGACGAGGGCAACCAGCCGCCCTGGTTGTCGGTGACGAAGATGCCGCCCTCCGGGCCCCAGCCGATGCCGTGCGGCGTACGCAGGCCGCCGGCGACGTAGCTCACCGCGCCGGTGTCCTTGTTGACCTTGAGGGTGGTGCCCCGGTTGGTGGCGGGTTGCGGGTTGGTGGTGGCGCCGCCGGAGTTGATCGACACCGACAGGTTCAGATAGAAGAACCCGTCCTGGTAGAGCAGGCCGAACGCGAACTCGTGGAAGTTGCCGCCGTACGGCCAGGTGGCGACGGTCTCCAGGCGCTCGGCCGCCTCGTCACCGCCGGTGTTCACCAGCCGGGTCAACCGCTGCTTCTCCGTCACGTAGACCACCCCGTCGACGACCTTGAGCCCCATCGGTTCCTTCAGGCCGCCGGCGATCTTCTTGGTGGTCACATTGCCTGGGCTCGTCGATCCGCCGGTGTTGCCGAGGATCCAGACCTCGCCGTCCTGGGAGGTGCCGGACTGGTCGCTGCCGCCCCAGGTGCAGATGACGAGCCGGCCGTCGGCCAGCCAGTCCATCCCGGTGACCTTCGGCTGGAAGCCGCTGGGCCGCAGGTTGGTCAGCGTGTAGCCGGGGTGCACGCCGGTCAGCGGCAGGCCGTCGCCGGGGGAGTCGGAGACCCCCTCGCACTCCTTGCGCCCGGGCGCGGTCACCCGGACCACGCCGGCGTCGGTGCTCAACGCCGAGTTGGGTACGACCACGAACGTCGACGAGCCGGGCGTCTTCCACTCCAGGGTGATCTGCTGCCCACCACCGCGCTCGAAGTGGTCGATGCGCAGCGAATGCAGACCGGCGGTGAGGGTGACCGTGCCCTCCTTGGGCGGGGTCGCGCCGTGCAGACCGTCATGGTTGATCACCACGGCGCTGTCGATCGACAGCTTGGAACCGTCGTCGCTGCTGAGCCGGAACGTGTAACTGCCGGCCTGGGTGATGGTGATGTTGCCGAGGACCTGCGAGACGAAGTTGTCCTCGAAGCCGAAGTCGGCTGCCGAGGTCCAGTTGATTGTGGACATCAGCTTGTCCACGTTCGGGGTCTGGGCTGGCTTGAGGGTGCACAGTTCGGAGAGGGGCACCTGTACGTCGAAGACGCGCAGTGTGACGCCCGGTTCCTGCGCGGGGGCGGCGGTGGCGGGGACGGCCCACAGGCCGGTGGCGAGGACGAGTGCCAACGCGCCCAGGACGGGGTGGTGGAGTCGGCGTAGCAGGGGTGTGCCCATCGTTCCTCCAGGAGGCAGTGGAGTGTCCGACGGCCGGCGTGGATCAGCGGTGAGGATGACCGTCGGCCCCGGCTCCGTAACGTCCTCGACGCCGACGAGTGACACTGCGGAAACACCGGGTTGGTGGGTCGAGACATTAAGGCGTTTCGATGGGAGTGTCCATGGCTTCGCCTCGATACATCAAAAGTTTCCCATGTCCGTGCGAAAGTTCGAGGCGGTACGCGAAGAATGCCGGGTGGCGCGGTCGCCTACCGCCGTCCGCGTCGCGCCGGACCACCGCTCCGATTGCCGGGCTTCCGAGTCGGCGTCGCGGGCTTGCGGGCTGTGCCGCCGCCCCGACCCGCCGCGCCGCCCCGACCCGCCGCGCGAGCCGGGCGACGGCCCGTCGCGGAGGCGCTGCCCGTCGTGGGCCGACGGCGGGCCGCCACCAACACGATCGCCGAGACCACGACGACGATCAGGGCCGGGACCAGCCAGGCCGGGAATCCGCCGCCGCGTTGCTCCGGCGCTGCGCCGGCCGGGTCGTCCACCGGCTCGCCCGTCGGGGCGACCGGGCTGCCGGTGGCCCCCGGGGTCGTCGAGCCGTCACCCTCGGCCTGGGCGAGCAGTGCCGGATCCGGCCCCGCCGTGGGCGCCGACCAGCCGGCCGGCGCCGCCGTCCCCGGCCCCTGGTAGTCGAACGTCACCTCGCCCCGCACCGCCTCACCGTCGGAGGCGACGGAGAGGTAGCTGGCGGTGTAGCGGCCCTTCGCCGGCCAGTGCGCGACGGTCACCATGGCCGGGAAACCGGTGTGGTACAGCCGTGGCTCGAACACACCGTCGACCATGAAGTACTCGGTGACCGGCTTGTCCAGTCGCTTCGGCTCACCGTGGGACCAGCCATTGTCCACCCGCGATCCGTCCGGCCCGGTGATCGCGAAGTGCGCGTTGAAGGCCGGCTTCTCGGTGAAGTACAACGCCAACTGGGTCAGCGGCTGGCGTACCACGGTCCCCTTCAACGGGGTGGAGGTCGCCAACTGGCCGTGCGCGGACGCCGGGGCGACCGGCAGCAGCAGCGACAACACCAGGGTCGCCGCCAGCGCCGCCACGGCACGACTCAGAATCTTACGCGCAGTGACCAGCTTCGATCGCATCCGTTCATCATGGTCATTTCCCCGGCACCGAACAAGACGTAGAGTTCACCTCCCCGACGATCAACCCGACACCCGTCCCCCTCGCGTCGTTCGGAGTCCGCCCGTGTTCGTCCGTACCCCCGCCGCCCGCACCTCCGCCGCCCTCGCCGCTGCTGCCCTCGCCTCCCTGCTCCTCGCTGGTTGCGGGCAGGACGACGACCCCTCGGTGGCCACCCCCTCGACGGCGCCGACGTCCGCGGCCCCGACGAACGCCACCCCCACCGCGACGGCCCCGACGACCACCACCACACCCAGCGCCTCCGCCAGCACCACCCCGGTGGACCAGCAGATCACCGTGACCATCGCGAAGCGGCGGGTCGATCCACCGACCGGACGGATCACCGTCAGTAAGGGCCAGCTGGTCCGGATCACGGTCACCTCCGACGTGTCCGACGAGTTGCACGTGCACGGCTACGACGTGGGCGCCCGGCTGCCGGCCGGCCAGCCCGGCTCGGTGGAGTTCCGCGCCGACCAGACCGGGCTGTTCGAGGTGGAGACCCACGATTCCGAGCTGGTGCTCTTCCAGCTCGTCGTCCGCTGAACGGGATGACGGCCGCGCCCACGCTGCTGGCACACGGCGTCGGTGGCCGCCAGGACCTGCCGATCACGCTGCCGCAGCTCGTCGCCGCCGCCGCGCTGACCCTCGTCGTCACGTTCGTGGCGCTGGGTCTGCTCTGGCGCGAACCCCGGCTCGACCGGGACGCCACCGGCGGTCGCCCGGCGCCACACTGGCTCACCCGACTCGTCGACGCGCCGGCGTTCCGGTGGACGCTGCGCGGGCTCGGCCTGCTCGCCGCCGGCTGGTTCTGCCTCGGTCTGCTGGGCGGGCCGGACACCGCTGACAACCCGACCGCCGGCGCGCTGTACGTGCTGCTCTGGGTCGGGCTGGCACCGCTGTCGCTGCTGCTCGGCCCGGTCTGGCGGGCGGTCAACCCGTTGCGCACGGTGCACCTGCTCGCGGCGCTGGCGGCCCGACGCGACCCGAACCGTGGGCTCCGTCAACTGCCCGCCGGCGTCGGGTGGTGGCCGGCCGCCGCCACCCTGTTCGGGTTCGTCTGGCTGGAACTCGTCGCCCCCGACCGGGCCACCCTGCCGGTCATCACCGCCTGGCTGTCCGGGTACGCGGTGGTCCTGCTGGTCGGCGCGGTGGTGTTCGGCGCCGACTGGTTCGACCACGCCGACCCGTTCGAGGCGTACAGCACAGTCATCGGTCAGCTCGCCCCGCTCGGCCGGGCCGCCGACGGTGTCCTGGTGTGGCGCAACCCGCTCGACGGGATCGCCGGTCTGCGCCCCCGCCCCGGGCTGGTCGCCGTGGTGGTCGTGCTGCTCGGCTCGACAATGTACGACAGCCTCTCCAACGCACCGGGCTGGTTGCGCTTCAGCCAGGAGAACGGGCTGCACCCGGCGGTCACCGGCAGCGCCGGTCTGAGCCTCGTCATCGCCGCCGTCGCGGTGGCGTACCTCGCCGCCACCGGCGCCGCGGCGCGCATCGGTCGCGCCGACGCGGGCGAGGCTCGTGCGGTGCCGGGCGAGATCGCCCACTCGATCGTGCCGATAGCGGTGGGGTACGTGGTGGCGCACTACTACTCGCTGCTGATCCTGGAGGGCCAACGCACCCTCGCGTTGCTCTCCGACCCGCTGGGCACCGGGGCCAACTGGCTCGGCACCGCCGACTGGGAGCCGCACACCGCGCTGGTCACGCCGTCCGGGGTGGCCAGCCTGCAGATCACCGTCATCATCCTCGGGCACCTGCTCGGCACCCTGCTCGCCCACGACCGCGCCCTGTACCTCTTCCCCCGGGCCCGGGCGGTTGCCGGTCAACTACCCCTGCTGGCGCTGATGGTCGCCTACACCGTCGCCGGTCTGCTGCTGCTCTACGCGGGGTAGCCTCGCCCGGCCCCGACCCGTGCGTCATGATGGCGCGTGGACTCCGATCTTCAGCGCTACCTCGACGACCTGGTCGGCACCGCCCGGGACGTGCTCGGCGCCGACCTGGTCGGCGCGTACGCCGCCGGCTCGGTGGGGCTCGGGGCGTACCAGGCCGGCCGCAGCGACGTGGACGTGGCGCTGCTCAGCGCCGGACCGCTCACCGAGGCAACCAAGCAGACGTTGGTCGCCCGGCTGCGGCACGAGGCGCTGCCCTGCCCGGCGCGTGGGCTGGAGTTGGTCGTCTACGACCGGGCGGTGGCCGCCTCCGGCACCCCCGAGCCCGGCTTCGAGGTCGAACTGAACACCGGGGCCGACATGCCGTTCCGCCGCACCCTCGACCCCGCCGACCGCCCGGTGGCCGACGGCCGGTTCTGGTACGGGCTCGACCGCAGCATTCTGCACCAGAGTGGCCTCGCGCTGCTCGGGCCGCCAGCGGAGGAGGTCTTCGCCGACCTCGCCCCGGCCGACCTGCGCCGGCTGCTGATCGCGGCGCTGACCTGGTGGCTCGCCCTGCCCACACCACCGGCCGACCAACCCGCACCCGGCACCGAGGACGCCGTACTCGGCGCCTGCCGATCGCTGGTGCGCCACCGCGACGGCGTCTGGCTTCCGAAGGTCGCCGCCGGCCAGCGGCTGATCGACGCCGGCGACCGAACCGAGGTGCTCCAGCGGGCGGTCGCCGCGCGGCACGGCGGGCCGCCGCCCACCGGGGCGCAGGCCCGCGCCTTCCAACAACGGGTACGCGACGAGATCGCCGGATAGCCGTCGCGCCGACCGGCGTGGGCGCTGGTCAGCGGACCGGGCGGGACTTCAGCGAGGCGAAGAGCAGGTTGAGACCCTCGGTCATGGTCGGGTGGGTGATGACCGCGTCCCGCAGGGCGGTCCACGGCATTCCCGCGAGCATGGCCAACTGCACCGAGGTGATCACCTCGCCGGCCTCGGCGCCGAGCAGCGCCGCGCCGAGGATCCGGTCGGTGCCGCTGTCGATGACCGCCTTCCACCTGCCCTGGGTCTGACGCAGGGTGCGGGCCCGCGGGATGGCGGCGACCGGCAGGTGGGCGACCTGGACGTCGTACCCGGCGCGGCGCGCCTCGGTCTCGGTCAGCCCGACCCGGGCCAGCTCCGGGGTGGTGAAGACGGTGTACGGGACCAGCCGGTCGGCGGTGCTGCGCTGGCCGCCCGCGAGGTTCGCCCGGATGATCCGGTAGTCGTCCAACGAGACGTGGGTGAACTGCGCGCTGCCGGCGACGTCTCCGGCCGCCCAGGTGCGCTCGGCGCTGGTGCGCAGGTGCTCGTCGACCTCCACGAAGCCCCGCTCACTGAGCCGTACGCCGGCCACGTCCAGGCCGAGCCCGTCGGTGACCGGTTCCCGGCCGGCCGCCACCAGCACGTCGTCCCCGATGACCACGCCGCCGTCGTCCAGCATCACCCGCAGCGAGCCGTCGACGTCCCGGTCGACCCGCGCGACCGCCACACCCACCCGTACGTCGATGCCGTCGTCGAGGAAGACGCGCATCACCGCGTCGCTCACGTCGGGGTCCTCCCGGGTGAGCAGCCGTGGACCGCCCTCGACCAGCGTCACCGCGCTGCCGAACGACGCGAACATCTGCGCGAACTCGACCCCGACGGTGCCGCCGCCGAGCACCACCAGCCGGGCCGGCAGCCGGTCCAGGCGCAGTAACTCGTCGCTGGTGAGCACCCCGGCCTCGGCCATCCCCGGCACCGACGGCAGATGGGGGCGGGTACCGGTGTTGATCACCACGTCGGCGCCGCGCAGCAGTCGCTCACCGCCGTCGGCGAGTGCCACCCGTACGGTCCGTGGGCCGACGAACCGGGCCTCGCCGATCACCAGGTGCAGACCGGAGTCGAGGAACTGCTGCCGGTTCGCGGCGACCATCCCCTCGACCACGTCCTGCTTGTGCGCGCGCAACAGGTCGATGTCGACCCGGCAGCCCTCCACCGCCAGGCCGAGCGCCGACGCGTCCCGCAGCTGACGGGCGGCCCGCGCGCTGGTCACCAACGCCTTCGTCGGGATGCACGCGACGTTGATGCAGCTGCCGCCGATCATGCCGCGTTCGACCATGGCGACCCGCTGCCCGGACCGGGCGACGTCCATGCTCAACGTCTTGCCGGCCTTGCCGCCACCGACGACGAGCAGGTCGAACTCCTCCGGTTGGTCGGTCACCGGGCGCTCCTCTCGGTCACCGGCCGGGCCGGCGGCCACCGCTGGTGCGCGGCGGCCAGGCCAGCCTGTCAGCTCCGCCGGGCGCGGCGATCCGGTTCCGCGCAGAATCCGCCCAGCCCGCCCGCCCGCCCGCCCGCCCGCCCCGCCCGCCCCGCCCGCCCGCCCGCCCCGCCCCGC